>JBGSJT010000817.1:0-75884 GCA_041741715.1 Pirellulaceae bacterium | reverse complement strand
AGAGCTCCCGAAACGGGCTCGCGCACGGTCCGTAGTGTCGGACAGGGCGCAGGTAAGGCAGCAGTCCTGCTTTGCAAACGCTTTACCAGAGAGGGTGACTCAGTCAGAATCCCTCCGGCCAATCCTACTGAGAACTCCGTCCCGGTGAGCCCCAGTCGTTCCGAAATTACTCGGATCAGGGCGAGCAATTCGTCGGCAGCCGCATCCACTATGCCAGCGGCTATAGGGTCGTTTTCCGCCAGACTGAGAACGATGGGTGCCAGCGCTGCTAGATCGCTGCGTTTGAAATCTGGATGGTAAATTCTGGGGACCAATGCGTCCCAATCATCCAACTGGAAAAATCTGGTGAATGCGTCGACGAGCTGAGTGTTGGGTCCTCGGCCGTCGACCGCGCGGCATGCTCCCTGCAAACCTTGACGCCCGATCCAGTAGCCACTCCCTTCATCGCCCAGCAGATAGCCCCAGCCGCCGCAGCGCGTTTGCATTCCACTAGCGTTGCGTCCCCAGGCCATCGAACCTGTACCACTGATCAGAGCCACCCCCTGCATGTGAGCGAGCTGAGTTGCGGCCAAGTTTCCTTGGAGCGCCGCGAGTACGATGGTAGCGTCGGTGGTGACATGCACGTCGGTCGCCACTACTTGATCCTTAATCCAGGCGCAGACCCGCTGTTGGACTGCGACGCGCCCAGCACCGGCAATTCCCAAGCAGGTCGCGGCAATCTCCCGAGGGCTTATGTCGGCAGCCTCACAGGCAGCGTGTATGGCTCGCCGCCAGTTTTCAGTGGCTGGGGTAAAGTCCGCCGCAGTAGGATTGCCGGGACCCGCGCGACCTTCAGCAACTTCTTCGATCGAGGAAGCAAAACACTCTGCCGAGGAGACGAGGCGGGCGAGCTTAGCAACGGTCTTGGTCCCACCGGCGTCGACACCAAGTATCCATGTGTGTTGTTTCATTTGATTGACAAAGTTATCTGCTACGACGGTGATTGTGTGGCTGGCAATTAGCGGACCAAGGCGCGCCGCAAATGACCATCGACCCTGCGAAGACGCTCGCGAGCTTGGGCCGGATCAAGCTGGCACTGGTGAGAAACAATGGCGGTTTTCAGTTCACCATCGCAACTGGCAAGCAACATGTGCGCCGCCTGAGAATCCAAGTCGGTTAATTCTTGAACGATGCGAATACTTCTAGCTTTCAATTTGGAATTGGTGGCCCGTAAATCAACCATTAGATTGCCAAATGTTTTTCCAAGTTTTACCATGCTGGTTGTCGTCAACATATTCAGGACCAGTTTCGTAGCGGTCCCAGCTTTCAAACGCGTAGACCCGCTAATGACTTCCGGCCCGACCACTGGTGTAATCATGACGTCGGCCTCGTCCGCCATCAGCGAGTCGGCACTGCACGCCACGCCAATCGTGGCTGCGCCGATCGAGCGCGCGTAGTGCATGGCGGAGAGGACGTAGGGTGTGCGTCCGCTGGTGGCGATTCCAACGAGCGTATCTGCGCTGCTAAGCTGTTGTTGCTGCACGTCGACGATTCCCTGATGTTCATCATCTTCTGCCCCTTCCACTGCGGTCGTTAACGCCCGCGAGCCCCCAGCAATGATGCCGACTACCATACTTGGATCGGTACTAAACGTGGGGGGGCATTCGGAAGCGTCGAGTACCCCCAGGCGTCCAGACGTACCGGCACCGATATACAGCAGGCGGCCACCAGCAATCAATCTGGAGGTAATGATATCTACCGCCGCTGCGATGTGGGGCAATTCCTCGGCGACTGCTTCGGCGACAAGTTGGTCCTCGCGGCTGATGATCTGCAGGATTTCAAGTGTTGAGAGACTATCAATTTTAGTCGTTTGAGGATTGCGAAGTTCTGTCGTGGGTTGGGACATATCTGGCAGCCTTGATGTAGCCTTAACTTGGTTCGACGCCAAAAAAATAGAAACATCGTAACTGTTCACGGTAAACGTAAGATTTGGATCAAAGTAGAATCATTGTCCTCAATGGTTTACCTTTTCGGAATGTGTAGCCCCGTCAAAATTTTGAACAATTGGGGACAATTGTTCTACTCTCGAGTCTAGCGTGAACGGTTTCGAAACATGAGTGGAGTTCTCGCGGAAAGATAACCCAAAACGGATTGCGGGTATAGCTGCCGAGGCGGCCAACGAAGTAGTGAGTTGAGAACTTTATTGAACGTCTGATGGATCATGGTGATTTGTCTACTATAATCTGACGCATCGACTGTTCTCACGACATCCCATAGGCCAGGTAGAGACGTGCATGCTGACATCGCTTGGTATTCTAGATCAACTCGTTCTGTTCGTAGCGGTCGGATCGTCCATCGCCATCGGAATTGCGATGCGCGGACGAAGCAACTCGCTGGAAGCATTCTTGCTTGGTAATCGAAATCTTCCGTGGTGGGCAATTCTTGGATCTATCGTTGCCACGGAAACGAGCACGGCGACGGTCTTGTCGGTCCCTGGCGTGGGGTATGGGCCAACGGGTTTGAGATTTCTACAGTTGGCAATGGGCTATATACTGGGCCGCTCCATCGTAGTGTGGATCCTGCTGCCACTTTATTTCCGTGGTTCGTTATTTAGTGCCTATCAGATTTTGGGTGACCGCTTTGGTGAAGCTACCAAGCGAACAGGTTCTGCGATTTTTTTGGTTGCCAGAAATCTTGGCGATGGACTACGGTTGTATTTGGCTGCGGTGGTGCTTCAGCAGTTGGTGGGTCTTCCCTTAGCCGCCAGCGCTATCTCTGTGGGTGTGGTCACTATTGTGTACACCTACTTCGGCGGCATGCGCTCGGTAGTTTGGAACGATTGCATTCAGTTCGTGATCTATATGGCTGGTGGGATCGCCAGTGTCTTCATCATTGCGTCTGCAATTCCGGGTGGGTGGGAAGCCTATTGGGAATACAGCTCTCAGAATCACAAGTTGCAAATAATCGACTTCGATTGGTCGCAAAGTTACAACTTTTGGGGAAGCCTTATCGGAGGCGCTGTCCTAACCATTGGCACGCATGGCACCGATCAAATGATGGTTCAACGCTACCTGAGCGCTCGTAGTCAGCGGGATGCGGGGAAAGCCATCTTGGCAAGTGGCGTGGTGGTGATGCTTCAATTCGCAATGTTTCTGTTTATCGGGACTCAGTTGGCAGCCTACTATTCTTACTTTCCTGAAGATGTTCCTGCCAAACCGGATCAGATATTCGCGCATTTCATTATTCATGTGTTCCCAAAGAACACTGGGCTAGTGGGTCTCATGCTGGCCGCAGTTCTGGCGGCTGCCATGTCAACTCTCTCAAGTTCGCTCAATTCGTCGGCGTCAGCGTTGTGCAACGATTTTTGGTTACCGATTCAGACGCGACGACATGGCGAGCTGTCTCCGAATCAATTGTTTCGCCAGACGCGATTTTTTTCGGTCGGGTTTGGAGTGGTGCAGATTACGATTGGCATTCTAGCGGCCAGCTTGGGAGATGCCGTCGTTGACAATGCCCTGCGCATTGCTGGGATCTCATCGGGATTGATATTGGGGCTGTTCATGTTAGGTGTCTTCTCGCCTCGCACAAATCAGTTGGCCGCCTTGGTAAGTTGCTTCTGTGGCTTCTGCATTCTAATGTTTGCGCAGTTCGGATTGCCATGGTGGGGATGGTCCATTAGCGTCCCCTGGTTGGCGTTGCTGGGAGCCGGAAGTACATTTCTGATCGGTTTATTAGCCATCCCCTTTACAGCTCGAAACAGACCATGATTTTTTCACATTTAATTTGACGATAAGAGATCCCATCATGAAATTTGCTCCGTCGATATGGTTGCTCGCGTTAGGCTTGATCGTTGCACCCGAAGGGGGCCGTCTCTGCGGGCCTCGGCAATGGTCAGCGGCTAGGGTGTTGGCCCAGGAAGTTAAGGCCACACACTTATCGAGTGCTACTCCGGAAAGTGTCGGGTTGGATGAAGCACGATTGGCGAAGATGGATGGAATTATTGCTCGCGGGATCGAGGCTGGGAAAATGCCCGGTTGTGTTGTGTGCGTAGGACGACATGGGGGCATCGCTTGGCTCAAAGCGTACGGTAACAAACAACTGGAACCCGAAACTAAGCCAATGTCGATCGATACGGTATTTGACATGGCCAGTATTACCAAACCGGTGGCGACGGCCACCAGCATCATGAAGCTGGTCGAAGCTGGCGAATTGCGCGTCACTCAAAAAGTGACTGACATCTTTCCAGAATTCGGTTCGCACGGGAAAGAGGACATTACGATTCGCGATTTGTTGACCCATCAGAGTGGGCTCATTCCCGACAATGCATTGGCCGATTATCTGCAGGGACCTGAAGTTGCCTGGCAGAAAATCTGCGCCCTCGAACTGACGGCACCTGTTGGCGAGCAATTTAAGTATTCGGATGTCAACTTTATTGTCTTGGGTAAGGTTGTCGAGAAGCTCAGCGGATTGAGTTTGGGCGAATTTGTTCAACAGGAAATGTTCTTACCACTGGGCATGCTGGAAACAGGCTTTGTTCCTAATACGGAATTGCGCAGTCGAGCGGCTCCTACCGAACAGCGTGCGGGGAAATGGATTCAAGGCGAAGTGCACGATCCACGAGCGTATGAGATGGGTGGTGTGGCTGGTCATGCAGGGCTTTTTTCCACCGCCTCTGACTTGGCCGTTTACGCCCAGATGATGTTGGGAAAAGGGACTCTGCGCGTCCCAGGCAATCGCGACGAACGACGCATTTTATCTCCTGCAACTGTCGAAACGATGACTGCCGCCTACCCGGTTTCGAGTGGATTGCGCGGTTTGGGTTGGGATAAGCAATCTGCATACTCATCCAATCGTGGCGATTTATTGAGCTCTCGAGCTTTTGGTCATGGAGGCTTCACTGGAACTGTATTGTGGATCGATCCAGAGTTAGACCTGTTCTTCATCTTCCTGAGCAATCGCGTCCATCCCGATGGAAAAGGGTCGGTAAATGCTTTGGCTGGGCAAATCGCCAATCTCGTCGGGGCGGCCGTGTTGCAGCAGGTCGATGGACGCGCGTTGTCACCGTCTGACGAGTCTCCGACGCCGGTTTTGTGCGGCATCGATGTACTCGTTCGGGATGGCTTCAAACCGATGGCGGGAAAGCGAATCGGCTTGATCACCAATCACACTGGACGCGACGCCTCAGGAGCTTCGACCGTGCGCTTGTTTCATGAAGCACAGAATGTCGAGTTAGTGGCCCTGTTCAGCCCAGAACATGGTTTCGAAGGAACGGTCGATATACCACGCGTTGAAGATGCTCAAGATAGCACGACCGGACTAAAGGTTTACAGCTTGTATGGTGAAACGCGCCGCCCGACTGCGGAAATGTTAGCCGGAGTTGATATGTTGGTCTTCGACATACAGGACATTGGCTCGCGCTTTTACACTTATGTATCGACGATGGGTGAAGCCATGTTGAGTGCTGCAGCGGCCAACAAGACTTTTGTAGTGCTCGACCGACCGAATCCAATCAATGGCGTCGATGTGGCTGGCCCCATGCTCGATCGCGGCCTCGAATCGTTTGTCGGCTTTCATCATCTACCAGTACGTCACGGCATGACGGCAGGCGAGCTGGCGCGAATGTTTCGCCAGGAGCTCTCTTTGGATTTGCAGCTAGAAGTGATTCAATGTGAAAATTGGGAGCGAGCTCAGTACTGGGAGAGCACTGGATTGACTTGGATCAATTCTTCACCCAATATGCGCAGCTTGAATCAGGCTCTCCTTTATCCAGGAATTGGATTGCTGGAAATGACCAATGTTTCCGTGGGTCGGGGGACCGACACGCCGTTCGAAGTCTTAGGGGCGCCCTGGATCGAGAATCGCCAACTGGCTCAATACTTAAACGGTCTGGGACTGGCAGGTGCCATTTTTTATCCGATCGAATTTACTCCCAACAGTAGTAAGTTTGCGGGAGAGCCATGTCGCGGAATCGGCATCAGCGTGATCGATCGGAGTCGCTTTGAGCCCATTCGTTGCGGATTAGGCATAGCGCACGCGTTGCAGCGTTTCCATGCCGATGTGTGGGATACCAAGCACATCAACCGTCTACTAGGAAATCAGGCAACGTCCGATGCAATATTGCAGGGTGCGAACATGCAGCAACTGAGCGACATGGCGGACCAAGGGATGATCGAATTCAGCCAGCGCCGCGAGCGGTTTCTTTTATACTAACATCGTGCGGGAAATAAGTGTCGGGACTTGCCCGTAGCTGCGGTCGCCAGACCGAAACATGTAGCTGCGGTCGCCAGACCGCAGGGAGTCTACGTTCTGGCGAACGTAGCTATCACAGTTATTTCCCGTACGCTGCAAAAGGGGTGATCTGGTGGCTTCAATCGCAACTGGCTTAGACGTTTTTCTCGACTCGTCTCAGTTGGTCGAGAAGGGGTGGCGAGTCGGATTGGTGTGCAATCAAGCCTCGGTCAACTCTCGTTATGAGCTGGCAATCGATTTGTTGGAGCGTAAGTTTGGCCAGCGACTAACGGGTGTTTTTTCGCCGCAACATGGACTGTGGGGTGAAGAGCAAGCGAACATGGTCGAGACGCCCCACGCAATACGTAGTCGTTGGGGAATGCCGATTTACAGTTTGTACTCTGAGACGCGCAGTCCGACGGCTGAAATGATCGAATCGCTTGATTGCCTGGTCATCGATTTGCAGGATGTGGGCACTCGTGTGTATACGTTTATTTGGACGATGTTGGCCTGCATGCAGGCGTGTGCTGCCGCAGGTAAGCGAGTGTACGTTCTGGATCGTCCCAACCCACTGGGAGGGACCACTTGCGAAGGTCCCTTATTGGAAGATGGTTACCAGAGCTTCGTTGGGAATTCACCTATTCCGCTCAGGCATGGCATGACCATCGCTGAACTCGCCAGACTCTTTATGCAGCGGCATACGCCGCAGCTCGATCTGCAGTGCGTGCCGATGGTCGGGTGGCGACGCGAGATGATGTTTCCCGATACTGGACTGCCGTGGGTATTGCCGAGTCCGAATATGCCCCGATTTGAAACGGCGGTGGTTTATCCTGGTCAAGTGCTGTTGGAGGGGACGAATCTTTCTGAGGGGCGCGGGACGACGCTACCCTTCGAATTCGTGGGAGCTCCCTTCGTCGATCCGTGGAGGTGGTTAGACGCCTTGAGCGAATACGAATTTCCTGGAGTACACCTGCGGCCCGTGCGCTTCCGTCCCGTATTTGACAAGTGGAGCGGTCAAAGTTGTGGGGGGCTACAAATTCATGTTGCTGATGCGGGAAAGGTTCGTTCAGTGCGGTTGACCCTAGGCTTAATCGCCACCTGCTCCCAAATTTATCCAAATTTCTTTGAGTGGCTTCCACCTCCATATGAATACGAATTCGAGCGTCCACCGATCGATATCTTGACCGGATCTTCTGAGTTTAGGGCTCAGCACTATGCGGATTCTGTATCCCTAGAGAGCTGGATTAAGTCAGCGCAATCTTCATTGGGTGATTGGTGGCGGCAATCTGCCGAAAGCAGACTCTACGATTAGGTGGCTCCGTGAGCATGGTGAGCCTGGTGTTGCCCCGCTCGCTACACTTCACCTAAAGATCGGGAAAAGGCTTAGATCTTCGTTGCATAAACATCGCGAATGGTTATCCTTGGAAAAGCGATCCAGATTGGTTGCTTGGCCTTTGCGAACGCTTGTGAGCCAAGCAAAAGAGCTGTTGGACACTCTCGCAAGTGCCCTAGTTGCGTTGCCAAACTGTATTGCGATCTTGGGATTGGGCACTCTCTCACTTCAAGCCTATTTTTCATCTTGTTGTAAATGTGTTGTGATTAATCGTCCTAGATTTTTGGAGTTATAGCATGAATAAACGTGTGTCGGGGTTTACCCTGGTCGAGCTTTTGGTGGTCATTGCGATCATCGGCATTCTGGTTGGTTTGCTGTTGCCTGCCGTTCAAGCGGCGCGCGAGGCGGCGCGTCGCATGCAATGTACGAACAACCTCAAGCAGATTGGATTGTCGGTCCACAACTATGAATCGACATTCAAAAAATTGCCCGCCGGGAGCTTTCTCGTGAACGATGCAACGCCGCACACGGTTCTGTTGCCATTCATGGAGGGAAACAATCTATTTGCGCTGTTTGACTTCCGCTACAGTCTGAACTCAAACGCTCTGAATTCACCGGCGATTCGCCAAACCGTACCCTACTTCATTTGTCCAACAGCTCCGGCCCGTACTGGTTTTGCTTGGGCAGGTCATGGCGACTACATGCAGAACATGGGAGTGGAAGCATCCTACGCCAATAAGACTGGCCCGTTCTATCGGAACTCTGCAACTAAGTTCGGTGAATTCACCGACGGATTGTCCAATACTGCTTTGTTTTCCGAGATACGTCGCGGACCACACCCAGGCTCCGGTAGCTCGCTGCAGGTCATTCCACGTACGAGCAATGAGTACTATGCAGTGGCCACGAATGTGGCTGACAGCAGTTGGAATGCCACCAATCGTGTCACCTATGATGTAGCTGCATGCGACAATCCGGCGACTTCTGCCTGGGCCTATCGAGGGTTGCAATACTACCGCGGACTTACCGTGGCGACCTTCTACAATCACACGCTGGGTCCAAATTCTAGATTTCGGGATTGCGCAGGTATCACCAACGGTCACTTAGCCGCCCGAGGATTTCACACCGGCGGTGTGAATCTCGCTCGCGGTGACGGATCTATTACATTCGTTTCCGACTCCATTGATCTAGTGACATGGCGTGCGGTTGGTTCGACAAACGGTGGTGAGGTCGTCGCGTGGCCCGAATAACGATTTAGGAAGTTGCTGACGCTTCCGAATTATAAGTCCTTAGGCACCGCAATTCCCCGAGTTTCTCAATGGGGAGTTCGGGCCGAAGGCCCAACCGATTTCCTAGCCAGGCCTGGGGTCGCTGAAGCCTCTTACCCAGATTTTTTACCCACAGATTGTTCTGAGGAGTCAAGAGATTGAAGATGACAATAAAGCCTAACTCCTGTTCAGAGTTGTTATTCTTCCCAGCTTTTTTCAAGTTTGGAATATTTGCAACGCTAATTTTCAGTGGTTGTGGTCCAGGAGTTGACCTGGAAAAGACAGTGACCGCTAATGGAACTCTGACTTATCAAGGGAAGCCGCTGGAGGGTTATAAAATTGTTTTCCACCCTCTCGAGGAGAGACAGGGTGCTACGGCAGAAAGCGGTCAAGGTGGAGCTTTTACCCTGGGCACGAACGAACCCGGCGACGGGGCCGCTCCCGGCAAACATCGGGTTTCAGTCAACTTTATCGCTGAGAAGATGGAAGGTGAGCCAGGTCGGGAAACATTCCTCAAGCTCACACCCAAAGTCAAAATACCTGGCAAATACCAAAATCCAGATACTTCTGGTATCGAGATAGAGGTTCCCGAAAACGGCAGCGATGCGCTGTCTGTCGAATTGAAATGATTTACGATTTCCGCCGTCCCTCGCTTTGCAGACGTTGGTTGATCCACTGCGTGAGCGCCGCGTTGAACTTACCATGGGGTTTGCCGCTGTAGTCGAGACGGTAGTAGCGTCCGTCGTGGTAGCACTGGTCGAGCAGCGATTGTAATTGCAGCACGGCGTCGCGTTCGCCATATCGCAGCGGAACCGGAATGTTCGGCAACGGCTGTTCTAGCGGCGCGCGGTAGACTTCAAACTGCTCCGGCTGCGCGTCGCGATAGACACTGATCAAGTAGGGTGTCCGCTCTCCAGGCCGCAACTGTTCGAGCGGTGCGGCGAGTACGTAAGAGCCTTGCCGCACCAGATCAATTTCGACAAGATTCACGCCGGCATCGAGGTAGGCCATCTGCTTGCGCGTATACTGTTCGCGCGCGCGACTACCGACTTTGTTCCACGGGCTAAGGAATTCAATCGCAGTAATAACTTGGCCGTCTTTATCGATGATTTCCACATGCCGCGTCGGGTGGGGCGCACGTCGCAACACCAGCGGCTCGGTGACAACGGCACTGCTGACGTTTTCGGTCGACGATAGAAAATTCAGATCTTGTGAGACATGAACATCGGGTCGAATGGACGATTGATTGTCCTCTTTGTATACAGCAAGATTCTCTTCGATGTTGGCTTGCAGGTCGCTCGGTAGTTGTTGGTTGAGTTGGTTTCGCGCGTAGACGATCAAACTCGCGTGCACCTCCGGCCACAGAGATTCGAGATACGGGTCCATACCCGGAAAGGGACTCTTGAGCATTCAATTGACTCCAGTTGACTTTAGTGAGGCGATATCTACATGATACTTTCCCGCCAGGGGAAGGTTTGGGCAACATTACCGCGAACACTTGGAAAACGTGGAGTAATCGAATTCATTCTACCTGCGCAGGTTTGCGTAGCGTGTAATCAATGGCAGCCGAAGGCCACCAGTGGAAAATAAGGTGTTAGGTAACCCAGTCGCAATGTAGGAGTGCCATAATGAATTTGCAGTTGACCAGCGATGCCCGACAGTTCGTCGAAGGGTTAGTCGCTTTTGCCAGCAATTTGCTAGCCCGCATAACCTGAATGCTCGTTAGCTTGCGCACCCAATAAGCGGTATAAGCGGCATGATCTTTACTGCAGGGAACACGCTAAGTCGAAGGCTGAGTGGCAACCGATACTCGTATTGGCTGGAAAACCAGCGACCGAGGGCCGGTCCGGATTGCGAGTAGGGAAGCTTGCAGGGCTGACTGTCGTCACCTTACCCAAACAGCGCGGATGGATTCGCAATGGCAATCACTAAATTCGTTCTGAGCACCTTGCTGCTCTTGATCGTCCCCTTGGGCTCGGTACATTCCGCCGAGCGTCCAACGCTCAATCACACCTGCGACCCGCGACCCGATATTCTGCCGCATCCATTTTACTATGCGCATACCGAGTATCGCCGCGAGTACAATCGCCCGCGAGATCTGTCGGGTTGGATTGCGCACAAAATCGCACCCTCCAGCCAAGAGGCGATGGTGTGGTGCGAAAATGTTCAAGCAGGCAATTACGACCAGAAGCACATGCCGCCGATGTACAAGAGTTACTACTATCCCAAGCCTTGGGAAGTACTGCAGACTGGCGCGCGTCCTGATTATGCCAAGACCACAGCGGCGAGCAGCCGACGGTCACCTGTCGCGCAGCCAAGTTCAGCGGACGACGCTTCCGAACCGGAACGTCCCTCGGGTACAGAAGCCGCTTCCGATAGTGCCACTGGTGGCGACGAACCGGCTCGCGTTCCTCCAGTCCCTGTGCCACCGAATGCTTTTCGGTAGTAATTATGAAAGGGTTGATTTCGGCCCCAGTATCAGCTCGACGCGCCAGCGAGTGGGTGTTGGTTTAATGGAAGTCCGCTACTCAGGGGACCCACTCGCTAGCGCGTCGAGCTGATTTGTTGCAAGCCGTACTCGATGGCCTCGGTGATCTGCTGAAGGTGTGATGACTGGGAGCACAGGGGGGGCATGATAACGATGACGTTGCCTAACGGTCGCAGCCAAACGCCTTGACTAAGAGCCGCTTGACAGACTAACTGTCCCTTGCGCGCGGTCCAGGGAAATGGTGTTTGCCGATCGCGATCAGATACTAACTCAATCGCTGCCATCAATCCTCGCCGCCGAATATCTCCCACTACCGGAGAGGTTTTCAAGGGGGATAACATGTCGTCGAGTTCCAATCCGCGAGCGGCAACATTGGCTAACGTGTTTTCATGCTCGAAGAGTTCTAACGTGGCAAGCGCGGCGGCAGCTCCCAACGGATTGCCTCCGAACGAATGTCCATGAAAAAAAGAACGGGACTCCGCATACTCTCCTAAAAACGCATCCCACACGCGGCGCGTTGTTAAGGTGGCGGCCAATGGTAGATAGCCACCACTGAGCCCCTTGCCGGTGCATAGAAAATCGGGTTCGACCTCTTCCCACTCGCAGCCCCACAGCTTGCCGGTGCGTCCCATCCCCACGGCAATCTCGTCTGCAATGAACAACACATTGTGTTGTCGCGCCAATTCGCTCAGGCCGCGCAAAAATCCTACGGGTTGCATCACCATGCCAGCCGCCCCTTGCACTAACGGTTCGACAATTACTGCCGCAATGCGTCCGGCAAACCGCTGAAACAACTCCGCGTATTGTGCCAAGTAGTGCTGAGATAATTCACCGGCAGGGACACCCAAAGGAACTCGATAACTATCGGGGCAGGGGCCATGCACCACTTCGAATAAAAGCGGATCGAACATCGCATGAAATCGCGATACGCCTCCGACGCTGACGCTTCCCAGCGTGTCGCCATGATAGGCATTCCCCACCGCCAGAAAGAGATTGCGCTCCGGTTCTGGAGGCGAGCACTGTCGCCAGTATTGAAAAGCCATCTTCAGCGCAACTTCGACTGCACTGGAGCCATCGCTACTGTAGAACACGCATTGGAGATTGGCTGGCGTGACTGCGATCAGGCGCTCGGTGAGTCGCGCTGTGGTGGTACTTCCCATCCCGAGCGAGGTGACATGCGCGACGCGGTCGAGTTGATCGTGAATGGCTTGGTCGATGTGCGGGTGACGGTGACCATGCACATTGCACCACAAACTACTGACGCCATCGAGCAAGCGCCGTCCGTCGACATCGATCAACCAGACACCTTCGGCGCGGTCTATCAGCAGCGGTTCGTACTCGGCCATCTGTGTGAAGGCATGCCAATGATGTTGGCTATCCCAGCGTCGTAGATTGTCGCCATCAAGATTCAACGCTGCAGTACCGAGTTTCTACCAGGAGACTTCGACCGCCGCGCCAGTCTTAACACCCAACATCGCGCTGGCGCTATCGCCGACCAACATGATCGTGAGCGGGCCTTCCTCGGCCACGGTGGCGACCAAGGTCATGGCGGGTTGGCTATGTTCTGTCGGAAACAGACCATAGGTTTCGTGTTCATCGACTACTACGCGAAGCGAGGCATCACGTGGTGCGCCCGACAGGCTACTGCCCGGGATGTCGGTGACTAAATTACCTAAGTCGTCAACTTGAACGACTTTTCCAGAGAGGGTTCCTGACACAGTTGTCGTCTCTTGACTAGCTATTGCATGATCATCGGCCACAGCCCATCCTCCTGACAAAACTGAGGCGACGCTGCGATCCATGTTGCGCGCCGCCTGACGGATGACGGAAATTGTAGCAAGCTTGCTGTGGATTATCTGCATGGAACAGATTTTTAACAGAGTTTCTTTCGGTAAGTCGAACTAGCTGGCTTCGATCATCTGCTGGCACATGTCGCGCACCAACTTCGGATCGGCGTTGGGATTTTTCTTCTTGGCCGCCCCGATGAGCGAGCCGAGTCCCTTTAAGTTCCCTTCCTTAACCTGCGCGACTACCTTTGGATTCTCCGCCAACAATTCTCGGCAGAGCGCCTCCAATTCGCCCCGATCCACGGTGGCGATTCCCAGCGCAGCCTTGGCTCCAGCCAGATCAGTGAAAGGATGTTCCAACCAGTATTGAAAGACGTCCTTGCCGCGAGAATTGTCGATTTGCCCTGATTCAATAGCCTGCAGCAACTCCGCCAGCCTCTCAGGGCCAACTGCGAATTGTTCGATCACCGTCCCCGTTTCATTGAGCGTCCGCATCACGTCCTGTTGTATCCAACTGCTGACGCGCTTTGCTCCCCCCCCAGTAGAGACTGCGCGGAGGAAGTAGTCGACCATGCTGTGTCCCTGCGACACGATCACATCGGCATCGTACGGCTTCAGTCCATGAACCAACGCCAGTTCGTGGCGGAGTTCGGCGGGGAGTTTTCCTTGCTCGGCTTGGAATCGAGTGAGCGTTTCTGGCAAAATTTGGAGCGGCACCAGATCGGGGTCAGGGAAGTAACGGTAGTCACTCGACTCCTCCTTTTCGCGCTGAGCGACGGTGACCCCGGCGGCGTCATCCCAACCGCGAGTCTGCTTGGGAGCTTGTCCCAGTTCCTGTCCCGTTTTTTGCCACAAGTCGTATTGGCGTTGCGTTTCGTAGTGCAGCGCACGTTCGACCGCACGGAACGAATTGAGGTTTTTGACTTCGACAATGGGAGTCGCAATTTTTCGGCCATCCTTTTCGAGATGCAAATTCACGTTGGCATCGGCCCGTAGGCTCCCTTCCTGCATGTTGCAATCGGAAACATTCAGATAGGTCAGCAGTAAACGCAACTCGGTCAGGAAGGCTTTGGCAGCAGCGGCGGAGCTCAAATCTGGCTCGGAGACGATTTCCAGCAGCGGAGTCCCGGTGCGATTGAGATCGATACGGCTGTCCGCTTTCCCTGCTCCTTCGTCATGCAAACTCTTTCCCGCATCCTCTTCCAAGTGTGCGCGTACCAAGTGACCACGCAACATCTCTCCTTCGCGATCAGGATCGGGGAAGTCGAGATAGCCGGGACCGCAGATCGGCTGATCAAATTGGCTGATCTGATACCCCTTGGGAAGGTCTGGGTAAAAGTAGTTTTTGCGATCCCACTTAGTCTCTTGGGCAATTTCGCAATGGAGGGCCAGTCCAGTGCGGATGGCCAGCTCGATCGCGCGTTGGTTCATAACCGGCAGGGCACCTGGCTGACCCAAGCAAACTGGACAGACTTGCGTATTGGGTGGCGCACCGAAGGCAGTCGAACAACCGCAGAACAGTTTTGACTGCGTGCTCAGTTGTACGTGGACTTCCAAGCCAATCACGATTTTGTAAGGAGCTTCTGGCATAGTGAACTCTGATAAGTCTTCGTTGGTTGAAAACAGCTAAGCATGGACCGGAATCAATTGTGGTAGCGACGTTCGCCCGAATGTGGGCAGTTGTCGTAGCGACGTTCGCCAGAACGTGGACTCTCTGCAGTCTGGCGACTGCAGCTACGACTAAAACGGGACAGTTTTTGATTGTTCAATGCTAACTAGCGATTTTGGGTTGGAAGAACTCGGCCTGCTGTAGTTGATAGGCGGTCTGCAGCAATTGGGCTTCGGCCAACACGGGAGCTTGCAATTGGATCGCTAGTGGCAATCCGCTCGCATCGAAACCGGCGGGAATGGACAAGCCTGGGACGCCTGCCAGATTTGCTCCGACGGTGAATAGATCCTCCAAGTACATTTGCACTGGGTCGTTCAGTTTTTCTCCGACACCGAATGCAGGGGTGGGTGTCACTGGTCCTAATAGCACGTCAACTTGTTCGAATGCTGAGCGGTAATCGTTGGCGATCAGCCGTCGCACTTGCAACGCTTTTTTGTAATAGGCATCGTAGTAACCGGCGCTAAGCGCGAAGGTCCCCAGCATGATGCGACGTTTGACTTCCGTACCAAAGCCCGCGCTGCGACTGGCCGCAATCATGGCATCCAGCGGAGCGGTGGCATTGGTGGCCCCCAGCTTCCGGTAGCCGTAGTGAACTCCATCATAGCGCGATAGATTGCCACTCGCTTCACTCGGGGCGACTAGATAATAGGTGGCGACCGAATACTTAGTGTGAGGTAAGTGCACGTCGACCAATTGTGCTCCCAGGTCGGCGAGCGTCTGTTGTCCGCGCTCGACCGCTGCGCGGACTGAATCATCCAGGGCTGGGTGTTCGACATGTTCGCGAATCACGCCAACTTTGAGCCCTTTCAACGGCGAGTTCAAATGTTGCGAGTAGTCTGGGACTTCGCTTGAAAGTGATGTGCTATCGCGCGGATCATGGCCAGCCAGAAGCTGCAAGCAGGCGGCCAGATCCTCGACGTGATGCGCCAGCGGACCGACTTGATCCAAGCTACTGGCGTAGGCCACCAAGCCATAGCGACTGACCCGCCCGTAAGTTGGCTTGAGTCCGCATACGCCACAAAACGCGGCTGGCTGTCGCACCGAGCCGCCGGTGTCGGTGCCAATCGAAAGTGGTGTCAGGCCAGCCGCCAAGGCGGCCGCCGCTCCGCCGCTGGAGCCTCCCGGCGTCCGCGCGATATTCCACGGATTGCGTGTGATCCCCTGCACGCTCGTTTCCGTACTCCCACCCATCGCAAATTCGTCCATGTTGGTCTTGCCCAGTGGGATCAAGCCTGCGTCGAGCAAACGTGCTACAGCGGTGGCAGTGTAGGGTGGCTTAAAGGAGGCGAGCATTCGCGAACCGCAGGTGGTCGGAATGTCTTGTTCGCACAGCACATCTTTGATCGCGACAGGGACACCAGCCAGCGGCGAAGTTAACTCACCGGTGGCGATGCGTTGATCAGCTTGGTTAGCCAGGTGCAGGGCGCGGTCGGAATCGACATGCACAAAGGCATTAATTCGTCCGTTTCCCGCTGTGATGCGATCGAGGAAGTATGTGGTCACTTCTCGACTCGACAGCTCACGGGCCGCGATGCGGCGACCAATTTCCAACGCGGATAGATGTTCAATATTCATGGCAGTCTTATGCTTACACGCTTTGAAGTTTCGAGATTCAGATCGATTTCTGCGAATGGCCTTCGGGAACGCTATGCATCGAGCGGGAAATAACTGTCGTAGCTACGTTCGCCAGAACGTCGACTCTCAGCCGTCTGGCGACGGCAGCTACCTTAAGTCGCGACAGTTATTTTCCGCACAATGCTAAGCTGTTCCAATCAACGAGCCATCACTGGCGGCACCAGAAAGAATTCGTCATCGTGATTGGGGGCATTCGCCAGCGCCGACTCACGCGACAGACCCTCACGTTGCTCATCAGCGCGCACTACAGAATGGACTTCTACGGGGTGCGCCAGCGGTTCCACTCCCGAAGTATCGACCTCGCCAAGCTGCTCGACAAAGGTTACGATCTTGGCAAGCTGCTCGGTGAACTCAGCTAACTCCGACTCGGAAAATTCCAGTCGAGCGAGACTGGCAACTTTGATGACGTCTGCGCGAGTGAGCATGGTGGAGTGCAAGTTGGGTCAGGCAGGACAGCCTGACGTACGTTGGGAAGTGACAGGCAGGAAAGCCTGACGTACGGTGGGGAATGTCAGGCAGGAAAGCCTGACGTGCTCTTTAGTGCTTGGCGGTGGGAAGGGCAAAGGGCTTTTGCTTGACGACTTTGCGAATCACGCCGCTGCGAATGCACTGCGTACAGACCTTCAGCCGCTTGTGCTCGCCGCTGGGGAGCTCAATTTTCACATTTTGAAGATTTGGCTTGAACTTGCGACGCGTAATACCAGTTACCTTAGTACCAACACCACCCAAGTACTTCGCCTTACCGCGGATCTCCACGCTGTTCCCAACCGATGCTTGCTTGCCACACACGGCACATTCACGGGCCATAATCGGCTCCCCACGTTTTATGCTAAAGTTAAGCTTGATTCACTATACAAATGACCAGTTTTGGCCGCTGCTCGACGTTCGAATCGAGAATTGTACCCACATTACCAGCCAACACAACTCCAAAGCCACCCCACATGCCGCACTCAGGGATTGAATTCCAATATCATTTTTGTCCACGTTGTGGAGCGGCTAACCCCTCGCCTGGGGATATCCCTTTTCGCTGCCTACCTTGCGGTTTTGCCAATTTCTATGGTCCCGTGGCGGCCGTCGGTGGGTTGATTGTCAACGACAGCCAAGAATTGCTGCTCGTTCGCCGAGCTCGCGATCCGGGGAAAGGTAAGTGGGGATTGCCTGGTGGCTTCGTTGACCGCAATGAAAAGGTCGAAGCCGCCTTGATCCGCGAAATAGAAGAGGAAACGGAGCTGGTGGTCAGCGGCACGGAGTACTTGATGAGCCACCCCAATTCGTATTGTTACCATGGTGTGGTGGCTCCAGTTCTTGATCTGTTTTACGTGTGCCGCGTCGAGTCCCCCGCAGCTTTGAAGCTGGCACCGGAGGAACTTGAGCACTTTGAGTGGGCGCGCCCAGCAGCCAAGCACTTGGAGAATATGGCTTTTGAGTCCAATCGGGTGGCCATCGAGACGTGGTTGCAGAACGGGTGAGCCGAGACGCGTGAATTAAGTGCGGAAATAATATCAGTTCGCATTGCGCAATCCGGCTGGTACAAATCCCCGCTCGGCCCAGCCAAAAAGGGCTTGGACGAACAGGGCTAACAAAGCGGCTGGCACGGCGCCTTGTAAGATCAACCAGAAGTCAGCCAAGCGAATGCCGGTGATGATCGGCTGGCCATAACCTCCGGCTCCGATTAACGCACCAATTGTGGCGGTGCCGACATTGATCACGGCCGAAGTTTTGATTCCCGACAAGATTGATTGTGCGGCCAACGGTAACTCGATCAGCCGCAGTCGCGCGAAGGTTGGCAAGCCAAGAGCCAAGGCTGATTCGTGAATGCTATTCGGCAGGCCACTCAATCCCGTATGAGTCCCCCGCACGATCGGCAACAAGCTATAGAGGAACAGAGCGAGGATGGCTGGCTTGGCCCCCAAGCCCAACAGTGGAATCATAAAAACCAGCAGCGCCATGGATGGAATGGTCTGGATAATTCCAACCACACCTAGAATCCATCCGCCCCAAGCCGGTTGCTTGTAAGCCAAGATGCCCAGGGGAATGGCGCACACGATGGCCATCGTCAATGAGATGCCGACCAAATACAAATGTTCGAGGCTGTTGCTGGTGAAACGTGATAGGCGACGTCGCCAAAGACCCGTCGTGGGATCAGGCACGGGAATGCTAGGATCGACATGCTCATTCAAGAACTCGGCGGCGATCTGCGCTTCGGCCTGTCGGTCGATGCGCGAGGCTTTATTGAGTTCGGCCATAGTGGTGCTGTCGATTTTTCCGGCGAGCTGATGGAAGGCGGCGACCACGCGCGGGTGGCTCTGCTCGAGCTCCGCGCGATAGACAACCACGGCTTCGTAGAGTGGGAAATAGGCTAGGTCATCCTCTAGAACTTGCATATCAAAAGAAACGATTTCCGGATCGGTTGCATACAGGTCGACGACATCGATTGATCCAGTCCAGACGCCACGGTAAGCCAAGCTGTGATCTAAAGCGCGGACGTTTTCCTGCGGCAGCTTATAACGCGACTTCAATCCATTCCAGCCATCGCCCCGTTCGATAAACTCATCGGAAAAACCTAGCTTGAAATCGGGATGGGAACGCAAATGAGAAATTTTTGTCATCCCCAGTTCTTCAGCCCGCTGGCGTTTCATTCCTAAGGCATACGTATTGTTGAACCCCAAAGACTTAGTGGCTTTGATTCCAACCTGTTCTATGCGGCGGGTGATGGCTTCAAGTTGATAGATTTGCTCGCCTTGGAGGATTTCTTCGGAGAGCGTGCCACTGTATTCGACGTAGGCATCGATGTCTCCCTTGACTAGGGCTTGCCATAAGATCTGCGTTCCGCCAAGCTCGCTCTGATGATCGAACTCGCTCCCCGCATTCGCAACCAAGGCGCACAGCATCTCACCGAGAATCACTGACTCGGTGAAGCTTTTGGAGCCGATGCGGAGCGTGCTTGGTTGCTGCGCGCGAACTGTGCAACTGATGAGTAACCATGCAATGCACGACGCAGACATGATCCATACTAAACGCAGGCTTTGCTGCATGGATCTGGAGTGGATTGGAAAAGCGGAGGACATGAGTATTCGCCCGTCATAGTCAATGTGGATGTCGTATTGGGATATAGATGCCAAAACGGCTATGGTCTAACGTTTAGCGGAGACAGTTTAGCTGAAATTCGAAACGGTGGATTGTAGCCATCAAGCTCCGCGTGATGATCGCCGGCGCTCATCACGCGGAGCTTGATGGCCGCAACCCACCATCCACTGTCATCTCCGAGCCCAATTTGTTACAGTCGGGAGCCCGTTCCAGTTTCCAAGTGAAAGCGGTTCATGTATTTCTTGATGTACCAGAATGGTTGAATCGAATCGCAACGAAGCGCGGGCCCAATCGGGGCTTGGGCTGCTGACACTGTCTGCCCTAGTGGTTGCCAATATGATCGGCGCGGGGGTCTTTACTTCCAGCGGATTCTCTTTAGGTGCGCTCGGGAGCCCCGCGCGCGTGATGTTGGCTTGGTGGCTGTGTGGCGTATGGGCTATGGCGGGAGCGATCGCCTATGGCGCACTGGCACGACGTCTGCCACTGTCGGGAGGCGAGTATCTGTTTTTGTCGCGGTTGGTCCATCCCTCCATCGGGTTTTTGGCAGGTTGGATTTCCGTCGTGGCAGGGTTCACCGCGCCAATTGCCGTCGCCGCTCAGGGTGCCGCCATCTATGGCCTGGGGGGAGTCGAGAGTGGTGATTGGCGACTGACAGCCTGTGCCGTGGCGGTGATTGCATTCGCTACCACTTGTCATCTAGCTGGAATGGCCGTCGGTGCCGGACTACAAAATGCGATTGTCATCGCCAAGCTTTTGTTGCTGGCCATCATTATTATTTGGGCCTTTGGGTTCACTCCCTCTGCAGCTTGGCAGGGGAGGGCGCTTCCCGGTGAAAGTTCTCAGTGGTGGCCCGAAGATTGGGCCGCTTGGACCGTGCTCGCCGGTTCCATGTCGTGGGTCGCGTTGAGCTACACTGGTTTCAACGCGGCCATTTACGTGGCGGGGCAAGCCCGCGAGCCGCACCGCACCGTACCTCAGTCGATGCTAGTCGCCACCGCCGCCGTGACGGTTATCTATCTACTACTCAACTACATTTTCGTCTACGCACCATCCCCCGAATCGATCGCCAATCAGAATAATGTGGCTGACATCGCAGCCATGGCTGTCGGAGGAACCGGCTTAAGCTGGCTGTTGCGCGTGACGATCGTGTTGGCGATGACCAGTAGCGTGTTTGCAATGCTGCTGGCCGGACCACGCGTGTATCAAAAGATGGCCGAAGATGGAGTGATGCCCAGCATCTTCAAGTCGACTAGTGGCCCGCCGCGAATCGCCACGGTAGTCCAAGCCCTGTTGAGTATCGTGGCTGTATTCATGGCTGACTTGTTGCAGTTGATGAAGTACTTGGGGCTCACGCTCTCCGCCTGCGGCGCGTTAGCTGTCCTGTCGTTGTGGTGGGCCCGTCGTCGTATTCCCTCGGCTCCCCCCTTGCGCTGGTGGGAAACGCTGGCGATGAGCGTTTATCTGCTGATCACTTTCGCCATCTTGTGGGCTTCACGCACGACACACAGCGATGAATTCATGGCCATGCTCGTCACCTTCGCACTTGGTGGCGTCGTGTATGGAATATGGACTATTGTCGAAGTGAGTCGGCCCGCGATGGCATCGACTTCTCTTCCGTCGTGCCCACCGTATGAGTTGAGAGAAGTATTGAGTTACAGCGCAGCCTGCGAAGTTTACTTGGCGCGCGATCCGTCCACACAAGAATCAGTTGTCATAAAACTACTGCCGACATTGAATCGCACCGCGCTCAGTGAACAACGTTGGCGGTCCGAGTCTGACGTGCTATCGCGACTCGTTCATCCACACGTCGTACGACTGATCGACTCGGGTCGCACGCCGGAGGATCGTGGCTATCTGGCTCTAGAGCACGTTCCCGGATCGACACTGTGGGACCTGATACAACAGCATGGTTCTATGCCACAACAACGAGCGTTGCCGCTGCTCCGTCAAATTGCCTCGGCTGTCGCCGCCGTGCATGAGCAGGGATTTCTGCACGGCGATCTGGCTCCAAAGAATATTGTTGTGAGCGGGCACCACAGGCAGCTTGGCTCGGCAACTGAGCAGATCAAGTTGATCGATTTCGGATTGGCCCGCAGTGTGTGTGGGAGTGGCTCTCTGGAACCAAACCGTGAGCAGTCGTCCGAGGTAAATGAGTCAATCTGCGGTACTCCAGCCTTCATGAGTCCCGAAAGTTGTCAGGGTAGGGGAGGGGGGGCTCAGCATCACGCAGACTCACTGGCCACTGATATCTACTCATTCGGATGCTTGGCTTTTTTTATGCTGACTGGACAACTCCCCTTCAATGGCTCCACTTCGATTGAAATTTGTTGGAAACAAATCCATCAACCCGCCCCGATACCAAGTGACTTGGGCTCCGTGACTATCGCTCCAGAGTTGGAAGCGTTGATCCTGCGCTGTTTAGAAAAGTCACCTGAGAAACGCCCTTTAACTATGCAAGATGTTGTTGCGGAGTTATCCAAGCTCGATTGAATTTAAGTATCGTTCGGGAAATAGCTGTCGTACTGGCATGTGTGGCACTGGCATGGCCAGTGAAGATCGAAGTGGTTGAGTTAGCCCCGCCAAGTTACTCTCCAGCGCCTCGCAGTAACCGAAGCCAGCACTACCCGCGCCCGTTCCAACACCCACTCAGAGTTGATCTTTATCTCACGGCTGGTACTGGTGTTCGATGCCCGTGTGTCATGGCGTATCAGAGTTGGGTAAAATTCATTACTTCGAAATAATAGCAAACGGATTGGTCTCTCTGGCTCCAATGCTGCGATCTCCACTGGCCCTGCCAGTGCCACCCCACTCAACCACAATGCCTGCCAGTGCCAGCTCAAAACCACTTCGGTAGCCCCAGTCATTATTGAGAAACCACTGTTTGGTCGTTGCACTGGGCCTGTCGTTGATTCAAAATGTCCTTTCCCGTCACCTCCCTCCAACTCTCTGGATCGACTATGAAAAAATCACTCTCTCACACGCTACGCGCTGTGCTCGTGTTGTCCTTGTCCTCAATCGCCACTGGCGAAGAGCCCGTCTACAAGGCGCTGCTGATCGATGGTCAAAATAATCACAAATGGGAAGAGACCACGCCAATTATCAAAGCTACTTTAGAAAGTAGTGGTCGCTTCGATGTGAATGTCATGACAACACCTCCCAAGGGAGGTGACATGGCCACCTTCCAACCCAAATTTTCGGACTACGATGTGATTGTCAGCAATTACAACGGCGAGCCCTGGTCGGAGTCGACGCAATCATCGTTTGTCGAATACGTGCATGGCGGAGGAGGATTGGTTGCCGTACACGCGGCCGACAATTCCTTCCCCGATTGGCCTGCCTACAATCAAATGATCGGGGTTGGTGGCTGGGGTGGACGAACTGAGAAGGATGGACCGTACGTCCGCTGGCGAGATGACAAATTCGTGCGCGATACCCAAGCTGGTCGTGGTGGTAGCCATGGTAAACGCCATCCATTTGAAGTTGTCGTGCGCGATGCCGAACATCCCATTACTCGCGGCATCCCCGCTTCGTTTCTACAAGCCGAGGATGAACTGTATGCCGAACTGCGCGGCCCAGCCAAGAACATGCGTGTCTTGGCCACAGCCTTTAGCGACAAGTCTACGGGAGGAACGGGAGAGCACGAGCCAATCTTGATGGTAATTGAAGCGGGGCAGGGACGTGTGTTTCATACCACCCTCGGCCATGATACGGTTTCCGAAAGCGGTACGGCCTTTCAAGTCACGCTGCAGCGTGGGGCCGAGTGGGCGGCTAGCGGAAAAGTGACTCAGCCCGCCGTAACCGCAGCGCTACTCAGCAACAAAGAAGTGATCCAACGCGATCCCGCGACGCTTACCAAACCCAAGTCAGACGCTGCCGTCGATTTCAGCCAGAAACCGGACATCAACGGTCAGGGCTGGACTGCGATCTTCAATGGCAAGGATCTGAGTGGTTGGTCGCAAAAAAATGGCCAGGCGACCTACGCCGTTGAAGATGGAGTCGTCGTTGGTCGCACGGCAAAGAACAGCCCCAATTCGTTCATGTGCAGCGAACAGGATTACTCGGATTTCGAATTGACGTTCGAAGTCAAAGTCGATGAAGGTTTGAACTCGGGTGTGCAAATTCGTTCGCGCAGCTTGGCAGAGAAAGACAATGGACGCGTGCATGGACCGCAAGTCGAAATTGAGACGGGTCCCGCCGAAGCGGGTTACGTCTATGGTGAAGCGACTGGCCGCGGCTGGCTCAGCCCACACCAACCATCCACCTCGGCCATGAAGAATGATGGTTGGAATCGTTTTGTGATTCGCGCCGTCGGTCCCCGCATTCAGACTTGGATCAACGGTCAGATGATTGAAGACATTACCGATCCCGAAAGCTATCAATCCGGATTCATCGGCTTGCAGGTCCACGGAGTTGGAGAAGGCGGTCCGTTCGAAGTTCGTTGGCGCGACATTCGCTTGCACGAAGTGAAGTAAGGCTTATTTCAATTCGACCTTGCCACGCCCGGCAGCAACTGCTAACGCTAATAACATGTTTCAAAAAGGGGTCTGACCCTCTCCGAAATCATGTAACCTCCCAGAAATGTGTGTTCTCCAAAGGGTCAGACCCCTTTTTGAAACATGTTTTAAGATCACGCGAGGAAACCATGTTGCGATTAACACTGCTATTGCTAGCCGGGCTGTTCGTTCTACAAGCCGGTTGTACGTTGACCAAGAAGAACGAACCCAAAACTCTCAACGAATGGGGACAGCTCTCGCGTCCCAAATTTTAGCCAGCCGCCTTCAAACGGCTGGCTGTAAACTCTATTGTGCGTCGGCCAATCGCAAGATTTGACGACGCACGTTGGGGAGCATCGCGTACCGCGGATTGCCAGCGGCATCCACACCGGCGTCTGGATCGACTTTCAGAAATTGAATCCCAAAGCGATTCTCCAGCTTGGCCATGATGGCTTTGAGCGAACGCATTTTGTTTTTGGGCAGTTCGAGTAGGTTATCGAGTTCGGGGAGCGACGATGGCTCTGGTGCCGAACGGGCGATCTTCACCAAGTGCTTCCACATGCCGCGACTCTGAATGCGTTTAAGCTTCTGCGGGAGAGGCAAAGCGGCAACATCCGCCGCTGGTCCCTTGTGCCCCCCCGGTTCCATTCCCCAGTCCCCTTCGCTGGCGGCTTCGCGAGCGTGTTGTCCACGCCCGCGTCCTTCCCCGCCGCGTGCTTCCCCGTCGCGTGGGGCACACCCCCCTGGACCACCACCGCGCGGCCCTGGGCCACCACGCCCCAACCGCCGCTTGAGGATCTGCAACCCTTTTTCGCAGTCGGACGAATCTTCCAAATTAACCATTAAATGAGGCATCTCTGCTCCCTCCACTAAACCAACCGAACCAGTGGCTCTACGCAGCGCTTGTGCGTTGCGTAAGCACTGCGTAAATAATAGCGGGTTTGTGCCGCGAGGCAAGCCCTAAGCGAGAATGTTTTGAGTGGGTTGCGGTTGTCGAGCTTGCTGTACCACACATCGATGGTGGTGGAACCCCGCGATCTTGCATCGCTGATGAGCCAGTTTTCAGAGTTAGTAACAAACTCTCGCGCCTGCCGGATAAACCGGCGAAGGGGGGCGGCGGGGATTGGCTGTGCATGTTAACGAACAAGGCTGCTAACGAACAAAACTTTGGCTCCTGCCCGGCAAACGGGCGTCGACAAGTTATGATCCCCACTACCGCTGATAGATGGGGAGCAAGCCGCGATCGAGCTGCAACATGATCAAGTTGCAAGCGGTGATATAGATGGGACTAATCTGTCCTTCCCATGAACCGTCATTCTGCTGTTCGTTGACGATGCGTGCATAGAGCTGATCGCGGAACGGGAGCCACTGCTCGTCACCCTGCCGATAGGCAACTTGGCTGTAATAAAGATAGGTGTAGTGCCAATGCCCAAAGGCCACTCCCTCGTCAGCTAAGTTTTCATGCAAGGTTGTCCGAGCGTAATTGAGCATTTCCGGTACATGCTCGCCGTCGTAGTCCCCCGCGTTATAGAGCGCCGCCAAAGCCGCCGCCGTAATGGCCGGCCGCGACGATCCCATCTGCTTGCTGGAGTAGCTGATCCCACCATCACTATTTTTGCAACTATAAATGTATTTCTTAGCTCGCTCAATCACTTCGGTTGGGACTGCAATTCCCGCATTGCGACAACCGCGCAGTCCCTGCACCTGCGTAATTGTGGTCGAACCTTCATCGAAGTCGGCCCCGTCTTTAGCGCTGATATAGCCCCAGCCTCCCGCTGTGGTCTGCGCACTTGCGCAAAAATCGACCGCTCGATTGAGCACGTCGATCAGTTCCAGGCGTCGATCCTCATAGCCCTCTTCGCCAAGTACTTGGCTGAGCATCAACATCGAAAAGCCGTGGCCGTAAGTATAGCGCAGATCGCTATTGGGATCTCCAATCAATCCATTGGGACGACATTTGCTAATCAGGAAATCGGTGCAGCGGGCGATCTGCTTGGCGTAGGGGCCTTGTGTCGTAGTCGATCCCGAGCAGATTAGGGCTGTCCCAGCCAGAGCGGCCAGGGCGGTGGGGTAGGCTTCCGTGTTCCATTGACCGCGCGACGATTGTTCACGCGCCAGGAAATCGAGGCCCGAGCGAATCGCCTGTTCCCAAGCTGGGTTGGTCCGCGACTCCGCGCTGGCCGATCGCGGTCCCCAACCTAAACCGGCGGCGGCCAGGTAAGCCGAACTGTTGAGCCATTGACGGCGATTAAAGGAATGCAAATCCATCTCCACTAGTAAGATACCTAACGTCGCTGAACGCTCCGCTGTCAGTGCTTAAATTAGTCGCTGAACGCTCCGCGGTTAGTGCTTAAATTAGCCCCGATCGCCTCTTGATCAGGTACAACGCCAAACAATGCAGGTGCAAAACGTTGGACTGCGGAGCCATCCACGACATTAAACACTAGCTATTATAAGCTACCAAGCTAGTTGTTGAGGGAAATACTCGGCAATCAGCTCCTCATAGAACGGACGTAGCCCAGCCACATCCATCCTTTCGTCTCGTTTGGTGTACAGATCGTATTGATTAAAGTCCACCACCCACTTCAATAGTTCGGCGTCCCCTTCCTTAAGCAAGTGCGTGTAGGCACCTTCGCGATGAATCGGATAACAGGAGTGATAGCGAATCATGGCCAGCGCGGGAGGAGGCAAATAATCCTTCACGACATGGTACAAGTACTCGTCGTGCCCCCACGACAGCAGCAATTGGTCGATACCACAACCCGACTGATAAATGCCACAATCGGTTTGCAACTCGGGAATGTGCTTGTCGGGGTTGGCTTCGAAGGCATTGTAAAACACGATCCGCTCCGAATAGCGACAGCCGACGGGAAACGTATCCCCCACCACGGCCCACTGCGGTTCACCCCATAGGCAAAGGATCTTACCCAAATCATGCACCAATCCAGCCAGGATAAACCACCTTGGACGCCCGTCGGTGCGAATCGCTTCAGCAGTTTGAAGTAGATGTTCGATCTGTGGCAAATCGATATCTGGATCGCTGTCATCGACCAACTCGTTGAGGAATTGCATCGCTTCCCAGATCCCCATCGAACGCCGCTTGAGGCTCAAATACTCGTCGCGTTTTTGGCGGTTAAAGTCAAGCGTCTGATACTGATGATTGAGTCGATAAAACTCCTTGACGCACGGCCGAGCCTCAGCATCATAGTTGCGGAACGTGGCCGATTGAGCCGCAGCGTGCAGCGGAGCCGCTAACAAAGCTTCTCCTTGAGCTGGCTGCGGGTAGCGCCGCAACAGATCATCTTCCCAGTCGTCAAGGCTTTCCAGTGGATGATTGGAGTCGGTCATGGTCCCATACTTCACAAAGTAATGATTGATTAAGAATCGCAACACTCTCTAGTCTAGCCATCCCCCAATGTAGCAGGAAGCCTAGTGCGACGCTCTTGCCGGGTGCGACGTGATTTGCAGTCTGAGTCACTCACAATTGCACTGCGCCAGGTTCGTTTCCGGAGAACGTACAAAAGCACCAAATTCGACCGAAAAATATAGCGACCTAAAAATATAGCCAGCTTTCGGAGGACATTGCCATGCTCGAAGGTCGAGATTCCTCGGTTTTGGTGCGCGTGCTTCAAGTTGGTCAAGAATCGAGTGCTAGCACGATTTCCTGTTGCGTGTTGTGGCGTTCGGAAGGCCGCGCAAGTCCCCGAAACGATCCACTCTTTCGCAGATACAAAAAATTTTTCGGTCGCTAAATTTTTCGGTCGTTGTTTATCGTGCTCAGTTTTAAGTGCCCGTGAGTCACGTTGACCCAGTGCATGCGTCTCAGGGGACTAATCGTCAACACCTTCTCGAATTCAATACGATTCGCAGTGTTTGTCTTGGAGTAGGTGGTGACCGCCAGCGCTGTATGTTCGTCCAGTAAATGAAATCGCTGGTTTCCTAGCGAACGACCATTCCCGGTCATTGGCAGCACACAATCGCTAGTGGGGGCGTCTCCAGCGAAATGCAATATTGCTTTGCGATAACGAGATGGGTTGAGACCAGTTCCCCAGTCACTCACTAATTCCCTGACACAATCCACCAATCCACTGTCGCCATGGTACTGGCTCGTATCGTAGGTGAACTGTTGGCGTTCGGTCGTCGTTCGCGACGAATTCACAAACCTCGCTTCTACCGAGTGAGGGCGGAAGTTGATCAACTTCCCTCGTGACGAATTGGTAAGGAACAGATATTCGAGGAGCTGAGCTTCATGGCGTCGTGTCAGACATTCGCAAGTCTTTAATTCGTAGACGACTTTACCTTCGACCAACAAGTCAATTTTGAGAGTGATGTCCAAGCCTCTGAAAGATAAGATGATCGCAACTTCAATCTCAGCCGACATTCCCGCTGTCGACAGGCGACCCGCCAAGTCGTGTTGGTAGACCGTTTCATCACACAGTCGACCTCTCTCCGAGTGTAGTGCGAAGGCATGCCCCATGACTTCGTAATCCAACGGAGTCATCTGTTCATTGCTAAGAATCGGAAGAGTAAACGAAAACAAGACCGGCATAACCATGCTCCGCCCAAGACCGAAAAATTTGGCGACCGAAAAATTTGGCGACCGAAAAACTAGCCAGCTCTCGATGAATACTACCATACTCGGGACACTCGCAGCGCACGAGAGCCCAAGATTCTCTCGCATTCCATCTTCCATTGCTACCAAAATTTTTCGGTCTCTAAATTTTTCGGTCGATTCCCGATGTGCCTTTCGTCAGCAATCTCGACTAAGTCGATGAGGCCAATCACCGTACGGGACGCGCAGTGAAAGTTATCTCGGCTATGGCGAAATCGCGCACACACCCATCCCCGAACGCGCCATGTTGCTCACCTGGGGAAACTTAGAAATACCCTGTCCGGCGCGCGCGTCGCTAATTGGTTTTGCGGTAATATGGATCTTCGTATTCGCGATGATCGCGGGCTTCGTGGCCATCGTC
This sequence comes from Pirellulaceae bacterium, assembly GCA_041741715.1. Classification (GTDB taxonomy): domain Bacteria; phylum Planctomycetota; class Planctomycetia; order Pirellulales; family Pirellulaceae; genus Aureliella. The sequence goes on along the minus strand of JBGSJT010000817.1, from coordinate 46,947 downwards.
GCGTAGTGTCAATTTTTTGCAAAATAGCAACGGCGAACTCCCATGAACGAACTCAAGCGAAGAACTTTTTTGCAGGCAACATCTGCGGCGGCTTGGCTGGGAGCGAACGCGACGGCCCTGACGACAAAGGCTGACCAGGGCAAACCGATCGGCGTGGCTTATGTCGGCTGCGGTGGAAGATCGAAGAATTTGCTCGATAACTTTAAACAATACACCACCGCTGTCCGGGTGTGTGATCCAGATGCGAAGCGCGCTGCTGATTTTCAAAAGCGCTCCAGTGCCGCGCGGACGACCGGTGACTTACGGTAAGTGCTGGAGGATCCGCAAGTCGAAGCGGTGGGGCACCGTAAGCAGTTAATCTTTGAAATGCGAATTTGGTCCAAGAACTATCCACATAATTGCGATACCGGTGTCGAATTTTATGGGACACAAGGAATGTTGTTTGTCAGTAAACGCGGCAAGCTGCAGGTGTGGAACGATTCGAATCAACTGCTTAACAAGCCGCAGCCACAGAAACCGCCGAAGTTGGCCGCGAATCATCAAGTGGATTTCCTGGAAGCGATCCGAGAAGGTCGGCAACCCGCCGCTGATATAGCCACGGCACACGACTCAGTTTGTTTAGTGCATTTGGCCAATGCGGCCGTGCGGGTGGGACGCGCCTTGCAACTCGAGCCTGCCAACGAAACAATCATCGGTGATGACGAAGCGAATCAATTGTTGGGCCGCCCCTACCGGCAGGACGGACATTGGTCGATCCCCAAGGGTGTATGATACCCACACTGAATCCAGAGTGTTTCATCTTTTTGCCGCACATTTTTTTGTCGGAAAATACCACGGTTAGTTCTGGATCGACTGTCGACTACGATGCGGTTCAAGAATGAGTGGGCGAAAATCGTGCCGACAAAAAAGTGTGCGACAAAAAAATGTGCGGCAAAAAGATTGAGTGCATTGAGAGTGGACTCGTGGACTAGGTGCCAGAGAAAACCTGAAATCAACAACGATACAAGTCAAGATTAAAGCAGGGCCAACCTATGAAGAACTATCTAACACTCATTGCTTGCACATGGTTGTGGCTTCTGTATGGCACAACCTACGGACAGCAAATCAAAAACAGAGTCGTCATCGACGAGCAGCAGGACCGCCTAGTCATCAAAGTTGCTTCACATCCACTGGCGACTTATGTGTTTGCCGATCCGGATATTCCACGACCCTACTTCGCGCATCTAAAGACGCTGAATGGAAAGCAGGTCAGTCGCAATCACCCGCCGATTGGTGCGACTACAGTGGCACGCTTGATGGTCACTCGCTAGGTATTGCCCTGCTGGCACATCCCGAAAACTTTCGACCCAGTTGGTGGCACGCGCGCAATTACGGCTTTATGGCGGCCAATCCATTTGGTCGCGAGGCGATGAACAAGGGGGAGAATAGCCGCGTTGTAGTTGAGGCTGGCGAGTCGCTACGGCTCCGCTACGGCGTGTGGATTCACTCAGGCGAAGCGTCCTCGATAAGTAGCAATATCAACCGCGCACGGGATGCATACTTGGAGCTGTTCAAGCGGTGATGCGGTCGATGAATTGAATGCGCCGGAGCAGCAACTCTTTTGCCAAAATGGGACCGACGATTCCGGCGGCCAGTAGTAACGGTGCGAACCATAAGAAGTTGATGCCATCCCAAGTCATGAGCTTGAAGATCACTCCCTTGGTAACTCCAATAAACAGCGTGTTCATCAAGTAGATGGAGAACGTGTAGTAGCCCAGCTGCTTGAGTAAGCCCCAGGTGTCAGCTAGACGCATTCCGACCAGGGACTGGCAAGCAGGAATGGAAATCAGTCCCAAGGCGAGTTTGGGGACTCCCCAGGGTACCGCGAAGCAGAAGAGGACTAAAAACAGGGTCACAAAAACCGGCCCGTACTTTTCATGCCATTGTGCATAGCGTTGATAATGTTCTCCCGCCGTGCAGCCTAGGAAGAATACGAAAGCGTACTCACCTAGACTTGCCAAAGCGAAGAGTCCAGGGAGTTCAATGAAATGCACCGCGAAACAGATAGGCAAGATCCACTGTATCTTTTGGTGAGTCACGTAGTAGGCCAGCGGTGCCAACGCGTACAAAACGAACAACACGTAGATGTACCAGAGATAGGCACAGTACGAACTGGTTGGATTAATCAGCACATCGAAGAAACTGAACAGTGATGTAGCCGCATTATCGACGTGCATCACCCGCCCCATCAGCAGTTTGCCGACAAACACGACCAGCGCGAATAGCAGGTAGGCCGGCATGAGCCGCATGAACTTGCCGCGCACATAGCGGGCATAGCTACTTAGCGATTCGATCGGCTTGCGCGAGTAGGCGAGAATCAAGCCGGAGAGGAACATAAACAACGGCATGTGGAATAGGTAGATCGCTGCTTTCAGACCGACGTACCACTCATTTCCCGCTGGTGCTTCCCTGGCAACGATATGTCCGAGGACCACTAGGAAAATGGCGAGCCCCTTTAGTTTGTCAATTTCGCCTAAGCGTTTGCTCTTCATGAAAGTGCCTGCTTGGACGGTTCGCCGGCTTCCCAGTCCTTGGCTGAAACGCTGACCGTTGCTCCCGCTAGGAAGTAGAGGAAATTGCTGGCCATCGGAATTACGCTCACGTCGTGGAACATGCCATTGAATAGATAACCGGCAATGCAGCCCAACATGACGACACCCAATATCCTTTGCTCAGTTGATCCAGTCGGCACGCTAGCCAGTTGCCACGCGAACAGTCCAACCATCGTCACCCAAGCTAGGAACAAGCAGACGGCGATTAAGCCAGCGTCAACCAAAAACGAGAAAACGATGTTGTGCTGCATGTAGGGGCGGACCGACTCAAGGGCTGCTTCTTGTGTGCGCGAGGCAATGTAGGGTGGCGAATTCTCGAAGTAGCCACCATAGCCGTGTCCAGTGAGGGGGCTATCCTTAAACATCTCCCAGGCCACGATCGCCAAGACTGGTCGCAGTGCGACTGACTTCGCGGCATCGGCGGCGGTCAAGTGTTTATCGCGCTTCATATCGAGCGCGTTTTCGGCATCGTTAAAGGTCGCCAGCAATACCAAGCCCGCTAAACCGCACATGCCCAGGGCGGGGAGGTAGCGTCTGTAGTAGATCCAACTCACGCACAAGACCACCAGCGTTCCGCCGATCCACACGCTGCGCGTCAACGTGGCCACGATCCCCAGTCCAATGATGAGCGTCGCCAAACCATACCGCAATTGATCTAGCCGGCTTGCATGAACTAGCCGCAACAGCGCGGCGGCAAACGATACGGTCAACACGACTCCATTACCAGTTGGGTTGAGTAGCGGACCGCGGGCGCGACCTAGGAATTCCCAGTTGGTCGGATCGACGATGTAGCGCGGATATACTAGCGAGTGTAGATTGGCGACTTCCATGACTCCAGTGACACCGAGGTAGATGCCGAGCACGATCAGTGCGGATACTAAGTGTCGACAATCGCTGGCGCTAAGTGGAGCGATGCGGGCTATGCCGTACATCGCAAACGGTATGGCGATAAAGGTCAGCCAGCGACTAAACGGTGGCAATGTGCCAGGAGGAGAGGACGTTGTGAGTGAGCTGACCAGGAGCCAGGCCACCAGCATCATCAAGAGAACATCCACGCGTTTTAAAGTCGGTAGCTGGAGTTGGCTATTCCAAAAGCGGTCGACGCACATCGCCAGTACTAGCAGTAGCGCCCCGCGATCGATACTCAACTGCATCCCCATTTGATAGGAAAAGAACAGCGGCCCGACGACGACGCCAGCGCACAGCGCTAGGGAGGCCAGCGGAATTACCCTACCGCGCGCAAAGAGGCTCATCGCCCAAGGCGTAATGGCGAGCAGGCATAGTAATATCAGTAAATCCATCGTCGAGTGTTTTCAAACGAACGACTGAAAACGGCGAAAGAGGGGAACGCAGCCTCTACCTCAGAACATACGTCATGAAATCGAGCGGTCGCCAGAGTGCGGAGAAAAATCGGTTCCTTAGAGTTGTCGTAATCGTTGCGATCGATCCAGGCGGGGCCAGGGGAAGAGCCGAACTGAGTATCGCGATGTAAAAAGCAAAAGGTTCACGCCCGAAGCAAGCACGCTGGGGGCCTCTAGCAGCGATTTGTGATACAACAAGTTTGGCACTTGCACACCGTGTTTTCTAGTATGCGCGACTCTCGAATTGGGACACGGCACAAAACTCTATAGAGTAACAACAGTGAACATTACAAAAATTCTTACTGAGCCACGCGTGCGTCTGCCTGGGTTGCTGCTTTGTCTGCTGGCGTTTCGGTACAGTCCCATGGTCGCGGCGGAGCAACCCAACGTCATCTACATTCTGACTGATGATTGGGGGTATGGTGACTACGGTCTCTTTTTTCAACAAGCGCGCGCCGCCAAGGGGGATCGAAGCGAACCATGGCACTTCACTCCGCATTTGGATGCGATGGCCGCCGGAGGAATGCAACTGAGACAACACTATTGCCCCGCGCCAGTCTGTGCACCGTCACGCTCGTCGTTGCTGTCAGGCGTCCATCAAGGACACAGCAATGTGCGTGACAATCAGTTCGATAAGGCGCTGGAAGACAATCACACCCTCGGCTCGGTTATGCGGGACGCAGGATATGCAACTGCCGCCATCGGCAAATGGGGACTGCAGGGGAACGATGAACCGAAAGATGCGAACGCGGACCAGCAGACACAAAACAAACAGAAGAAGAGACCGCTGGCGTCTGGCCCACAGGCTTGGCCCGCCTATCCGACAAAACGTGGCTTCGATTTCTACTACGGCTATGTCCGGCACGGTGACGGTCATGCTCACTACCCCACACAAGACGGCAAACAAGTATGGGAGAATGATCGCGAGGTTTCCGCCGATCTGGCGGGTTGCTACACCACGGACCTGTTCACCGCCCGAGCAAAAAAATGGATCCACGACCAACACTCAGCCGATCCTAAAAAGCCGTTCCTACTGTACCTCGCCTACGATACACCACACGCGATTTTGCAATTGCCCGCGACGGAGTTTCCGGCTGGCGGGGGTGTCAGTGGCGGTCTACAGTGGCTCGGGCATGCCGGTCACATGATAAATACGGCTCATGGCAAGCCGGACAGCTACACGCACCCCGACTACGCCAAGGCAACTTGGGATCACGACAAAGATCCAAACACAGAAGAACAACCTTGGCCGGACGTGTACCAGCGATATGCCAGCGACGTGCGGCGGATCGACGACTGTGTCGGCGATCTATTGCAACTGCTCGAAGATCTCGGCATCGATGAAAACACCTTGGTCATGTTCACCACTGATAATGGTCCCAGTAAGGAGTCTTACTTGAAGGAACCCTACGAGCCGAACTTCTTCAATTCCTTCGGACCCTTCGATGGCATCAAGCGAGATGTTTTGGAGGGAGGGACGCGGACTGGCGCAATCGTCCGCTGGCCGGCCGCAGTGGCCGGAGGCGGAGTGAGCGACCTTTCCTGTCAAGCTCACGACTGGATGCCTACGTTGGCGCAGCTTGCTGGAATCGCTCCTCCCGCGCGCTGCGATGGCGTTTCCTTGGTCCCAACTCTGACCGGTCTCGGAATCCAAAAGCGAACGCAGGTTTATGTAGAATATCTCAACGGCCAAAAGACACCTTCCTATTCTGAATTCGAACCATCGCGGCGAGGTCGTCAGCGCCAACAAATGCAGGCGATTCGCGACGGAGATTTCGTTGGCTTGCGTTACGATATTCAATCACACAGCGATCCGTTTGAGATTTACAACGTTGTCAGCGATCCGAAACAAACTAAAGACTTGGCACAACAGCATCCAGATCTTCAACGTTCGATGCACGCTGACGTGCTGCGACTGCGACGCCCCAATTCTTCGGCACCCCGTCCTTATGACAATGACTTAATTCCGGCGGTGGACACAGTTGCGGTGGACACAGTTGCGGGGGTCCCTGGCGTGCATTGGCGAGCCTATCGAGTGTCGACACCATGGTTGGCAAGACTCGATGATCTTCCCCACGATCTCGAAGGAGATGCACCCACGATCGAGTCTGTCTTGAGCGAAGCCAATCAATCACTATTGATCAGTGGTTTGATAGAGATCCCCGGCGATGGCGCCTACACGTTCTCTATTCCAGCGGGTGCCGATGCACTATTACGAATTCATGACGCAACGGTTTTGGATGCTGCGTTCGAAAGATCCGTGACTGAGACGTCAGGAGAAATTCGCTTGCAGGCTGGTAAGCATCCGTTCCGACTTTATTGGAAGCCGAGCCTAGCCAAGCTGGGGATGAAGATCAGCGGACCGGCAATCGCGTCTAATCCCATTCCGGCTGCCATGTTGTTTCGACAAGGTGCAGATACACCATCATTAAAGTGATGGAATGGGTGGCACTGGCTAGGCCAGTGTTAGCGCAGGAGCTGAGCCAGCATGCCCTTTGGTACTGATGAGCGCTCGAAGTAACGCAGTTGGCATCCCCGTGACGCCTGACGACGTTGTAGATTTGTCAGGAAAGAATAGTCTAATCTGGCCCGTGAATATTGGATCTATTTAGAGCTACTGGCTGGGCCCTGGAACGAGGTTGCTGGGCGTCAACTTCGGTTACTTCGAGGTGTTGGGGAACGGTTTGTTAGAGCTCAACGACCTCCTTCGGTCTCCACTGGCCCTGCCAGTGCCACCCAACCTGATGCGACGTAGCCTGGGATTGGCATCCCAAGCTGTCACACCTGTCGTTGCTACGTTCGCCAGATCGTTGACTCCTTGCGGTCTGGTGACCGCAGCTACGTTTAAGATCCGACATTTATTTCCCGCTCGATGCTAAACTCTCCCGTCGCACTATTGCTTTGCGTTTGCGTCCTCTACATGGAAATGATTATGATCGACGACAATCGAGCCCATCCAATTAGCTCTAGGATCGGATTTGTCACTATTTGTTGGCTGGTAAAGTTCGCATTTGTAGAGTCGGTGGTGCAGAATTGCGTCGCTACCAATTTGCGAAACAAACTTCTTGGCGTCCACAAAGTCGCCAATACACGTTTCGGTCATGCGCAGTTTTGCACTGTCCAAGCCGCCCAGAACTTTGTCGTCTGGGTTTGATTTTCGCCAAGCGGTCAGGACTTCATCAATGGAGAGTGCGGGTAACTTCTGCACTTCGTCGCCCGAGGTAGTCACGCCTAGAATCGACAGTCGTTCTGTGGGTGAGTTGGGACGTTGAACGTTTGATTTCACTGTCTTACCATCGGCATTTTGGGTCGTTCCCGCAGGGAGGACTTCACACGTCGCGACGATGACCAGAACCTTGTTATCGCTCTCGGGTGCCAATGGTTCTCGGCTGCTAATCAACAAACTCTCACCCGCCCGCAATCTGTGCCGAACGGCCAGCTTCTTCCACTCAACGTTGGGTTGCACGATGGTCGTGGCGACTGCTGTGGCTGAATCAATGTTTGCACTGTTTGCAGTTTGTCGACCCCTGAAAGTGAACTCATCGAGCCGAGTAACCTCATGGGTTTCACACACCAGCGACAAATCGATACGTGTCGTGCCATCATTATCTGAGTCAGTAACAATCAACGGACTGGCCAGCATGGAGAATCCACTGAAGCCGAGTTCTGGGAGTGGTTGGTTGGGCGCTGGCCGGTCGAACGAAGCGATGCGTGGTTTGATAGACCACGGACTATAAGAAATCACCTGCGCATAACTACCGTTGCCGCAGGTAATTTTTGGCGCAATCAGAATTGATCGTTTCTCTCCGCGCTCAGCCAGAGCTGAGATCGCGGTTGCCTTTTCCGTATCGACAACAGCGCAATGGGTTTTGACTGTATCGGAGCTGGGACTTTGATCTATAGTCAACCAACCAGCGACTTCAGGATCTGAGATCGCTTGTCCATGTAACTGCGAGTCGGCTTGCAACTGGTCTTGAACTTTCGTATCGAATTGCCCCAAGGTAATGTTTCCCGACGTTGCTATGACAACCTTTACCGGCACTGGCTGAGCCGAGTCGGCAACGGCAGATACTGGCTGAACAGGGTGAAAAGTCGCAGGAACTGGCGGCGGGAGTGATCTATTACCCAGCCTCTCTTCGGGCCACGGCAATTGTTTTGCCTTAGCCATCATGTCGCTACTGGGTTCCTCTGCGTTTTCCCAAGTCAGCCCCAGTGCAACCAATTCTTCTCCCTTGATCGCAATCAACTTGAGTTCCATGCGGACCGAATCAAATCCGTAGCGTCGTAGCTCTTCAATTGTCTTTTTGCAAATCGCGATTTGCGATCGAGTTTCGAACAGGTGCAGCGTGTTGCCATCGAGTGAAAACGCTGGCACAAAGCTCAATTTGACATTCCCTTCTGCGTTGCGTGAATAGATGCTGCGTTGTGGAAGCATACTCAACAGCATGCCGCGCGCGACCTCGCGATCGCCATGCTGGGACTCAAGCTTGTCGAGCAGATCGCTGACATCAATTTTTTCATTTACCCATGATGCCACCCAAGTGCCGGTGGCTGGCGGAACAAGCGGTAGACTTGCACTGTTGGATGTCTCCTGAGTAACCGTTTGCTTCGAGGTATCCGGTGGCGATTCTTGTGCGCTAAGCCAACTACCCCCCGGCAATACAATGACAACGCTGCTGACAAAGAGCAGCCAGATCCAAACTGGCGTGCTTGCATGACTTCCATGTCCCAAACGCATGATCCTCTCCAATCGATTTCGAGTTACATCTGCGGGCCGCACCCCCGGCAATGCCGGAGCAACACGCAGCCGTTGTTTACTTTCCAAAACGTCCAACAAACTTCGAGCATACGTGGCCGGAGAACATCTCAGGCCAGCGATTGTTTCCTCGTCACAACTCCGTTCCGCTTCGCGGCTCAACATGGCGTGCGCCAGCCAGACCAGCGGATGGAACCAGAACAGTGAACAGGCCAAGGTTTGAACCAATGCCCACCACAGATCTCCGCGACGAATGTGTATCAATTCATGTGCCAGCAATGGCTCCAGTTCTTGCAGCGTTCGATCGCGAACGATGCCCGCCGGCAACAGTATTGTTGGACGCACTAGACCATAGACGGCTGGCCCCACGGTCGCATCCAATACCGCAACTCTCACTCGTCGACCGACCCGCAGTCGTTCACTGAGTCGTTGCACCAACTGATCCATGTTCGGAGGGCAGTCGTCTTGCCTGTGGGGCAACGTAGACCGGCGTACGAATCGCCAGAATAGACCAAGGCGCAGGAATGCGATGGAAAAGCTGGCGACACAACCCACCAGCCAAGTTGTTAACGCCCAGTGTTTTACATACTCAGTTGCGCTCGCGCGTGACTGCGAATTCGAAGCGCGTGAAGTGGCATGTTCCGAGATATTCTCTCGGGCTGCGACCGCGTCGAACGCATCAAAGACTCGAATTGTCACATCCGAACTGGTTTCGGATTCAGTTCCAGATTGAAGTGGCGCGGTGGTCGACTGTGTAAACCATGGCACTGAAGATAATTGGTTGGCTTGGACGTCGAGCCAACAGAACAAGCCAATGGGACTGGTCCACACCGGAGGGATCAAGCACTTGAGCAACACCAATGACCATAGGCAATGGGCAAGATGCGGTCGGTCGCGTCCACAGAGTCTGACCAAGCCCCACACCGCAGTCGCCAACACCGTGACTTGCCAGGTCTGAGCCCACAGTAATTCGAACACTTGGTTGCTGTTCATTTGCCCGGCTCCTGCTTTTCAAGCCGTTCCACCAGAGCTCGTAGTTCCGCTAGTTCATTGGCTTCGATGCCACGTTCTTCGATCAAGTGACGAACGAGCGGCATCGTCTCGCCACCGAACAGTCGCTCCACCAGGTCGTCGACGGTTTCGCGAATGACGGTGCGTGGTTTCGTGCGCGCCGCATAGATGCGCATGCGGCCATCCAAACGTGAGCTCGCGTAGCCTTTGGTTTCCAATCTCCGCAGATAGGTTTGCACCGTGGCAAAATCCATGGCACGCTCGGGTGGCAAGGCACAATGAATGGCTCGCACGGCTGCTGGGCCGATTTCCCACAGCACGCGCGCGACTTCCATTTCGCCCTTGGAAAGCGCTACTCTTTCGCCCATAGGTTCGATTCCTTGTAACCGTTCACGGTAAACGCCGGAATTAGAACAGAGTAGAACCATTGTCCCCAATGGTTCATTGCTTTGGAGTGCCTAACCCCGTCAATATCCTGAACAATTGGGGACAATGGTTCTACTCTTCATAAAATAGTGAACGGTTACGATTCCTGGAACTGGTAAACCAATCTTGCCGTACGTTTGTACGTGGGCAGTTTACGCGTACGAATGTACGTGAGTCAATCCCAGGTTTCGATTGACCCGCGGGTGAATTGACCATCTTGTGATACGCAGAGATAAATCTCGCTCTGTGGTAGACGTTGGAACATATAGTTTCAATGAATGGTTTCGATTATATTATCTTTTTGCCGCACATTTTTTTGTCGGAAAATGCTTGCGTCTGATCGAGTGTGCGGGCAACTAAAACCTCAGCAATTCGGCTCAAAGTGCCCAGGAATGAGCGCGACCGACAAAAAAATGTGCGGCAAAAAGATGGTGCGGAGTGCTTCCGGGGAGACAGACGGCCGCTAGCCGCATTGCGACTGCTACAATGGTTTCCAACCCTCCGCTATCGACATCCACTTCTTCTCTCGTTTGCCTCGCTCCCACCGTCACGCACATTTCGAGTCCCAAGCCCACCGAGCCTCACCCATGAAAGATTCTCCTTCCAGCATCGCACGTCGACAGCAAGAGAATTCCTATCATCAACCGCCACTTTCGCGTCGTAGCTTTTTGAATGGCGCGGCTTTGGCGACAGGACTGGCCGTGCTAGATCAGCGCACTCGTGCGCTGGCTGCCCAGACCGAGAGCCAGGGGCCGATTTCTCCCAAGGACTCGATTAAGGTCACGAAGATCGAAACCTTCGTTCTGAAAAACTCATGGGTCTTTGTCAAACTCTCGACCGATGCGGGGATCACGGGTTGGGGGGAGATGCTCAAGGATGACGCTCAGGCATGCGCGGCCGGCGCCATGGCAGTATCTGATTACTTGATCGGTCAGGACCCGCGGCCAGTCGTGCAACACTGGCAAGCCATACACCGTGGGTCGTTTTATCGTGGCGGACCCATCAAGACCGCGATCTTGTCGGGAATCGACCAGGCCCTGTGGGACATCACCGGGAAATGCTACGGGGTGCCAGTTTATAAATTGCTCGGTGGTCCAACTCGTGAGCGCGTGAGAGTGTACGGAGTCCCCGATGAAACGACGGGGGTCAACGCCATGAAAGTCGGTCCCTGGGGGACGCGCAAGGCGTTCAAATACACGGAGGGACAAAAGTTCGTTGACGAGGTCGTGGAGCGCTTCGCAGCGTTAAAAGCACAGTACCCTGGTGTGGACATTGGGCTCGATTTTCACGGTGCCGTTCAACCTACCACCGCATCGCTGCTGATCAAGGCGCTCGAACCGCATCATCCTTGGTTCTACGAGGAGGTGGTGCAGCCGCTGAATGTGGATGTCATGGCGGAACTGGCTAAGAAGACACACATTCCACTGGCAACCGGCGAACGCATCTTCACCAAGTGGGGCTTCCGAGAAATTCTCGAAAAACAAGCGGCCATGATTTTGCAACCCGACGTTAACTATGCGGGTGGCATTACTGAATTGAAGATCATTGCCGGCATGGCCGAGGCCTACTACGCACCGCTCGCACCGCACAATCCAAACGGCCCCTGTTCGCTGGCAGCCAGTCTACAGATCGCCGCCTCCATTCCGAATTTCATGGTTCAAGAACGTGGAGATCGGGAACATGAACTGCTTGCGGAGCCGCTGCCACCAGTTAAGGACGGCTATCGCCCAATTCCGACTGGACCTGGCCTGGGCATAACGATTGATGAAGATAAGCTGAAGGCGGAAGTTGGCGAGCCAGCTCCCTATCGCGCCACATTCGATCCAGACGATGGATCGGTGGTCGATTGGTAGCTAACATGCGGAGTAGCCATACTGTCGTAGCTACGTTCGCCAGAACGTAGACTTCGTGCGGTCTGGCGACCGCAGCTACACAAACCTATAGAAAAAAGTCTTGACTGTTAATGCAAGTAGTCCGTTCACATGTTGTCGGTAGCCGCGCGTGGCTGCGATTCAATGCTGCGATCGCGATCGCGATCGCCAGCGCATTGCTTGCGGGTTGTGGAGCGGAGGGAAGTTTCCCCAATCGTCCCATCACGCTGATTTGCCCTTGGTCAGCCGGTGGTGGCACTGATCGCGTATCGCGACAGGTGGCTGCGCAACTGGAAGAGCAACTCGGCGTACCGGTGAATGTTATCAATGCGACCGGTGGTTCGGGAGTGACGGGTCACACGCGTGGGGCCCAAGCACGTCCCGATGGCTACACGCTGACCATGGTCACCGTGGAGCTGAACATGCTTCACTGGCGTGGTCTGACGTCAATCAACTATCGCGACTTTGCTCCGCTGGTGTTGCTCAATCGCGATAGCGCCGCCCTGTTCGTGCGTGGCGACAGCCCCTTTGCGACACTCGATGAATTGCAAGCGGCGATCGCGGCCGAACCGGGGAAGCTGAAGGCCAGTGGAACTGCGTTTGGCGGCATCTGGCACGTCGCGCTGGCTGGTTGGCTAAATGCGCGTGGCCTGGATCCCAACGGTGCGACTTGGATTTCGATCAACGGAGCAGGGCCATCGCTGCAAGAGTTGAATGCCAGCGGTGTTGACTGTGTGTGCTGCTCATTGCCGGAAGCGGATGCGATGCTCGCCGGTGGACAGGTGCGTTGTTTGGGGGTGATGTCTGAGGAGCGGATCGCGGGTTTTGATAAGGTGCCGACGTTTGGGGAGCAAGGACATGAGTGGAGTATCGCAGGCTGGCGTGGATTAGCTGTGCCGATCGCCACACCACAGGAGCGCGTGGCTCTCTTGTCGAAAGCCTTGGATCAAATTGGTGAGAGTGATCAACTGAGAGATTTCATGCGCAACGCCGGGTTTAATCTTAGTCTGGAAGGACCGAGCGACTTTGCCGCTACGCTCGAGCGACAGGATGAACTGTTTCGTGGTGTCCTAACAGGTCCGGCCTTTAGTTCGATTCGCGGTGAGCACTTTGGACCGATGATTTTTCCGATCACGATCTCCGCTTTGTTAGTACTGGCTGTCGGCGTCCTGATCTGGCAGCAACGTCGCGACGGGGAACCAGGGTCGGTAGAAGCAGCCAATATCCGTCCCACAGCCACGGTGCTGGGAGGAGCGATTTTTTACTTGTTGGCTGCCGAGTGGTTGGGGTTTATGATTACCGCCGCAGTGCTGGTCGGTGGCTTGTTGATTGCCTTTGGCGTGCGACCACGCTTGGCAGTACCGCTGGCGTTGGTCCTGAGCGTGGCGGTCTATCAAGCCTTCGCGATTGGATTGCGTGTTCCTCTTCCGCGTGGACTGCTAGGCTGGTGAATTGACATGAACGAAGCTCTTCTGCAAGCGATGCAACAAGTCTTCCTTGATCCGATGGTTTGGGGGATCGTCATTGCATCCGCCTGTTATGGTGTGTTCCTAGGGGCGATGCCCGGCTTGACTGCTACGATGGGCGTGGCATTGTTTATCCCCATGACCTACTGGCTTGAACCGGTCCCTGCCCTGGCGGCGATCGTTACGATGGTGGCATGCGCAATTTTTGCTGGTGACATTCCGACCACGCTTGTGCGCATTCCCGGTACGCCCGCGTCGGCGGCCTACGCCGACGACGCCTACGCGCTGGCGCAACGCGGCGAAGCCGGACGCGCTTTGGGAGTGTCGCTGTGGTCTAGCGTCACGGGTGGTTTGTTTGGCGGGTTGGTGTTGATCCTGTTGGGGCACCAGCTCGCGAAATTGGCCGCTTGGTTCAGTGTGACTGAGTACTTTTGGCTGTACTGCATGGGGCTGAGCTGCGCGGTGGTGGTGGGCAAGTTTGGCGTGGCCAGTTCGCTAGCTGGGCTGTCGATCGGACTGCTCTTCTCCACGGTTGGCCTGAGCGCCGTGCATGGTCAAGCTCGCTTCACGTTTGGACAGCCTGAGTTGTTTCAGGGGGTCAATTTTATTCCCGCCATGATCGGTCTGTTTGGTTTATCGGAAGTTCTGCGAAACGCATCGAATCTGGATGCTGTTGCCATGGCCGCATCGACGGGTGCTGGCCGGAGTAGTATTCTCGCTCCAGCCTTAAGTTTATTCCGACGTCGCCCCTGGCCTTGGTTGCGGTCGAGCATGCTCGGGTCGCTCATTGGTATCCTACCGGGCGCTGGCGCAGACATGGCAGCATGGGTCTGCGTCGCTTTGTCGAAACGCTTTAGCAAAACGCCTGAAGAATATGGTCGAGGGTCGATTGATTGCATCGCTGACGCAAGCGCTGGCAACTCATCTTCGCTGGCTGGCGCGTGGATTCCGGCGTTGGTCTTCGGTATCCCCGGCGACTCGGTCACGGCCATCGTGATCGGCGTGCTCTACATGAAGAACCTCAAGCCTGGACCAGAAATTTTCGAACAGCAAGGGGCATTGGTCTACAGTCTCTATCTCATCTTCTTGTTGGCTAATGTGGTGTTGTTGCCCGTAGGTTGGGTCGCGATCAAGTTGGGTCGCCAAGTGCTGCGGATTCCGCGACGCGTGTTGCTGCCAGTGATTTTGTTGTTTTGCATCGTCGGTGCATTCGCGGTCAATGGTAGCATGTTTGACGTAGGGTTGATGCTCGCCTTCGGTTTATTGGGCCTAGCGTGCGAGCGATGGAAAGTTTCCATCGGGGCACTTGTGTTGGGGTTGATCTTGGGAGGTCCCTTGGAGGAACGATTCGTGCAAACGCTGGCTGGCGGTCAAGGAAGTCTGCTGGCCTTCGTCGATCGCCCCGTCGCCGCTGCGCTGGCCGCCGCTTGTCTAGTGCTCTGGGCCAGCGTGGCAATCAACACCGCCCGACGGCTTAAGGCACAATCGCCCGCATAGTCGTTGGTTAATTGGATGGTGCCACTCTGCGCTGGGGTCCAGGCTTTAGCCGCACTTTTTGCAGTTTGGCATACAAAATCGCCTAAAGGCTGCACTCCAACGTGCGTGCGACAAATCCAAGCGCTCAAAGTGGTGCAGCCCAATTAAGCATCGTGTGGGAAATAACTGTCCGATCTTAGACGTAGCTGCGGTCGCCAGACCGCAGAAAATCGACGTTCTGGCGAACGTAGCTACGACAGTTATTTCCCGCACGATGCTAAGCTACGAGTGGGAAAAGGCGAGTCAATTGAGTTATACTTAGCAGAACCACAATTCGTGGTCTCTCGTCTACCTTCAATCGAAAATTTCTATGCGACTTTCCTTTCCTCCAGAAACACGAACGCTCATCGACAATGTGCGTTGGGAAACTTACGTGGCATTGGTTGAGGATCGACGTGGCAGTGTTCCGCGGATTACGTACGATCGAGGTTTGATGGAACTCATGAGTCCCAAGAAAGAACACGAGAAAGTCAAGACGCTCCTTGGTCGTTTAGTTGCCGCTTACGCGGAAGCCAAGGAAATCGATATCGAGAGCGTGGCATCGACGACGTTTCGTCGTCAAGATCTCGATCGCGGATTCGAAGCCGACGAATCATTTTACATAACCCATGCCGAGGCCATTCGCGCACGGGATGAAATTGATTTGGACGTCGATCCTCCTCCTGAATTAGTCATCGAAGTCGAGATCACGGCATCGGCTATTCGCAAATTGGAGTTGTTCGCCAAATTGGGCGTGAGTGAAGTCTGGCGGCACGACGGAGCACGACTGCGGCTGTTTTCGCTCGTTGGCGACAGCTATCAAGAGGTATTTGAGAGCCTTGTCTTCCCTGGTTTTCCAGTTTCAGCGGCTCAAGAGGTGGTTCGCAAGCGGAGCGTCGAAGGTGAAATTGCGCTGGTCAAGGCGTTTCGCGAGTCGCTTCCGGGCCCAACGGGTCAATAGCCCAGTAATCAGCTTGGCTCACGGATTCCAAGTGCACTATCTTTTTGCCGAACATTTTTTTGTCGGCAAATACTTGCGGTGGATTTGACGAGACTGTCGGCCTCGATTCGGGGTCAGTAGACGCTAGGCTAAGACTCGACCGACAAAAAAATGTGCGGCAAAAAGATATTACGATCCGAAAGATCTGACGTGTCGTCCAGTCAACGAGATAGAATCGGCAATCAATCCATATTTCAATAGCCAGTTTCCAGCTTGCGTTTGGCACTCCTGAATGTTGGTCTGTATTAATAAGTCTTCGATCGTTAAATCTTTCGGTCGCTCGCGCCCATTCCGCTCACTTCATAAAGACTTGCGAAACGCGGCGATGAGACTGGTTTCGTCTTTATCGAAACGATCATTTAAGCAGGCAATCGCTTTGTCAAACGGGAAACCAGAGAGACAGATGGATTGGTCGACGAGCTGATATTCTGTGCCGACCAAGTGATAGACTTCGATCTGATCATCGATCCAGCGCCACACCTCAGGAACGTTTAATTCTGCGTAGATCGGCATGCGCACCGTCGATAGCGATGTCACGTCAACTTCGATCGCCAAATCCGGCGGAGGGTCATTCTGTGCGTCATAGCGATCACTCCGACGAACGGCAGCTTCGTTTTGAACGTAGTAGCACTTATCTGGCTCCAGGCCACGATTCAGAAGCTGCGCCTTCATCGTCGTGCTACCGCCGCTGAGAATCGGAATGGACTGGGCTTCCGTATAAGTCGCTACCAAACGCCCGATCAGTTCGGCAATCCGCTCGTGCAATCGAGAAGGGGACATCAGATACAGCCTTCCTTGATCGAAAGTCATGCGGACATGCTGGTTTTCCGGAGCCTCGCGCAGGTCACAATAAGTTTGCCACGACACCTGATCCAGTCGTAGCAGCGAACCATCGAATGCTGGCGCTGTTATTGCGATTGCCATGCTGGTACCCATTTAGATTTCGAAAAGGTCTTCCATTATAACTCATCATCCAGCGATCGCGATAGAATCGGCAGTCAATCGATGTTTCAATAGCCAGCTTCCGCTCACTTCATAGTGACTTGCGAAACTCGGCAATAAGACTGGTTTCGTCTTTGTCAAAACGATCGTTCAAGCAAGCGATCGCTTTATCAAACGGGAAACCAGAGAGACAGATGGATTGGTCGACGAGCTGATATTCTGTGCCGACCAAGTGATAGACTTCGATCTGGTCATCGATCCAGCGCCACACTTCAGGGACTGTCAGATCAGCATAAATTGGCATGCGCACCGTCGATAGCGATGTCACGTCAACTTCGATCGCCAAATCCGGCGGAGGGTCATTTTGTGCGTCATAGCGATCACTCCGACGAACGGCAGCTTCGTTTTGAATGTAAAAACACTTATCAGGTTCCAGCCCTCGATTGAGAAGCTGTGCCTTCATCGTCGTGCTACCGCCACTAAGTCGCGGTATGTTGTGAACGTCGGTCCAGGCAATAACTAATTGCCCGACGAGTTCGGCAATCCGCTCATGCAATCGAGAAGGGGACATCAGATACAGCCTTCCTTGATCGAAAGTCATGCGGACATGCTGGTTTTCCGGAGCCTCGCGCAGGTCGCAATAAGTTTGCCACGACACCTGATCCAGTCGTAGCAGCGAACCATCGATCGCTGGCGCTGTCAATACGCTTGCCATGCTGGTACCCATTTGGAATTCGAAACGATCTTCCCAGACCTTTCATTATAACTCAGCACCCGGCCAACTCGATAGAATTGGCAATCAATCGATATTTCAATCGCCGGTTTTCAGCTTGCGATTGGTACTCCTGAATGCTGGTCTGCATTACAAAGGTTTCGGTCGTTGAATCTTTTGGTCGCTCGCGCCCTCTCGAGCACTAGAATGCGACTTCAAATCCAGCTAGCAGAGCGCGTCCGAGTCGCCGGCGACCGTCTTGTGCCACTGGCACGTCGTTTTCAACGATATAGCTCGTATAAAATGACGAGAAATCGCTGAGCTTTCGTACGGCTTTCAAAACCTGCGGCGGTTGGTCGCGTCGTGCTGGAGATTGCCAATCTGCTCAGGATAAAACTCGCCATAGTTAAGTCCCAACAGCCAGAGTTCGGCCTCGAACAATAGGTCGACATAGTAGCCCCAGCCAGTGATCGGATCAGATAGACCTTGGTTGAGGTCTCGAGAGCACTTCACTGGAAAGCGTCCATCGTACAGAACACAGCATGCCATCTAAGCCAACGTGGTCGTTGTATTGGTTCTGTCCCTCGGATCCAATCCCATCCTGGATCTTTGCGGAAATTGACAGACATGAGCACGAATGGAGCGCAAGGATCGCTCAGTGTGTTTTAGTATTTATCCCTGGCTCAGCAACTATTATTTCCAATGTCGGAAGGAGTTGTGATTTTGGTGCCTTCACGCGGTAGACGCAGCTCGAATTGGCTACCCTGGCTGACTTGGCTAGTGACAGTTAAGGTACCACCATGCGCATCGACGATGCTCTTGCAAATGGCCAGCCCAAGTCCGCTCCCTCCACGACGCTCATCTTCAGAATGACGAGCACGCGCTTGGTCAACGCGATAGAAGCGATCAAACAGATGCGGCAAGGCCTCGGCGGGAATGCCTGAGCCCATATCTTGGATACAAAACAGGACGCAAGCGCCTTCAACCGCCGTCGTCATCGTGACCTGTCCCGATGGTTGATTGTACAGGATCGCGTTATGCAACAGGTTTGAGAGCACTTGGGAAATGCGCAAGGCATCGGCGATGCACACAGCCGACTCCCCTTCGAGATGCATCGCCACGTTTAATGTCTGAGCCAGCGGTGTGAACATGTGTTGCGTCTCGGTGGCCAGCGCATGCAAATCGACGGGGGTGTGCTGCAGTTCCAACTCTCCCGCGTCGGCTCGGGCAAGTGTCATCAGTCCGTCGACGAGGTTTTGCATACGCTGCGCGGCGGTCTGACAAGTTGCAATGGTATGCCGATACTCGTCGTCGCTGCGCTGGCGACAGAGGGCGAGTTCACAGTGCGATAGGAGTACGGCAATCGGCGTCCGCAATTCGTGCGAGGCGTCGGCGGTGAATTGACTTTGCCTTTCAAATGAATCTTCCAAGCGACCGAGCATCGAATTCAACGTGCCAGACAGCGACTGCAATTCCAGGTCCATGTGGGTTGTGTCAATGCGCTCGGAGAGGCTCTTGGCGGTAATCTGCTCCGCAGTGTGGCTGATGCGCGCGATGGGTTGGATAACTTTGCCAGCTAACCACCAACCGCCCAACAACCCCAGTGCTAAGACACTGCAGCCGATGACGATTAGTTGAATGAGCGCTTCGGTCAGGCGTTGCATGGAGTGACTCACGTCGCTTCCGACGACGATGAGTGACCGTCGCGGTCCGAGCAGCAAAATTTCGCGACGTCCCTCAGTGGTGTTGCGAAAATCGAGTGGACGCCGGATCGCTTCCCAGGCGACTGGAACGCCCCCCGTTTCGTCGCGCAAGAGCTTCCCTCCGTCAGCGAAGATCGCAAAGTACAGCGGCATTACAGGCAACGGCCTGGGGGGCGGGCGCTCCACACTCCCTGGGCGATCCAAGTGATCAAGCGGGAGTTCTTCAGATCGATCGAAGTGTCTAGGCGGTCCTGGGCGACCGCTAGGTCCAGATGCGATGGACAGTGGTAGTGTTGAGAGCGCTTGCCAACGATCTTCCTTGCCCGGTGCCGCATCGAGCGCTCGAAGAGACCCTTCGATCACCCTCGCGCCACTTAATAATTGACCATCAATTTCGCTCAATGTTGCATGACGCAATTGGCGATAAAGGGCAACTGCAAACACCACGATCACTGACGCCAGGATCATCGCGTGCCACAATTGCAAACGCAAACGAAGCGATCTAGAGCCGAACGAAAAAGGAGTCTGACGCTCTCCTGAACGACAAAAAAACTTGATGAAACCGCTGGGCCCCAACGTGTCAGACACCTTCTTCGGTTGGCTTTCAATCATGGATGATGTATCCTTGCCCGCGCCGTGTTTCGACAAAGTCCGCCCCTAGCTTCTTGCGAATATGCGACACGTGAACGTCCACTAGGTTCGACAATGTATCATCGTCCTCACCGAAGATGTGATCGTAGATCTTGGTGCGTGTGATCAGTTTTCCACGATGTAGCACCAGCAATTCCACCAATGCGAACTCGCGCGCCGTCAAGGCAACTGGTTCCCCCTCTTTTGTGACGCTACGATCGGACAGGTTGACCGTGACCGCACCGATTACGAAAATCGACGCGGCTTGGCCCACTGCGCGGCGAATCAATGCACGCAGGCGGGCCACCAATTCGAGTATGGAAAACGGCTTGACTAGATAGTCGTCGGCACCGCCATCGAGTCCCCGCACGCGATCACGGGTCGCATCGCGCGCCGTCAGAATTAGAACGGGAGTCGCCTTCGTCTTTCGCAGCGCATCGAGCACTTCCCAACCACTGAGCTGAGGGAGCATGATGTCGAGTACGATTGCGTCATATTCCCAGGCGATCGCTTTATACAGACCGCTCTGGCCATCCGCAGCTTCATCGACCGCGAAGCCCTCCTCACCGAGTGCCTGCACAATCGCACGTCGTAAGTCAGGTTCGTCTTCTACGACCAGCAATCGCACGGCACTGTTTCCAGCAAAAATAACATCCCGCACGCGCGAGGGTTACGAGTAATTTAAACAAATCAACCTCAGCTCGACGCGCCAGTTTTGAAGTTGCATATTCGCGTTTTTCCGTGGGAAATCGTAACCCGCCGCGTGAGCAAGGTCGTAGTCAAGATCATTTTTTCCTTGCTAACGCGGCGGGTTACGATAAACGTGCAACTTCAAAACGCGCCAGCGAATGGGTTACATGTTTGGCGAATTCGGCTGGGCACAGCCCAGGCTCGGCCTGCGACAAAACGGGCGACCCATTCGCTGGAGCGTCGAGCTGATGTTCACGCTGGTTTTCGAGAAACTAGCGCTGAATCTTTTTTCTCTCCATACTAATTGTCGCTAGCGGGCCGAGCCGGACGCGCCGACCGTGGCTCGTCACCCGCCCCGGGACGTCCACCTTCGCCTGGACGTCCACCTTCGCCTGGGCGTCCAGCTTCGCCTGGGCGTCCAGCGGGGCCTCGCATGCTTGGACCACCTGGACCACCTGGGCCACCACGTCGATTCCCCATCTCTTCGGCAAACTTCAACAGCTCCGTTTTATCGAGCATCCCATTCTTATCGGCATCGAATTCCATGGCATGCTCAACGAAGCGAGCTGGGTCGGGTGGACCACCGGGACCGCCTGGTGGTGGACCACCCCCAGGGCCTCCGAACTCGCCCGGTCCCCCAGGACCACCCGGCGGGCCGAATCCACCGTCGGCTGGACCAACTGGTCGCGGCCGCTGGTCCCCATCTGGTGGTCCTCCTGGACCACGTCCACCATCCGCGCGTGGTCCCCCTGCAGCAGGTCTCCCCGCTTCGCGTGGTGGTCCCTCAGGACGATACTCGTCAGCGGTTAACTCGCCGTCACCATTTTTATCAAGTTTCAGCAGTGCAGCCACTGCGACCTTGAGTTCGTCGGCAGTGATGATGTGATTTCCATCGGGATCGAGGGCTGCCATAATAGGATTTCCCCCCGGCCGTTCAACTTCGCGACCTCCAACATCGCGACCTCCAGCTTCGGGCGGTCCCTCTCGGGGCGGACCACCGCGATCCCCACGTGGTCCCTCGCCACGCGGCGGCTGAGCCACTGCCGTTAAGCAACTGAGGTTCAACAAGAAAGTCAATAACCATGCACGCTTCATCTTCATTTCCTTTTTGTTCCCGTGAAAAGTGATGCGACGTTCCGATGACGTTGCGTTCATAGGTTAGCAAACACAACCTGAAGCCAGCATGAAGGTTCAGGTTTTTTTGGAATTCTTTTTTCCAGAAAACGCGGGAGGCTGAGATGGAGTCACTGTCTAGCTCTACCGGGCTCTGGACTGGCCAGGACTAAAACGCGGAAGCCAACAAGATAAGTGTCAATAGATCGTTCATTTCATCCCTCCCTTCATCGTAACTTCAGGTTCGGCCTGTAAACTCGCGAATACTTAGGCAGAACCCTCAAACGGTAGAAGCATGATGAGACAAATAAATTTACTTGTGATGTTGATGTCTATGCAACTCGTGGCACTACGCGATTCTCGCGCGGAAACACCTCGAGACCTGCAGGCGATTGGGGGGCGATGGTATCTAAAGAAAGCGGGGGCGGAAGGGGAGAAGCCGGTCTATCTCTACCAAGATGCTGAGCGGTTGGTTGACTTGTTTACGTACCATACCCAAGATTCTAACAAAGACGGAATCGACAATATTCGGCTTAGTCACGATCAAGACTTTCTTATCATCGAGAGCCAAGGCTTTCCCAATCATCCGACAGCCATCTTTCCCAATAGCGACAATCCGAATTCGATTCGCGTTCAGAAGTTTACATTTCGATTACCGCTGGAGCCGAGGTTGGCGGGCAAGATCACGCGTTTGCCCATGGGACCGGTTGGTGTAGCCCTAAATGGCGTGGTCTTCTTCAATCCCTTCGAACAAGGGGGCATGAATGCGGTCGCTGGGTATACCGAAGTTTGGTTGGATTCTTGCTGCGGACATCCTCAGCAAAGCGGCGTCTATCACTACCACAAATACCCGAGTTGCGTGAAGTCCCCCTTTGTAGATGACGGCCATCAGCATTCACCCGTGATAGGATTCGCGTTCGATGGTTTTCCCGTGTTTGGTCCCTACGAATCGGAAAGCACGCGCGCAATGGACTTGACCGATGCCAGTGCGCTTGACGCCTGCAATGGACATGAAGACCCAATCAGGGGCTATCATTATCATGTCACACCGGGACGTTTCCCTTATGTCATCGGCGGTTACTCAGGCGTTGTGGAACCGTCGAACAATCGCGAACTTCGTCGCGCGGCAACTGGCCCACTCGAGGACAATACTCAATCAGGCTCGCGCTTCCCATCGGCAATCACCGCAGTTAAGCCGGGGAGCGTATCGCGCGGAAGGTCCCATACCGTTCACTTTCAACTCCAGCCCGAGAACGCGCGCCGCGGTCTGCCTGTGGACAAGCCTTCATGGGTCCAAGTGGGGCCGTTCGAGGCAACGGACATTTCGCGTGACGGTAACGTAGTCACTGCTCAAATCAAGATTCCCGATGACGCGGCACTGGGAGTGTTCTACGATTGTCATCTTGAGTTCGGCGACGGCGCGCGACCCACCGTAATTAAACGCAACGACGTACTGCGCGTCGTAGAGTAGATTTCTTCCTATTCCTGGCCATGCGATCCAAGGTCAGCGATGTTCAATGAAAAGCGTCTCAACGAAAGTGCACTACAGATGAACAAAAAATGGATACTTGCGATCGGTCTGCTTGTCGTATCGATCGGCATCACAGCCCTCTTCTTGCGACCTAACAAAGGTCGACCAGAGATGGATGAGCAGGTGGGTGACTCAACCCATGCCAGTGCCGAGAATACGCAGGTCGAGCTGGTTTCTACGGTACTGATGAACACTCCGTGGAGTCGTTTTCGCGGCCCAAACGGCAATGGCATCAGTGATGATAGTGCTGTACCAACTCAGTGGAGTGATACCAATAATTTGCTATGGAAAACCAAGTTGCCCGGCCTGGGAGCGTCGAGTCCAGTATTGACAGAGCAATTCGTTTTCGTGACAGCTTATTCCGGCTACGGAGAGAGCGTTCAAAATGCAGGGGATGTGAATCAGTTGCGGCGACATGTCTGTTGTATCGACCGCCAGAGCGGTAACATACTCTGGACGCGAACCATCGACAGTCAGCATCGCGAGGATCCATACCAAGGGATGGGATTACCCGAGCACGGTTATGCAACTAACACCCCCGTCACTGATGGCCAGCACGTCTTCGCTTTTCTAGGTAAGTCAGGGGTAATTGCCTTCGATCTTCAAGGGAACGAACTGTGGCGAGTCTCCGTGGGGACGGAATCAGGCAATCGCGGCTGGGGGACAGCAGCCAGTCTCATCCTGTACGACAACCTGGTAATCGTCAACGCGGCCGAGGAAAGCCAAAGCCTGATCGCACTCGATAAAGGGAGTGGCAAAGTCGTGTGGGAGACGCCCGCCGCGACTTTAGAACTTTGCTACAGTACGCCAGCCATCGTCAATATCGATGCCACTCGCGACGAATTAGTACTTGCCGTTCCGGGAGAAATCTGGGGACTGAACCCACGCAATGGCAAGCTGAATTGGTACATCGAAACGTCGCTGACGGGCAACCTATCCCCCAGTATCATTGTCGACGGCACCACCGTTTACGCTTTCGGTGGCTATCGCTCGTCAGGTTCGCTGGCTGTAAAGGCCGGTGGAAAAGGGGACGTCACCAAATCCAACGTATTGTGGACCAGTCGCAGCTCTTCCTATGTGGCCACTCCTGTTTTGCTCAACCAACGTTTGTATTGGATCGATGATCACGGCATGTACTTCTGTGCCAATGCGGAAGATGGAGAGCTTGTTCACCGTGCGCGTATCCCCGAAATTGATTCCGGCGGACGTCCGGTCTACGCATCGCCGATCGCCATCGACGGCAAGATCTACGTACAGACTCGCAGCAGCGGCCACTTTGTAATTGAGCCCAGTGACG
Organism: Pirellulaceae bacterium; assembly: GCA_041741715.1. Taxonomy (GTDB): domain Bacteria; phylum Planctomycetota; class Planctomycetia; order Pirellulales; family Pirellulaceae; genus Aureliella. The sequence goes on along the minus strand of JBGSJT010000817.1, from coordinate 22,332 downwards.
AACTGAGGATCATCGCACACAACCGTTTTGAGTCTGACAGCACCATTTTCAACGCCACCCCCGCAGTCGACTCAGGCCAACTCTTCCTCCGCTCCGACAGCTATCTGTACTGCATCGGTGGCACCGCACCTTAGTCCTAGATTCTCACATGCCGATCGGTAACTGAAGCTAGGCTTTGTCTCAAAAGGGGTCTGACCCTCTCCGGCATGACAAAAACTCAAAGTTCATTCGGCTTGCCTCCAAAGGGTCAGACCCCTTTTGAGACAAAGCCTAGTTTGATTGAAGACTTTTCAGACACTTCTCGCTGATCGCCGGTATGGCTAACTCGACTCAGGGGGAGAGTCGCGACGGGCACCGACGCAGTTGGTCGGCGAGCGGAGAGGGGGGCTTGGCTGGAATTTCCCTCCCCGTCGCTTAGGCTCCGACCCTCCCACCGTAAGTCCCTCCCGCCGTAAGTTACGTCGAATACCACGTAACTTACGGTGGGAGGGTGAGTTGCACCGAAACTATACTGGCGCTCAGCGAGAAGCGACACTTTTCCGACATTAAATTCAGGCTGAGTTGGAATTGGCTTCCGTTGGAGGCCCATGGTCAGCCAGGAAAGCCTGACGTACGGTGTCAGGCAGGAAAGCCTGACGTACGGTGTCAGGCAGGAAAGCCTGACGTACGGGGTGTCATCACTGTGGAATAGTGGTCGATAGTTGATGAACTGTATTTTGAATAGTGCCAGTAAAGGTCTGCCCGCTGTGCGTCTGCAGCTTGTACGAAATCTGCATACACCAAGTGGGACAAATGTCGGGTAGCTCTAGTGTGACAGATCGACCATCTGCCAATAGACTAGCGGATTTGATGACTAGCGACTTTTCGTCGTAGCGATCCGATCCATAATTGGCCGAGCGCTTCAAACTCCACGTATCGACCAAATAATTGTTGGGATCTATTGCTGACTTAGGGTCTACAGCTTGGGAGAAGGTGACAGTCATGCCGCTGGTATGCGCGGCCAAGCCGACGGGGAGCAATGCATCATGGCCGGTGTAGCGGATGCGATAGATGCCACCCGGACTTTGGGTCTGATCACTCCCCCACGCGTTCATTCCGCAGGCGTACATTTGCCCATTTACGGGATGAAATCGGGCGCGCATGATACCGGTTGGAAACTGGGGTAAGGGGAGTCGACACATGCCACCTTGCCATAGATCCCCCACTTTTTCGTGAGGGACCACGTAGACTTTGCCGTATCCATAGGAAAGATTTAAAAGTGATCCATTGAATGGTCCCCAAGCTTGACTGTCGACCCACACCAATTCGGCTGGGGAACGATCAAACGGTTTATTGGGCCAACAGAGTGGTGGCAACATTGCATCGTCGCTGGAATCATCGGGGGCACCGTAGCCGTACATGTTCCCATAGAAGCCCCCCTCTACTACGCGATTGATGCGATTCATCGGGTTCCAATGCCCTTCCTGGTCGGTGACGAAGAACGATCCGTCAGGATTTAAACAGACGCCATTGGCGGCGCGAAAACCGTTGGCGAGTATCGTGGTTTGACTTCCGTCGGCAGCAACGCGTAAAAGCGTACCATGGTGAGGGACCAGAGAATCGCGTGCGTGCCGCGCGCTCTTGGCGTAATACAGATTTCCTTCGGAGTCAGCTTGCAGGCCCATCGCAAATTCGTGGAAGTGATCGGTGACTTGGTGGTCGTTATTAAAACATTCGTAGAAATCTGTTTCGCCATCACCATTGAGATCATTCAAGATCACGATCTGGTCGCGACAGGTGACAAAGATTCTTCCCTTAACGAGCTTGATACCCAAAGGTTGAAACAGCCCCGATGCGATTCGCTTCCAGGTGATTGGATCACTTAAATTGTTGATCCCGCTGACCATCCACACATCGCCGTCGCAGCAACAGGCAACGAGCGAATTGCCGTCGTCGAGAAAATCTAAGCCCGACGTGCGCAGGCGACTTTTCCACGGATTGCCAGTGGGGCTGGTCAGCGCATCAACCGCGAAGGGGCCATCGTCCGGGCCAACATCCGGAATTGTTGACTGTACCTGAGTCCATTGCGCAGGGCCACCTTGGGTCAACGGGCGCAAGTCTTCGACGCGAGCAGTACTGTCACGCAACCACTGTGGTGAAGCATCGGTCTGGGCAATACGCAACTGGAAATCAAGGGGCGTTTGCTTGGCAGCAATGCGCAGTAACGTGAAGCCATCGCTGTTTTCGACCTTCAATGGATTGCCAGAGCGATCCGTGGCAGCCACTGCTACGGTATCGGGTGCAACACGCAATGTTAGATCATGCGATGATTTTTCGACATTCAAAGTGCGAGTCCACACGGTCGCCTTGTTCTTGATTTCGACAGCGTGAGACTCCAACACTTGTGCATCACCGACTAGATACGAAACGATCACGCGGTCACCATGTTTATAGGTCCCCAGGTACCGCGACCACTCTCGGGGGAGAGGACCATAAGGGCGTCCGTCCTTGCCGCGTAGCCGTGGATCGTCGAAGCTGCCGGTAACGGGATGCGCCCAGCCTGGACCGGGGAGACTGCCAAAGTGCAATTGCCCAACGGTGCGGGGCGTTACCACGTGCGTACCATTGAATAGGATTCCATTCCAGTCGATAAAGCCTGAACCCGACCACGCACCGGCCACGCGCAGCGTGTCGTGGTCGAAGGCGATCCAGTGTGAACCGGCGGCAATGCCACCTGGCCCCGGGTCCAATCGAACTGCAATTCCCTTGTACGCAAAGTTTGTATTCGCGGGCCACGTTTCCCCAGGTGGACGACCTTCGCGCGCGGCCGTGCGCTTCTCTTCTTCGGTGATGCCCTGACGCGGCAGGGTGTCGGGACCAACCATTTCATAAGTACCAATCAAGAACGGTCCATAGTCCATCGCGCTCCACGGTTCATCCTTGACTGGGGCCGGACCGCGCAGTTTGCCCGTGGGTAAACTGGCCAGATAGGGAGCGCTAGCTTCAGTGAACTGCGTCGGGTTGTGTTCCTTAAGATAGGTCTCCCGTATGTAATGAATGACATCGTACTTTTGCTGCGGGACCAATTGCCGCTGCGGCAGCATCATTTTGTATCCGTGCGTGATTGTCTTGTAGATCGAATATGGATCGCTGCCGTTTTGGAATTTACCCGACGCGAAGCGTAAGGCGTTCGGCAACGATCCAGCTTCGTCGTGATTGCCGTGGCAGTTGATGCACAGCGTGTCATAGAGTGTCTTGCCGCGACTGAGTGATTTTGCATTCCAGCCTTGAATGAGGCCAGCGTGATCGAGGTCGCTTTCGTAGGCAGGCAACGGTTCAGGTACCATCAGTGACGGATCGGGTTGCAAGCGAGCGAGCGAAACGGCATCGGCTTGACCAAGTTCGACCACGTAGGCGACTAGATCGAAAAACTCATTCTCGTCAGACAGTTGATTGATTAAGCCGGCAGGCATCAAAGAGTTCGCTGGTCGCCGCTGTTCAATATCCTCCACCGCAACAGTTTGCGGTTGTTCATCGCCAGGTACGACAACCACTACATGTTGGTCGGTTTCTGCGCGGATCATTCCGTTCAGAATGCGCCCATTTTCTAAGAGTAGTTGTTCGGATTTGTAACCGTCGCGGACCACCTTGGATGGATGGAGGATAGAGTCGACCACATGTTCATAGGTGGCTCGGTCACGCAAATCGGTTAAGGCGGGCCCCAACAGATTCGCGGCTGGGGTCGTAGTATGGCATTGGATACAACTGAGTCCCTGCCGATGAAAGACACTAGCTCCGCGCGCTGGGTCACCCAGTACACGGGCGTGTTGAGCCACGTCGGCGAGTGTACGCTGCGACAGGGTAACTTCCAGCGTCGGCTCGGCGGCGGGGAGGAGGGCTGTGAAAAAAAGCCAGCCGCTAATTGTGGAAATCAGAAATAGGTTGCGAGGTGTCATTGCGGATTCGCGAGCTTAGAAATGTTTTGGTGATTCAATCGTAAAACCTCAGTTAGAGATGAGTCCTACCGAGGCCCATTAAGTTTAACTGATCCATGGCACGAACGGCGGGGAATGAGGCTACTAACACAAAATCATGGCAATCGTTGCGCCGAATTGGCCCAGACGAAAATAGGCCGACAAAAAAATGTGCGGCAAAAAGATGAAGAACCGGAAGATGTGGGACACCGTCATATGGGGGCGCATTTCATGGTGTTGCGACCACCAAAGAGAAGCCGTGCGTTGGTGAAGACTACCCCTCGGTCGCTTAAGACGGGGGAAGGGAATAGGTTTGCGCGGGGGCGTAATCCTAGGGTTGCGCTTGGCTCGCTGGGGCTCGCCGCGCTACACCCTAGGCTAGAGAATTCCGCCGCTCTGCGGCTACCGGAGAGCGCCGGATCGCCTTAGACGGAGAACTTAGACGGAGAACTTAGCGAGTACGTTGCGCATCATCTGCTGCGCGGCGGGGTGTACTAGGTTGGGATGGCTCCAACCGGCAAAGTGGTCGTCCAGCCCCCAAGCGAATTGGATGCTCCCTGTGGCGAAGACCCAAGCACCACCACTGTGTTGCCAGGCTACCATGTTGGAGTAGCCTTGCGCGTCGCCGGTGTTGACAGGAGAGTCGGCTAGAATGGTTGCATTGACGGGTGTCCTCTCCATGATGCTATCCGCTTCATATCCCACCAACCCAGGCAACATGTCGTTGTTCTTCAGACCGGTCCCATCAAAAACCCAGTGATTGGTGTTCTTGACGACCATGTCTGCGTTGACAGGATAGAAATAAAACTGCACACCGATAAATTCACCTTCGGGACGATCTGATTCCAAGTCGCGCCAACGAATGGTCGTCAAATCACGAGTGGCCGGATTTTGATAGTAAGGATCTTGAGCCGCGTCTTTGTAACAAACCATTGTGCGATAAGCGGCGTTGTCAAATCCCTTTTCGAAACGCACTTGCCAATACGCTGCGTTAGCACCCAGGAAGGCGACGTGGTGCCCCTGATTGCGTTCCCATTCGACATTGTCCCGCTGCTCGACCGACCAATACTCGTCGTGACCGCAGGAAAGAAATGAACGACAACGAGCGAATAGATTGGGGTTGGCATGGGTGTCGACGTTGGTGCAGTAGCTAACGTCATAGCCTTCGCGCTCGAGGAAGCGGAGCGTGTTGAGTTCCCACCCCGACCAATCGTTGTAGAAATCCCCCGACCCATAGGCACTGTAGGGGCGATTGAACGAGACCTTGGAGGCCCGCTTTCCGCCGGTGCTATTGTAATCGTACAGCGACTTGCCACCCCAATTGTTGTAGGCTTGCCAAGTGTTGCAGCTAGCTTGCACCAAGTGCTTGACGAAGCGAGTATCGTCACGCACGACAAACGGAATGTGCGAGTGCTTCCCCTCTTTGGTCGTCAGTTTGGCTAGGTAGATGCCACTGGTCCAGGCTTGCGTACCAGTCGGCAAGGTCAACCTATAGGGAGTCTTCCATTTGCATTCGACCAAACCAGTGGTGGGATTCGGCGTGGGGATAACCTGTTTGATTCCGGTCCGCGATACCGATTTGTGAAGTCGAGCCCCAGCGCCACCGTACCAACCGAGACGATAGATGTCGATCTTGTAGCTAGCCGAAGTGGTGTTAACGTAAAACTTGATCGATTGGCCAGCGATGAGACTGGTCTTGTCGGCGTAACCTTCAATCTCACGATTCTGAACTTGATTGGTCGGCTCCCAATCGGAGTTCCCCGGTTTGGCATTCTCGATGGTGATAGGATTGCTAGGCCCAGCCGCTTGGGCAGAGCTGGCTCCGAGAGCGACGGCGGCCATGGAGCCACCCGAGATTTCCAAGAATTCCTTACGCGTAATGTCTCGATTCACGATTGTCGGCCCCTGCAATTGAATTGCCTAAGATGTGTGGGGGCCAGGAATCGTTTCGCTACTGTCATACCAACACCCTGCAAAGCCAGGGAGTCTAGCGAAACTTTACCGGCTGTCCATTAGGGGGAGTGCCGTTTTGGTGGAAAAAGAGTTGTCGGGGCTTTGTCAAGTTTTGATTTTGGGGTCGCAGGTATTTTACCCTCCCGCGCGTAACAGATGCGACAGCCGGTAGTTTTGATTCGCGGGAGGGTCGCCGGTGAGCCCCAGCGAGCTGGCGGGGAGGGTGAATTACGATTTTTTAGCAGCCCAGGCTTATCCCTGCAGGCGGCCTGTGTCGAGATTCAGGTATTCATGGGTGCGTCGGTCGACTCCAGCGTGAAATTCGCGTAAGGCCCGCAGGTAGGTGTAGCGAATGAGTGCACCGCAACCCATGCAGCCAACCAACATCAGTATCAAAACAACAGGCCACGTCGTCCACAGCATATTCTGTCTTTTGCGAATTTCAGCGTTGCTCAGGCGGGATGAACTGCGCGACCATTTGAAGAACTTGTCATCGACGCCGCGGTCTTTGAGGGCGGATCGAAAATTCCCGGGATTGTCAACCATGGCGGAAACCACGTTTCCGGCCTGGCTAACTGGGAATACCGTGTTCACCATGAAAATCCCGCCGGTACAGAAGAGGGCAACCATCAGAAATGCGGCCCATAGATCACTCCGCACTTTGCCAATCGCTCTCTGCTCGCGGGCCGAACGGCGATGCGAACGCGTGCCATCCATGCGGCAGCAATTGTCGCGCGCGGCATCGATAAGTTTGGCAGGAATGTGCCGCGTCAATATTTCAACGCACAGTGAGATAGCGATGAATTGAGTGAGCAGCAGTAGAAACCAAAAACTTAGACCGCGCGCGAAGAGTAAAGCGCAGACTGCTACCGCCAGCATTATCGCTGATAATGGAAATTGTCGGTGTTGAGCCATGCCACAAACTCCGCCGATAGTGGAACCCGAGTCTACATGTAATGAACTCATGATAGTCGAACACCACCCATTTTGCTCAGCCGATGGAGATTTGATTGATGATTGCCGAACAAGGATTGATGATTGTTGAAGTCGGTGCGAGAGTCCGCGCTTTGCGCTTCCCCGTAATTTGTTGCTGGAGATGTGCCGCTACCATCCAATTGAGCAGCAATAGGATGTCCATTTTTCCCTCCTCGGCATTCCAAAAACTTCAACAATCATCAATCCTTGTTCATCAATCATCAATCGATACTCTTGTAACATCGAGCGGCAAAATAACTGTCACGACATCAACGTAGCATTGTGCGGAAAATAATTGTCGTAGTGGACGAGGTCACGCGTCCTCGAACACGGGACTCGTAACCTCGTCCACTACCAATTGCGACACTTATTTTCCGCACGATGCGTAGCTGCGGTCGCCAGACCGCAGGGAGTCGACGTTCTGGTGAACGAGGCTACGTCTATTTATTTCCCGAACGATGCTTAGCCGCTCTCTTGCCCCCTGGTGCGGAATTGATCGAGGGTAACGGCTGCGATAATAATCACGCCGATCATGATATCTTGCGTGGAGTTTTGGATCTCCAACTGCGCGCAGCCGCTGGCAATGACTCCCATGATGGCTGCCCCCGCCAATGTCCCCAGGACTGAGCCGCGTCCGCCGCTGAGACTCCCGCCGCCAATCACCACCGCTGCGATAAATTTCAGCTCGCGACCGATCCCTTCCACCGGATTGGCCATCTTTACTAGCGAGAAAGAATAGACACCGGCAATACCAATCAACAAACCACCCAGCACATAGACCAGGACTTTGGTCAGCAAGATGTTGATACCGCATAGTCGTGCGGTCGATTCGTTAGAACCAATCGCGAATAGATGACGACCAAAAACTGAATAGCGCAAGACGACCGCTACCAACACTGCAATACCGACCGCCAACCAGACACCACCCGCGATTCTGGGCAATCCATTTTGCCAATCCGGAGGCATGGTGGAACTTAAGTTGGATAACCATTCCGGCATGAGCTTGCGATCCACGAAGACAGTCGAACCACCTGCCAACCGCTTGGCAATCCCCAGAAAGATCGTCATGGTGCCGAGGGTCACGATGAAGGGTGGAATGCGCAACAGCCCAATCAATAAACCATTCGTCAATCCACAAGCGGCTCCCGCCAAGAGCGATAGACCGACGGCTACAAAGATGGAGTATTCCGCGCTGAGCATGGAAGCTAGTACGGTGGCGCACAGCATCGAAGCGGTACCGGCCGAAAGGTCGATGCCACCGGAGATGATAATCAGCGTCATCCCCAGTGCGGCGACAGCCACCGGTGCGGCTTGGACGAGCACCACGCGGAAATTGCGCATCTCACTGAAACGACCTTGTCCCCACACTTGATCCGCCAAGGCGAACCCTAGCGTGACCAAAACCAAGGCCAGGAGTGGGCCGAGCGTTTGTAGCCATTGCCACCAACGGTTGCGTGAATTGTTATCAGGTTCGCCTTCCGCCATGCGGTTCTCTCTCTTGTGTTCTATTAGCTTTAATGCGCAATGGTATTGAAGTTGAAAGTGGCATTTTGTAATTGATTACGTACTGACCGCTACTTTTAAAATCTCGCTCTCGTCCCAGTTCAACACAGGGCGGACATCCAGTAGGCGACCGCGCGACATGACGCCGATAGTGTCGCAAACAGCCATCAATTCGGGAAGATACGAACTTACAAACAGAATTGATTTCCCCGCTGCAGCCAGTTCGCCGACCAGTCGATAAATCTCCGCCTTAGTTCCAACATCGATCCCCCGCGTCGGTTCGTCGAGTAACAGAATTTCAGCGGCCTGATGCAGGACTCGGGCAATGGCGACCTTCTGCTGATTGCCTCCCGATAGATGACTGGTCATTTGCTCGGGGCCGCGCGCTTTGACATGCAAGCGTTGCATCCAAGTTTGAGCGGCCGCGTTGCGACGTTTTAACTGCAACAACCCGCCGCGAGCATAGGTGTGCAAATTGCTGAGTGTTAAGTTGTCAACGATCGACATGTTTTGGGCTAAGCCTTCGAGTTTGCGATCTTCGGAGACAAATCCGAGACCTGCGCGAATGCGTGCGGCGGGACGTGCCGCACAGGTCCTCTCGTGGATGCGGATCTGACCACTGCGCTGTGGGTCGAGTCCAAAGAGCTGCCTGAGCGTCTCGGTACGACCAGATCCGACCAGTCCAAACAATCCAAAGATCTCGCCGCGATGCAATTCAAAACTGACCTCGTGCGGCAATACTGCACCGCTGAGTCCAACGACCTCCAGGACCGGTTCCCCCAAGTCGTGCGGAACTTCGGGAAAGAGTGTATCGACGCTACGGCCGACCATCAGTGACACAATCGCGTCGTCTGAGGTATCGGTGAGCAAGCCACTTCCAGCCGGGCGTCCATCACGGAGGACGACATAGCGATCGGCTACTTCGCGAATCTCTTCCAAAAAGTGACTGATGTAAATGATGGCGATCCCCTGGCTCTGCAAGCGACGGATCACTTCGAACAGTCGCTCTACATCGTGACGCGGAAGGGAACTTGTCGGTTCGTCAAAGACCACCACCTCCGCTTGAGAGACTAGGGCTCGCGCGATCTCGACCAACTGCTGAGCGGCAATGGAGAGAGTTCCGACCAGTCGCTGGGGAGTTAGGTCGGGATGCCCCAACAGATCGAGCGCCGCGCGAATTCGTTGGCGCTGCTTGCCGCGCAACAACCATCCAGCCCGTTGCTCTTCCATGCCGAGCATGATGTTGTCTTCAACGGACAGGTCTGGAGCCAAGTTGAGTTCTTGATAGACGATTGCTACTCCCGCCTGTCGTGCCGCGTGGGGGTGGCTCGGTCGATAGGGCTGTCCGCGCAGTTCCATCGTCCCCGAGTCAGGAGCGTGCGCGCCGCTGAGTACTTTCATTAAGGTGCTCTTACCCGCACCATTCTCACCGATCAACGCGACGACTTGCCCGCCGTAAGCCTCCAGCGATACGTCTTGTAGCGCCTGCGTCGCACCGAAACGCTTGCATATGCCCTGCATGGAGAGTTGGGGTGGAGTGGTGGTTTGGGGGGCACGCATTGACTGGACAATTCGGAAAACGACCTGGACGTGGGAACGCTGGTTTAGCACAATCCCCAGCGATGTCTCTAAACTCTGCATCAGCTTGAGGCGCGTGTCAACCGCGCTGTTGCCCAATTGGGCGGCGCGAGTGTGGTGAAGATCAACGGGAATATTAGCTCGACGCGCCAGCGAGTGGGTTCGTTTCAAGTGCCCCACTCACTGCCGCGTCGAGCTGAAATTGGTTACGACTACCCACTTGCTGGCGCGTCGAGCTGATATTGGTCGAGGCACACGTAAGTAAACCGAACAGACGAACTACAAGGAAGTGGTGAATCACGTGAATTCAAGCCGTCGCTCCCAGCGCCCAAGCTGCTCGCTATCCTTGCCGCCGGTGTTATTTATCGGCTCGCTACTGGCCGCCAGTTTTTTCGGATTGATTCTAGCAGGTCCGCTCGACTTCGCCATTCTGCGGCGCTATTGCCTCTGTCACCCAGTCGCTATTGCGTCGGTCTGCCTGTTTTTCGTCGGCCTAGTCGGCTTGACTTTGAAATGGTTGGCGGCTCGATCGCAATCGCCGTTTACTCAGCGGGGTGCTAGTGCGCTGAAACATTTAGTTATCGAGGGGGACGAGATTGTAGCCAATCAACGCCCCGCTTGGCTGGCCGCGAATTGGGAAGCGCAACCAGCCAAACTGCAATCAAGCTGGTTTGGAGCGCGCATCGCCCGCTTGCTTGAATTGCAGATCAGTCGCGGTCGACGCAATCAATTAGAGGGAGATTTGAAATCGCTGTCAGAGCTGGACGCCGATCGCCAACATGATAGCTATAGTCTATTGCGAATCATCCATTGGGCCATGCCGATGTTGGGCTTCTTGGGAACGGTGCTTGGGATTTCTCAAACGCTGGGGCAGCTCGACACCAAGATGTTGGCGACTCAGCAAGAGAATGCGATGAATCAATTGACGGCTGGGCTGTACGTGGCCTTCGATACGACAGCCATTGCGTTGATCTTGACCGTCGTCTCCATGTTCCTTCAGTTCGCCGTCAGTCGCCTCGAACAGGGTATCCTCAGTGAGATTGATGATGAAGCGAGCGATTGCCTGATTCAGTTCATCTCCGCTGATCCCTTTGACGCGCAAAATTCTTTGCTCACGCCAGTGCGCGAAGTCATGGAAGGACTGTTAGCTGGCGTGCGTCAATTGGTAACCGAGCAGGCTGCGTTGTGGAGTGAATCACTGACTGAATCGCAGCAGCAATGGAGTGAATGGACCCAAGTCGGTAGCCAACAGATTGAACAACAAATCGGTCAACGCATGGAGTTTGCGCTGGACAAACATATCGTGGAATTGAGTCGAGTTCACGACGAAGGGAATCGCAATCTCGACTTGCGCTGGCAACAATGGCAGACGACCCTCAGCGATCAAGCGCGGATGATCCAAGGCCAACAGAAGGAGATGATCAAGCAAAGCGATTCGCTGCAGCGGCTGGTCGAATCGACCACCGAATTGCAAAAGCTTGAGGAGACGATTCAGTCCAGTGTCGCGCGGTTGGAGAATATTGGACGCATTGAAGAAGCCACCACCTGTGTTGGCGAAGCGGTAGCGGTATTGGCCACTTGCTTGGAGCGGACAGGTGTGATTCGTGGGACTCCGCTTCGCCCACGCAATACAACTCTTCCGTTTGATGAATCGCAAAGGAAGGCAGCATGAGCCGCGTCACTCGCCAGCGTGACTCGATATCCCCTTCGCTGTTTCCGTTTCTCGCTGTACTGTTGTGTACCATGGGTGCGTTGGTGCTCATCTTGATGCTGATTGTCTCTGGGGCGCAAGCTTCCGCGCTGCACATCGCCGAAGAATCGGAGAAGCAAGTCGAAGAGGTGGCCAGCCAACTTGAATTGGCCAACCAAGGTTTTCAAAAGCAGCTCTCCGAGGGACGCATCGAGCTGGAGAAGAAGCGACTGGCGCTGCAGCATTTGGAGAATCATATTCAAGAGATCATCGCCGAGCTGGAGAAACTGCAGCGGACCAATGAGTTGGCTGCTGAGGATAAGTCGACCGACGAAGCCACCAAGCTGGCTCATGCGAAGGCGATTTCCGAGCTTGAAAAACAATTGCTCGAAGCAGGTGAAAAACTCAAGCGAAAACTTGACAAACCCGATGGGGACAAACCGATTTTCGCCATCATTCCCTACGATGGTCCCAACGGAACGCATCGTCGTCCGATCTATTTGGAATGTGTCGCAGAGGGGATTCGCATTCAACCCGAAGGGGTGCTGATTCGCGTCGGTGATCTGGAACCTCCCTACGGCCCCGGCAATCCGCTCGACGCAGCCCTGCGGACCATCCGCGCTCACTATGTCCCCGCCAATCATGCCGTCACTAGTACCGCCTATCCACTGCTGGTCGTGCGGCCCTCCGGGATCCGCAGCTATGCCATGGCCCGAGCCGCGATGAGTGGTTGGGATGATCAGTTCGGATACGAATTGGTCGGCCAAGAATTGGAATTGACCTTTCCCGACGGTGAGCCCGGACTAGCACAGAAGATTGCTCAGTCGCTCGATTTGGCGAGGCAGCGACAAGCGGCGTTGATTATGGCCATGCCACAAAAGTATCGCGAATTCGCTGATCGCGACGGAGCGTTGAGCGGAAGTGGTGGAGCCGGCGGTGCTGCACCAGGTAGCTACGCGGGGGGAAGTTACGCTGGCGGATACGGCAGCGATGCCACAGGCTCTGGAGGTGGCTGGAGCGGCGAAGGACAATCGGCAGCTACTAGCTCGCGCGGCGGATGGGCCGACGGACAGTCGCCAAACCAAGTTGACCCAAGTGGTTCTGGCGCTGGCTCAGGCGCTGGCTCAGGGGCTGGCTCAGGGACGGGGAACAATCTTGGCTTCGGTGGTGCCACGCCACTAGCGCTCGACTTTGATGCCGCTCAAACCGGCACCGCGAACGGACAGCAGTTCGCCAACAAATCGAACACCAATGCGACTGGTAGCTCGGGTGACTACGGCCCTGGCGGTGCGCCCGGTGAGAGCTTCTTCGGTTCCGGTGGTTCTGGAACAAGCTCTGATTCCGACAGCAGCAACTCCGCAGGTACTGGTCTGCAAGGACAGCAAGCGGGGAATGAAGTTGGTGGTACGAGTGGTAGTGCAAGTGGCAATTCAAGTGGCGGTGCAAGTGGCGGTGCAAGCAGCAACTCGGGTACCAATAGTACTTCGTCTGGGGGTTCGACAGGTGGAACTCCGGGAGGTTCCAGCGGCGCCGGCTCAGCCAACCTATCGGGAAGTCAAATGTCAGTCCCCATGAACGCCCCCAATGCGTCAGGTGCTTCGGGTAGTTCAGGCTCGCAAGCTTCCAGTGGTTCGTCCAATCAATCGGCCGCCGGAGCGCCCAACAGCTTTGATAGTTCTGCAGAGCAGATGGACGGGCAAGGGATGCCGCAGGTGTCTGTCAATCACACGCTCAATGCGCAGCGCGGTGCCAACGAATCGACCACTCCCGTCGCCAGTCGCAAGGGGCGTGGATGGGCTTGGTCTCAAGGGCCGCCTTCGCAAACAAGTGTCTCGCGTTCGATTCGCATGAAGTGCCTCGAAGATCGCTGGGTCATCCTCCCTGATTCCGGCAGGGCCAACGATCCGAGCATTACCATTCCGTTTGAAGACTCACCTCAGCAGCGAGCCGAGAAGCTAGCCAAACTGGTGGCTGATCGCGTCGACCAATGGGGCATTGCCTTAACCGGTGGTTACTGGAAGCCGAGCCTGGAAGTCGACGTCGCACCCGGTGCCGAATGGCGTTTCACGCAATTGCAACAGTTGCTCGCCGGCAGCGGTTTAGAAGTTCAACGCAGCGGTCGGTAGCAGGCTAGAGGCTAGAGGCTAGAGGCTAGAGGCTAGAGGCTAGAGAAGTGGAGGAGTGGAGGAGTGTGTGGGTGGCACTGGCTGGGGCCAGTGTGAGCGCAGGGGGTGAGTCTGAATCAGGTGTGGTTCTGTTAAGCGCTCGCAGTAATGAATTTGCCCTACCACGGGTCTACCCAGTGGAATCACTTGTCACTTGTCACTTGTCACTTGTCACTTGTCACTTGTCACTTGTCACTTGTCACTTGTCACTTGTCACTTGTCACTTGTCACTTGTCATTTGTCATTTGTCATTTGTCATTTGGAACATGAGTCCTGGAACCTGGAACCTGGAACCTGAAACCTGAAACCTGAAACCTGAGACCTGAAACGCTATGCCACGACGTCATGCAGAAGAAAACACGGTGGGAGAAGACTCTTTTCTCGATACGACTGCCAACTTGGTGGGGATTTTGATCATTCTAGTAGTGGTCATCGGATCCAAAACCAAGATCGAAGCTGAAGCCTACGGTCGCGAGCTGGCGGAGAATAGGCCCGAACCGCAGTTCGAAGAGCCGGTGCGCGAAGTGCAAGCCTTGCAGAATTCGTTGGTCGAGTTGGAATTCAAACAACGCGAATACGAACTCGAAAATCAGTATCGCAAGCTTGAACGCGATAGCTTGTTGGCTCAGCTTTCGCAGGCCCGCAGTGCGGTCGAGGAGCAATTGCAGTCGCTAGACGTTGACAAGCGAGATGGTATCGAACAAGAGCAAGAGCTCGAGTCGTTGGAAATGCAGCTCAAGGAGATCAACGAGAAGATGGGGGCCGCCGAGGAATCTAAGCGTCCCAAGATTGTGCTCGAACACCTCCCGACACCGATGGCCAAGACGGTCTTCAACCGTGAGATGCACATCAAATTGCAAAACGGTCGCGTGACGGTCATTCCCTGGGATCGCTTGATCGACATGCTCAAGCAACAAGTGCCACTGGCCGCGCGGCGGAATGCCTCGCGCAACACACTCGACGATACGCTGGGACCGGTCGGCGGCTGGTTGATGAAGTATCGCATGTTGTCGGTCCCTGGCGGTTTTGAACTCGACCGCTTTGAGCTCGAGTCGGTCTCGTCCAACGAGGCTGAAACGCTCCCCGAAGCATTCTCGCCAGCCGGCCGGCTCAACCTGGAACTAGCCAGTCGCAATCCGGCGGAGACGGTAGTAACAGTCTGGACGTATCCCGATTCGTTTGAGTTGTTTCGCGAATTGAAGATCTATTTGTTCAAGCAAGGCTATCTTTCGGCAGCGCGGCCATTGCCGGAGGGGATGCACATTGGTGCTTCGCCACGTGGTAGCCGCAGTTCGGCGCAGTAGAAGAACATTGGGGCCTGTGGACCTTTCTACCTAGTTTAACTCATGCTACGCTTGTACATTATCTTTTAACAGTCGCTTCGCCCTACTTAACTCGCGTATCGCCAGCCCATGACCAGTCCTGCTTCCCAGTGGATATCTCAACGCAGCCAAGCTTTTGACAGTAGTGGGATTCGCAAGATTTTCGACTTGGCGGCCAAGCTCAAGAACCCGGTCAACTTGAGTATCGGACAACCTGACTTCGATGTTCCCGATTCGGTCAAGACCGCGTGCATAGAGGCCATTGAACAAGGGAAGAATGCCTACACCCCGTCGCAAGGGATTGCCCCGCTGCGCACTAAGCTCAAGGCTCAAATCGATGCCCGCTATCAACACGCCGATCGCGACGTATTCTTGAGCTCGGGAACCAGTGGCGGATTGGTGCTGGCGATGATGAGTCTAATTGACCCAGGGGACGAAGTGATCATCTTCGATCCCTACTTCGTCATGTATCCTTCATTGGTGAAGCTAGTTGGCGGCGTGCCGGTAATGATCGACACCTATCCTGACTTTCGCATCGACCTCGAACGCGTAGCCGCAGCCATTACGCCGCGCACCAAGTTAATATTGTTCAACACACCGAGCAATCCGACGGGAGTGACTGCCACACGGGAAGAAGTCGTTGGCTTGGCTGAGTTGGCGGCCAAGCACAACGTGGCATTGCTGTCTGATGAAATCTACAGCCAGTTTGTCTACGATGGTGAACTATTGACGCCAGCCGACACCAATCCCAACACAATTGTGATCGACGGCTTTTCCAAAAGTCACGCCATGACCGGGTGGCGAGTCGGCTGGGTCCATGGCCCGTCGGCGGTGATCGAGACGATGATCAAGCTGCAACAGTATTCGTTCGTCTGCGCGCCGCAACCAGCCCAATGGGGCGCGCTGGCGGCGCTAGATCTTGACCTGTCGGGCTATCGTGGCGACTATCGTCACAAACGAGATTTGATGATCGCGGGCTTGAAGGATCACTACGAATTCACCACGCCGGGTGGCGCGTTTTACCTGTTCCCCAAGGTGCCTTGGGGGACTGGCGCGGAGTTCGTAAAGAAAGCCATTGAAAATGAACTACTCGTCATCCCTGGGAATATTTTCAGCGCTCGCGATACTCACTTTCGCATCTCGTACGCCGCCCCCAACGACGTATTGCAGCGCGGTATCGAGATCCTACAACGATTAGCTAAAGAATTGTCATAGCAGGCAGCCTACCCTCAATCCCCACCTTTTCCGAGAGCCAAAACAACATGCGCGTCAATCGAGTCAAGCAAAAGCTAAAGCGCGGACAACCAACAATTGGTACTTGGTTGACCACTGGTCACTTGCACGTCGCCCGTGTGTTGGCCCGCTGCGGTTTTGATTGGTTGACGCTAGACGTCGAGCATGCACCCTACGATTGGCGCGAAACGGCTGCCGTCGTGGCCGCCATCGCCGATGCGGGTTGCGTACCGTTGATCCGTGTCCCCGACGGATCACACAGTTGGATCAAGCGCGCGCTCGACGCGGGTGCCTACGGCATCGTGGTGCCGATGGTCGAGACGGTCGAACAGGCCCAGTTGGCGATTGCGGCTGCCAAATATCCTCCGCTGGGGAATCGTAGCGTCGGTGGCGGCATGCACAATTTGAATTTCGATTGCAGCGTCGAAGAATACTTTCTAGGTGCCAATGATCAAACCCTAGTAGTCCTGCAAACGGAAAGTCCCTTGGGGATTCAGAATGCCGCAGACATCTATGCGCTCCCTGGCTGCGATGCGATTTTTATCGGTCCCAACGATTTGAAATTTCAAATGCGACAACCCGACGGCAGTTTTCCCAGTGACGACGAGCTGGAGAAGGCGATCGCAAAAATCGTGGCGATGGGGCGCGATGCTCGCAAGCCCATTGGCATGCATGTGCTTAGTGTTGAACAAGCCAACCAGCGGATCGGACAAGGGATGCAGTTCGTTGCCGTCGGCAGTGACCTAGGCATGCTCTCCACCCAAGCCCATCAGATCGGTGACGCACTTGGTTTGAGCGCCAAGAAGGATATTGCCAGGTATTAGGTGACCAAGGCCAATTTGGAAAGCTAGGATTTGACGCCAAATTGTTGGAGTACAGCCTTTAGACGCTTTTGCATGTCCAGCGCAATGCATGCGGCTAAAGCCTGGACTCCAGCGCAGCTCAGACGTGGCCACGACCAATGTGCGCCGAAAAAATGATGTGCGGCAAAAAGATAATTCAGGGTGTTTTACGGTCACAACACCTGCCGCCGGTCTTCGCCAGCGCGAAATCCGAGATTACCGTAGCGATGATAGTCGACGCACACACTCTGCTCGCGGACGTACCATAACAATTCGACGCGACCCAAGGGACTGACGGGGGCATCGGCCACGACCACAAATTGTTCTGCGGCCGCTTGTCGCACCGACAGAGGGACTGGCTCAGACGCGGCGTAGCGAACGCGATCGACTTGACCGTCGGCAATGGCGGCAGCCAGCTCATCATCCGACTCCGCTACAAATTCCATGTTACCGGCCCACTCCTGCGTAAGGCTTTCGAAAACCTCAATGGCTTTCTCGTGAACTCCAGCGGCATGACTAACAGTCGCTCGACCACCCGCAGCCACCACCGCCACGGCCCGCGCGGCGATGTCCAACCAACTGTCACTGGCGACAACCCGAATACGTACGTGCGTCATTGGTAGATATCGCCGCGAATTGTCCTGTCCCAACAATCGCAATGAATCGTGCGTTTGTCGTATTTCCTCGGTCGCAAAGCGATCATAATCAAGGATGGCGGCTAGCAATTTTTGCCACTGGTCGTCGCTCAGGTGCTCGCGCAGTTTGGCCGCTGATCGATTGCGTGTCGCATGCAGTTGCTGATAAAAAATCGACAGCGGTTCGAGTTCGGGTGCCAAAGAAGTTTCATCTGGGGAAGTTGAATCGAGCAGCGGATCGTCGAAAGTAGCCAGTCGCATCAGTGGCACCACATAATTGGGACCACCCGCCTTGATCCCTGGACCAAAGGCACTCTTTCCCATTCCACCAAACGGCTGACGCAGCACGATGGCCCCGGTCGTCGAGCGATTGATGTAGAGATTCCCAGCTTGCAGGCGACTAGTCCATACCGCTTGCTCGCGATCATCCAAACTTTCCAGTCCGCTGGTCAATCCGTAACCTGTTCGATGAACGATCTCGATAGCGGAGTGCAAATCGCGATACGGCATGACACCCAAGACTGGGCCAAACAATTCAGTCGTATGGGTAAAGCCTCCCACGGGGACATCCCACTTAACACCCGGTGAAAACAAACAAGGGTTAGCCTCGAGTTGTCGCGGCATGACGCCCCACGTTTCCCCCGGTTCGAGCTCTTTCATTCCACGCAGCAGATCACCCGACGGTGGTCGAACCAGCGGTCCCATCTTGGTCTTCAGATCCCAGGCCGATCCGACCGTCAAACTTTGAACTGCGTCAGTTAATCCATCGCGGAATCCAGAGTCGTGATACACCTCGTCTTCGAGCAACAGCAAACTGGTCGCACTGCATTTCTGTCCGGCATGAGAAAACGCGGAGTGCAAGACATTCTTGATCGCCAACTCACGATCACTCAGACTTGAAATGATCGTGGCGTTCTTGCCCCCGGTTTCGGCCAATAGATGGAGTTTGGGATGGGCGGCCAAAATTTGTTGCGCGGTGCTTGTACCGCCGGTCAGAATCACCGCCCCTAGATCATGCACCGACAACAACTCTGCCCCCGCGACACGGCCACTGCACGGGACCAATTGCAATGCCTGGCGTGACACACCCGCTTCCCAGAAGCATTCGCATAGAATTCTGGCGGGGAGGACCGTATCGGAGGCTGGTTTTAAGATGACCGTGTTCCCAGTTGCCAATGCCGCCGCCACGCCACCGCAGGGTATCGCGATGGGGAAATTCCAAGGGCTGACGACGACCACCATCCCGAGTGGTCGCGCGCGATAGGCCGGTTGTTGTTGCAGCTCACGAGCTGAGGCGGCGTAGAATTCTACGAAGTCGACAGCCTCTGATACTTCGGGGTCGCTCTCGGCAATCGTCTTCCCTCCTTCGGCGAGCGCCGCGCCGATCAAGTCGCCGCGCCGCAATCGAATGTGTTGGGCTGCGGCGCGCAACAACTGGTAGCGCTCCTCAGGTGCCATCGCGCGCCAGTCACTTGGGTCATGCCGCGCGCATACGATGGCTCGAGCAATCTGTTCGGAATTGGCTTGTTGGTACCTAGCCACTACGACTCCCGGTCGGGAGGGATCGCGTGATTCGATTGGCGGACCTGCTCCCTCGACATCCTCACCCGCGATGGAAAGTGGAACGATCGAGGCCTGCGCATCGCACCGCGTCTGCCACTGGCCGACGATGTCGGCGGCCCACTTGGAATTCTGCACCAGTGCGAAATCGGTATCGGGTTCGTTGACCAAATGACTCCAATGCGTGGGGGCAGGTGGTTGTGCAGGTGCTTGGCGACGATCTTGTGTGCGTCTGGGAGTGGCTGCGACCGTCTCCATAAGTTCGATGGAGTCGAGAAAGATCTGTTCCATCTTTTGCCACTCAGGGCTATCGATCTCGATCTTAAATGCATGTCGCAAGAAGTTATCTGGCCCCGTGTTTTCATCCATCCGCCGGACCAAATAGCCGATCGCATGAATAAAGTCGCGTTGCTTACAAGCGGGTGCATAGAGCAACAGATTGTCGACCAATTCATGTAGCGCGCGGCGCTGATGATTGGCCATCCCCTCGAGCATTTCGAACTGGAGGTGTTGCAGCTTGGAATCGTCGCCCGGGCCTGCAGCACCGCAAGCGGCCAGTACCAACGAGAAAGCTACTTCGAATAGATTGTGGCTGGCAATACCCAGACGCACGGCCGCAATGTTCTCGGCTTGCAAACCATACCGAACCATCCGCTTGTAATTCGCGTCGGTTTCGACTTTGGTTTGATAGGGTGCTTGAGGCCAACCACGCAGCGCGGCTTCGACGCGCTCCATTTCCATGTTGGCACCCTTCACAATGCGAATCGTAACCGGCCCACCTCCATCGGCCACGCGCGTCCGAGCCCAAGTGGTTAGTTGCTGTTGAACTGTAAAGCTATCGGGGACATAGGCTTGGAGCGCGATGCCAGCCCGCACTTGTTCCATCCCTGGCCGCGCGAGTGTCTGTTGAAAGACTTCGGCGGTTAGGGACATGTCGCGATACTCTTCCATGTCCAAGTACACAAACTTCGGGACACGCATCCCATTGCGGCGAGTGAACGGATTGCGCAGCGCAGCGCGATAGAGCAATTCAAGTCGATCGGAGATGGTGTGAATGGTTTCACTATGCGCCAGTGTGGATATCTGAGAATAGAGCGTAGAGATTTTGACAGAGACGCATTCGATTTCGGGTAATTGCAGAATGGCCAGATACGATTCCAATCGTCGCTGCGCCTCATGCTCTCCCAGCAACGATTCCCCCAGCAAGTTAACATTCATCCTGACCCCTTCGTTGCGCCGAGCGCGCAAGTGCTCGCACAGCAATTCGGGCTCGGCGGGGAGAATGACATTGGCGGTTTCTTGCCGCATTTTTTCTTTGACCAGTGGTACCGCCACGCCCGGCAGATACTCGCCAAACGATTGAAAGCCACGGAGCATTGTGCGCTCCAACGGACTAAAGAAGCGGGGGATCCCCTGCACGTCCAAGATGTGAACTAATTGATCGGCGGCCCGCGCCGCTTGGTCACTGCGAAAGGCCTGATCAGTCAATTGCGTCAACGTGGCCTTGTCGCGTGGATGTTGCACCATACGATCCAACTCGGCTTGTTGTCGACGTTCCGCAGGGGTTTGCAGTTGCTTGGCACGCTGCTGGAGTTGCCGTGCGAGCACAACTGCACCACGGGCCACACTGCGCATGTCATGTGAGTCGCAGGCGTCAAGCTCTCCCTGAATGCAAGACAGATCCATCGCAGAGCTCACTTGATTTCCAGCGTGTCAGGGAGTGCCGGTGTGATGGTTTCCTGCGCCTCTAAGGAGCGAGGCTGGCTCTCTCGAAAGTGAGAACCGGTGACATCTCCCAGCAGGCGCTCCAGGGTAACTTCTGCCGCCACTCGGGTCTTAGGCTCATCTTCGTCGGGCTTACCAAGTCGAGCGACGATGGCGGTGATGTTGTCTGCTCCACCACGATAGTTGGCCATTTCGATAAAAGAGCGGCAGCACTCGAGCGGTTCCAGATCGCTGAGCATGATATCCTTAATTTCCTTGTCGGTCACATAGCGATAGAGTCCGTCGGTGCACAGTAGGATTGTGTCTTCGGGTTGCAAGCCGACCTTGTGCACTTCGGCGTCGACGCTCCGAGCACCCGCACCCAGGGCGTTATACAGCACATTGCTCCAGCGTGACGCATCGGCTTCCTCTTTCGTCATGCCACCTTGGGCAACCAACTGATTCGATACGGTATGATCGCGAGTGATCTGTTCGAGGTGTTCTTGTCGCAGCAAGTAACAGCGACTGTCCCCGGCATGCACGACGTACATCCACGGCCAGATAACGTAAGCCATGGTAAGTGTTGTCCCCATCCCCTTGTTGGACAGAGCTTGACTCGACTCCTTTTCAATCGCCTCGTGCGCGCGCTGCAACATTTGCTTCAAGTCAGCGATGAACCCCTGCTCGCGTTCCTCCTGCGGTTTGTCCATTTGCAGGAACCAGTGCATACTGTTGAGGAGTTGATTGATTAGCAAGTCGATCGCTAGCACGGCCGCGCGATTTCCACCTTGATGTCCCCCCATCCCGTCAGCCACCATAAACAGCTTGCCATGAGACATACCGTACAACCGCGACTGCGTTTCGAGGTTGAGGCTGGTCGATTGGACGAGCATCGATTTATTGAGATCGGCGATCAAGTACTGATCTTGGTTGTTTTCCCGTTTCTTGCCGATATCTGTCCGACCAGCGCTTGTGATTTTGGCCAGCATGGTGAGCTTTCTGGGTTCTGAAGCAGATGGTTCACAAACATTGCCTGCCATTATACAAGAATTCCTCAGCGACCTATCCGCTCTCTTCGGGCCGAAGGTCCAGCCGATTTTCTAGCCCAGGGCAAGTCAACGCGAGTGGAGCGAGCGTTGACGCCGCCCTGGGGCAGCGGTTGCGAAGCACGGTCCCCAGCTTGGGTTTGGCCACAGGAAGGCATCTCAGAAATTCAGAA
>JBGSJT010000816.1:0-2405 GCA_041741715.1 Pirellulaceae bacterium | reverse complement strand
GGAAACGGGTGTCCCAATTAGCATCGGTGAAGTCATGAACTAGATCGCCTGTGCTCGCATCGATCTTCTGGAAGAAGTTCAATAGCTCACCAGCCGCGTCACCAGAGAGCCAATTGGGTAAGTCGTTGATAGCGTTGTGCTCGCCAAAGATATCTCGTGTACCTGGTAACTTGGCAAGCTCACCGAAGATGGAAAGCAGGTATTCACGATCAGTATGCTGTGGATGTGATCGGAAATACAACTCGTGCTCATCACGCGCTCTTGCCAACCGATCGCCCGGGCCAGCGATCTTCGGTGGATCGATGAGCGAGTTGTCTTCCAGGAAGCGAACGAACACGCACGACAGAACCCATGCCGCTGCAGCTTGCGTGATCGTATCAGTTCGCCAGTCTTCGTAGTTTTGCGCTGTGCGCTCGGCCTTGAATGCTTTTTCATACTCCGCATGAAGCGCAGCGGGCACCTCGGGAACC
This sequence comes from Pirellulaceae bacterium, assembly GCA_041741715.1. GTDB lineage: Bacteria > Planctomycetota > Planctomycetia > Pirellulales > Pirellulaceae > Aureliella. The sequence continues at coordinate 1,935 of JBGSJT010000816.1, read as the reverse complement.
TCAGTCGATTCACTGCGTTCCAATAAATCCGCTTCGATCCGCTGCAAGAACTTCTGAAGGTCGGCAAGTAAAGCTTGTCTGTTAATCATTCTGGAGTTTTCAGTTTTCAGTAGGCAGTTTTTTAGAGCTAGAGGTTAAGCTAAAAACTGATTCCGAAGTTCTTGGAGTTCGGGGTAGTAAGCAAGGAATTGATCAGGGTGATCGCGAACCCAGTCTCGCAATCGGTTGCACAAATCCTTGGGGCCACGAATTCGGTCGTCTTCTGTCGCTGTCAAATCAACCGCCGCGAAAAGGTCTTTGCCGCTACACCATAAAAGTACGTAATCACAACTCTTGAGCGATTCAGCTTGAAAGGTATTACGCCGTCATTCAATCTCAGCATCAATTGCGACTACGTCGAGGTGCGGATCGATTTTGTCCCTGAAAGCGCCAATCGCGTTTTTGCACCATTGCAGAGATATCGCCTCCGTGAGGTCGGCAGGCAATCGCATTTCATCGATCCCGTCTGGCTTGGTGTTCAACTCGTAGTTGGGAGGCAAGTTTGATCGAACAAAGCCAATTGTCCATCGCGCGACTTGGTAGTGACAGATCTTTGTAGCAGCGTGGCTCAGCGCGGTTTCCCATGCGCCCACTTGGATGCCAAAGGTGGAACTGACGACTCGTGGGTCGATAAGGTAGTTCTCGAGTTCATGTCGATTTAGCCGCCATCCCAGTGGTTTTCCGTTGTGCAGTGCGTCAACCGTCGGCGTACTTACGATCTCGGTAGGAGAGAAGTCAAAGTCTCTGTCACGAAGATAGCCAGCCTCCACTTTCAACGTACGGTCTTTTCGAGCTTGCGGTTTGATCGCAGTTTTGCTGCCACCCTGCTCGATAAGGACACCGGAAAATACCTTGTTGTAGATGGCTGCGTCCAAGTCGCCTTCCACATAGAGTTTCGCTAGAGGCACCGCACACCTCCCTCCATACGTACTTCATGATCATTGGGGATCACATCCGTCAAAAACTGCGAGTGTGTCGTGATAATGAATTGGTTGTTGGGACCGAGCGCAGGAAGTGCATTGAGCAATCGCTGCTGCTCCGGTGGATGCAGATGCAATTCAAGTTCGTCGATCAATACAATCGAGTTCCCTACGTCCAGGCGGACGAACTCGTAAAGGAGCGGGAAAATCGCTTGCTCGCCCGACGACATTTCGGCCAGGTCGTAGACTCGGCCGTCTGACTGAAGCAAGAAATAAAAGTCTTTTAATCCCTGTTCGCTGTCTGCTTGCTTTGGAGCAGTACCGACGAACTGGCGATTCGGAAAAACCTTCTGGAATCTTGACAGCAAGTCAGGGATGTAGTCTTTGCCATAAGACTTATCTGGCGACGTGTGGTAACTCCACCAGCCGATGAGAAATTCACGAAGATTCTCAACGCCAGATTTCCAAGACTCGACAACCGGCCCATTCTCACTGTCAATGTACCGACGCGCTGACGCGCTACCTAGATTTCGATGTTGGTCAAACCAGAAGATATCGCCGATCTTGGAGTAGTTGTCACGTAAACGCGGCTCTGACTTGGCGAGTGCCTTCACATAATAACGACCTAAAAACTGATGTAGACCTGGTATTCCCTCTGAAGATCGTAGTTGGTTTTGTTCGAACCAAAGCGTCACTTGTCCAGCATCAGACGGCGGATGGATTTGTCGTGACTCGCGAAAATCGCTCGAGACCGAATCGTACCATTTCTCGAACAGATCGTTGGTGAGTCGAACCTCATCGACCTCGAAGTCGACGACCAATTCGATACGAGTGCGACCCAGACTGGACATTCTTTCTGAAAGAAATCCGTGCCAATCGAACTCGTTCGCATACCGAATCCTTCGGGTTGCCATCGAAAGTGGCAATGCGATCGCTTGCAGTGTGGACGTCTTGCCAGAACCGTTATCCCCAAGGA
>JBGSJT010000815.1:0-4337 GCA_041741715.1 Pirellulaceae bacterium | reverse complement strand
CGCCAGCCTAGCTAGTCGCGAGCAGTCAGAGAAGACTCTCATCTTCTTTTGCAGCGACAATGGTGGTCCGGAAAACTTGGGGGCCGACAATGGGGAACTGCGTGGCGAGAAGGGCTATTTGTACGAAGGTGGCGTGCGCGTACCATGCATAATGCGTTGGCCCAGTGTCTTGCAACCCGCGCGGCGCGTCGAATCGATGATGCACATTGCCGACCTGCTCCCGACATTGTTGATGGCTGCGGGTGTTCCCCAATCACCGGAGCTGACCATCGATGGAATTGAACAGTGGTCGACGATTCGTGACGGCGCGCCGCCGAAGCGCGAGGAAGTGCTGCTAAACTTGAATCCATTTCAAGCCGCGATTCGCCTAGGACCATGGAAACTGATCGAGAACGGGAAGACCAGCACCAACGCCACGGAGGTTGATGGCAAACCGACCATGGAACTTTTTAACATTGAAAACGATCCGTTTGAGACAACCGACTTGGCTTCCAAGGAACCAGCCCAAATGCAACGACTACTGCGGCGGCTTGATGAACTTCGGTCGCAGGCTGTACCTGCTAACATCCCCCCCAACAAACAGCCGGCAGATTTCAAAGTTCCGGCAGTTTGGTAGGGAAACTAATTCTTTACTGGCTGTTAATTGAATCCTTGAAGGTGAAGCCAGGGTGCGCACTTGAAGCGCGGGGCAATTTGCGCCGCACTGAATACACGCCCGGCGCTCTAAATAAATATCTGCTTAAATATCGACACTTCTCGCTGAACGCCACCACGCACACGCTCGTTCCCAGGCTCCTGCCTGGGAACGCACTGTCTTGGAGGCTCCGCCTCCCGCGTCCTTAGAACCAACGACACTTCGGTAGGCGGAGCCTGAAATGCATTGGTTTCCCAGGCTGAGCCTGGTAACCTGCGGGTGGCGTTCAGCGAGAAGTGTCTAAATATCTGCTCAAATAAACGCCCGGCCGCTCAAGCGACACGGCTCACTTAATCAACAGCCAACTCACCTTAATCGTTGAACGTGGGGGGATAAACGGCGATCGATCGGGCTTACTGCATCAAAAGGGCGGCAATTCGCGTTTTCTTTAGTTTACAACCAATGAAAGTCTGTTATCCTAACTTCGGTGTGGTGCGCGATCGCAATCGCTCATTAAGGGGGTTGGATCGGGCGTTGCCAGTCACGGTGGTATCTATGAATGCTTACCTTTTCACTTTTGGAGTTAGCACATGCGGGTCTCATTACGTAAGGGGTTTACCCTCGTCGAATTGTTGGTGGTGATTGCGATTATCGGTATCTTGGTGGGACTGTTGCTCCCCGCAGTCCAGGCCGCGCGAGAGGCGGCACGGCGGATGCAATGTTCCAACAACTTGAAGCAGTTGGGGTTGGCAAACCATAACTACGAAAGCAGCTTCAAAATGTTCCCGCCAGCCGGAATCGACAGCAATCAAATGTCGTGGGCCGTAATGCTGCTGCCGTTCATCGAACAAGGCAATTTGTTCAATCAGTTTGACTTTTCACAAGGCAACTGGCAAGCCAAGAATCGAATTAACATCGTCAAAGGTGTAGTGATTCCCTCGCTGCGTTGTCCAAGCTCTCCGGCGGAGACTCACTTCTCGGTGTTCAATGCCAACGAAGCTAGTTGTATGACCAGTCACTATCACGCCATACTCGGGCCTTCTGGTACCAACCTGGTCTCGGGGACTGTCTATCCCTCACTGGGGACCGTCGGGACGACCGGTTTCGGTCCGGTCTGCACCACCGGTGCTTTCGGAAACGTCTTCACAAAATCAACGGGTGTCTTTCCGCCGAAGGGAAATCCGATGTCGAACATGAGTGATGGAACCTCCAACACGTTCCTGTTGGGGGAGTTTTCCTGGAACAAGTATCAGTATTGGCGACCTTTCACACGCGGTTTCTATGCTGATAACCGTGGATCACTGATCTTCTTGAGCAAAAACGTGACCTATCCCATTAATTCTAAGTTTTCGCTCGAGTGGAATGACTCGTCGCTGGGGAGCATGCATACCGGTGGTGCCCAATTTGTCTATGGTGACGGATCGGTCCACTTCATATCGGATAGCATTAGCATGGACACCTATCGAGCCGCAGCCAGTGCTAAGGGGGGCGAAGTCGTTAACCTTGAATTGTAATTCAGGGTTGCTCTGTTGGTAACCGTTCACGCAGTCTTAGTAGTCATCTCGCTTCGCCGAGATGCGCGCGATGCCAGATCGCTGATTTGGAAAACAACGTTGTTGGTTTTCCTGAACATTGGAAAGCTGTTTCACGCTCCTCACGCGGAGCGTGATGACTACTTTCTGCGGACGTTTTCCCTCGGATTCTCTCACAAGCTGTTAATGCAAAGGCTAGAACCATTCGCAAATTAATCGCTATATCTTTGATCGCTGCGCAATCGCTGTTTTTGGCCGGTTGTGGAGGAGAGAGGTTGTATGACATCTCCGGCACCGCGACCTTCAAGGGGAAGCCAATACCGGCTGGGTATCTGGTATTTGAACCCGACTCGGCTAATGGCAATTCGGGCCCTGCCGGACGTTGTCAAATTACCAATGGAAAATACGATACGCGGTCGGAAGACGGCAGAGGTATTATCGGAGGCCCACACTTAATTAAGGTGATGGGCCTGTCCAGTGCGATTGAGGCACAGAATGCTAAGGAAGGAAGCTTTCGCGAAGTCAACTTGCCGATCCCGCTCTTTCCTCCCTACGAATTTAGCAAAGATTTAGAGAAAAAGGATTCGCAACTGGATATCGACGTCCCCGCCACCAAGAAGTAACAGCAGAGCTCACTCGCGACCCGCAGAATGGTGCACGCGCCCAAAGTGGACGCGAAACAAACACCTCCGATGCCGCTCTCTGACCCCGTTCTCGCTTGCACTTCGGGCTTGTATTTACACAATTCGTTTCAAAACCGGTTCTGTTCATCGAGCTAGTTTGATAGCGATTGAGGAGTCCAGATGTGAACAGCTACGATGCGATTGTCGTGGGTGTAGGTGGGGTAGGCAGTGCGGCCCTCTATCATCTAGCGCGGCGTGGCTTGAAGGTGCTGGGCATCGATCGCTTTCCACCGGGACATGCGCGTGGTAGCTCGCATGGTGATACGCGAGTGATTCGTCGGGCCTATTTCGAGCACCCCAATTACGTGCCGCTGTTGGATCGGGCATACCAAAATTGGCGCGAGCTTGAAACGCTTTGCGGTCAGTCTCTCTTGGCACAAGTCGGCTTGTTGGAGATTGGTCCCCCTCAGGGCATATTGATCCCGGGCGTACGCCGCGCGTCTCAAGCTTATGCACTCCCCTTGCAGGAATTGTCGGGTCACGAGGTGAGTGACCGGTTTCCGGGCTTCATCATGCCCGACGATGCGGTCGCAATCTTTGAACCCGAGGGTGGCTATCTGTTTGTGGAAGAGTGTATCCGCAACTATGTTCAGCAAGCACTAGCACTGGGTGCCGAAATCGAGATCGGGACGGCGGTCACAAGTTGGATCAGCAGCGATTCTTCGGTTTCGGTAGATTGCGCGGGGACGATATTTCAGTCGGACCGTTTAATCATTGCGCCGGGTGCTTGGGCACCTGACTTGCTTTCGGAACTTGGCATTCGCTTTCGAATTCTCCGCAAGCATCTACACTGGTACGCACTAAACGATCGGCTAGCTTACGATAGCCGACAGGGATCGCCGGTCTTCTTCTATGAAACTCAAGCTGGTTGCTACTATGGTTTTCCAAGTTTAGACCAGCAGTCGCTCAAGGTGGCGGAGCACAGTTGGGGTGATGAGATCGTCGATCCACTGGCCGTCGATCGCGGAAGGGATCCACGTGAAAGCCTGCGCGTCGAAGCCTTTGTGTCGCAGCACCTGAGCCTAGTCGAAACGCGTGAAACAAGGCATGAGGTCTGCATGTATACAATGACGGAAGACGAGCACTTTGTGGTGGATATTCACCCAGAGTTTAACAACGTTTGCTTCGCCGTTGGCCTATCGGGACACGGATTCAAGTTTGCGTCGGTGCTCGGCGAGATTCTGGCGGGCTTGGCGATCGACAAGCGTTGTGCTCTGCCCATTGAATTCCTAAACTCGCGTAGAAATTTGGGTAGGAACTGCAAAGGTTTCAAGTCAAAGAGTTAGCAGCGAGAAGTGTCAATTTTTTCGACACTTCTCGCTGATCGCCAGAATAGTTTCGTCGCACCTCACCCTCCCACCGTAAGTTACGTCGTATTCGACGTAACTTACGGTGGGAGGGTCGGAGCCTAAGCGACGGGGAGGGAAATTCCAGAAAAGCCCCCCTCTCCGCTCGCCGACCAACTTCGTCGGTGCCCGTCGCGACTCT
>JBGSJT010000814.1:0-23657 GCA_041741715.1 Pirellulaceae bacterium | reverse complement strand
AATTTTGGGGTTGGGAGAGTAGAGCGATTGTCCCAATCGCTTGAGAAACGATTGGGACAATCGTTCTACTCTGAGCGCTGCCAACCCCACTTTTTAATCTGGACCAAGCACTAGTACCGAATCGCAACCCGTGTTGCAGGCCTTGTATGATACCTGCCCATTGTCAAACGGAAAACGGCGTCAAACGGAAAACGGCTATTGGTGTCGCATTGTACTTCAGCTAGCAACTCACTTAAAAACCTCCTATGGAACTAATTCGAGAAAAAACTCCCGTTCGGTCGGCTTCAGGCGATTTTTCGACTTGACGAATCCTATGGTTTCGGACCACGCTATACAAAGTTCAATCGAGCCGCTGGTCGGATACCTTAGTTCGTGCGAACCACAACGCTCCTTCTTCGGAGGACGCACGATGCGTTCACTGCAGTGGGATTAAAAGCAGTGGGATTAAAAAACGATCGAAACGCTAGTACACGTGGCAAGGAGGCCGTCGATGTCCGCATCTTTCCGTGGTGATTTTCCAGGTGAAAGTCGTCCCCAGGCTGAAATTTTAAGTCTGAGAGGCTTCCTGCAGGAAGCTGTTTTTGTCGGGGCGGAAGACATTGGTGTGAGCCGATGTGCGCCTCGCGCGGCACTCTGCCAACCCGGCGACGTCTTCATTCCGCAACACGCGGCCGCTGGTGATGAGCATGACCACATCGAAGAGGCGATTCGGCGCGGGGCGGTGGCGGTCGTCAGCGAACGACTCCTCCCCGTATCGATCCCGCAATGCTTGGTCGATGATACTCGCGAGGTCTACGGACGCGTTTGTCAGGCGTTAGTCGGCAACCCGTCGCAACGCATGTTGACCATTGGCGTCGTTGGCACGCATGGCAAAACGACCACCTCCCTGTTCGTAGCAGCTATGCTCAAGCGACTGGGGGGTGCCGTGGCGTATTACACATCGCTCGGGGCAAGCGATTCGACCACTTGTGATCGCACTGCCACGCGTCCCCCAGGGGCACGCAAACTGGCGAATTGGATGGAAAAATGCGATCTGGCAGGCTCACCCGCCATGATCGTGGAACTGACCCCCAACATGCTCCAACAGCAAGCCGCCGCTGGTGTCGAATTCGATGTGCTGATTGTGACCGGCCTGCGACCGAGCCAACTGCGGGGTGCCCCTTCGCAATCGGAGCTGGCGACGTTGCTCAGTCGCGTGTGCGAAAACCTCAAACCGCATGGGCTGGTTTTGTACAACGCCGACGATGCCTTGGCTGCGGTTTGGGCCGAAGCCTCAGGACTGGACTGTGTCGACTACGGATTGGACGCTGCCCAGCATGTTCGCGCCAAACGGCTTGGCCGCAGCGGTAGCGAGCAGCAACTGCTGACGATGACCGGCAACTTAATCATGCCACTCACTCTGAAAATCCCTGGCGATCATGTGGCGCGGGCCGCACTGGCAGCGGTAGCCACAGCTTGGCTGTTCGATTTTTCAGTCCCCGAAGCGGTCGCTGGAATCGAAGCCCTGACGAGCATCCCAGGGCGTATGCAACGTCTGCCGCAAGCGATCGAAGTTCCGCTACTGATCGATGCGGCTCAAGCTCCCGATCGCGTGGCGGTGGCCCTGCATTCGCTCAGGCAACACCAACTCGGCCCCACCACCGTCGTGATGGATTTGGGCTGCCGACTCGATCCCCAGTGGCGTCAGCGGCTGGGTGAAGTACTTGACAAAGGTGCCGAGCGGGTGGTCCTTAGCGCCTCCGATTTCTCCCCCGAAGCGGCCCAGTCGATCGCCATGGATGTGCTGGGGGGCTTTCGCAGCCCCGGCCGCGTACAAGTCATCCCCGATCGCGTCGCCGCCATTCGCTGGGCCGTCGACCATACCGAAGTGGGCTCGATTTTGTTAGCTGGCTGCGGCATCGAAGACTGGACCGATCGCGATGGCGAACCGGTAACGGACGAAGTGATTGCCAAGCGGGCACTGACGAAAAAGAACAGCATCGTAAAGCTACCTTTGCTGAGTATTTTCCCACCTGCGGAATCTACACCTTTTTTGTCGCACTAGCCTTTTTCGGTATTGACCCCCACATTCTCGATGCGGTATTCCTACTCCCATCGAGCAGGTTGAAGCCGAAGATCGAACCAGCCAGTCGCCACGCGGGCGATTGGGATCAAAAGTGGAAACCACCAGCATTCACGGATGGATGCCCCCCGCGCTTGAACAAGGTGACAAGGAAGTCGATCAGTGGAAGCTCTGTCGTTGGCTATGGTTTTGCGGGAAAACATAGCTGGCCTCCCTCCTGGGTCGGAGCATACAGCCGATAAGTGGTGGTTTCTGGGTCAATCACGCTTGTCGGAGCTTCGCGGCAGAGCTTAAGTCTGTGCACCGGAGCGACTTGGTTATCCATTTCGCTCCGGTGCCAGGGAACACCAGCCCTCGCAGTTGTGCCCCCAACTGCGAGGGTTTTTTCGTTAGCTGGAAACTTGCCATATGGCAACTCTTTTAGTACAATATGGCAAATAGGCATCCGCGACCAATGACTGTCGCGACTTTAACGTAGCGGCGGTCGCCAGACCGCAGGGATTAGTTCATGACCAACGTTAGCAATGTGGCCAAGTTCATGGGGGGGCCATCCGTAGTCGGCACGCCCCGCTCAGAGTTTGATTTCATCGCGATAATCCGCCTCGGGCTCCCATCGGACGTCATCAAGTCGATCGTTAAATCGTCATCGATCACCGAAGATGTGATATGTAAGGCACTTCGAATTGCCAGACGCACCGTGGCGCGTCGGCAGTCCAACGGCGAGCGACTGAAGGCCACCGAGTCCGAACGGATTTATCGACTTAGTCGTGTACTGGTTAGCGCGCGCGAGGTACTGGGTGACAAGTCCAAGGCGAAGGAATGGTTGCTGACTCACAACTCCGCTTTGAATGGCCAACGCCCCATCGACTTGCTCGATACGGGGATCGGTTTTTCAGATTGTATGGATGTGCTCCAACGTATCGAATTTGGAGTCTATAGTTAAGCATGAAGCTATGGCGGATTTGCAAAGAAAAACATGCGAGCGCCGCCTTTTCAGGTGCCGGGGCGGAGAAAGCTGGTGGTCGCTGGAATTTCAAAGGCTACCCGCTGGTCTACGCTTCAGAGAATCTCTCATTGGCCGCCCTGGAATTGTTCGTGCATGTGCCCCCCGGTTTGATCCCAGCCGATCTGGTTGCTATTTGCGGAGAGCTACCCGACACAACTTCCGCTGAAACAATTGACTTGGACGATTTGCCGGTCGACTGGCGCAGTTATCCGGCTCCCGTCAAACTCCAACTAATTGGGATAGAGTGGTTGAAATGTTGCTCGTCTGCAATCCTGAAAGTTCCTTCGGCGATTAATCCGCTCGAATTCAATTTGCTGTTGAATCCTCTCCATCCCGAGAGCAAAAAATTGAAAGTCACGGACAGCCTGCCCTTCCACTTTGATCCACGCATGTTCGGCAAATAGGCAGTTAGGCTGCGGCCACCTCGGATTATTTCTGCTATCCTGTGATGAGTTAGCTCTCTCACCATCCAACCATCCATCCCCTGGAGTACCACCACCATGCGCAGAACTTTCTTCCTTGTTTGTCTGATGTTGGCCGGACTGACTTGTATCTCTTTCAATTCGGCTCAAGAAAAAACTCCAAAGTCGGGTGGGACGAAGTCTGGCGAGGCCCAGTCTGGTGAGGGAAATAAAAAACAGGCTGGCCCAGTCCCCGTGGCTGCCACCAAGGCCTTTCTAGCCACACTCGACGGCGGTCAGAAGGCCAAGGCACAAGTCGACTATGACGCAGAAGGACGCATCGGCTGGCACTTCATCCCCATGGAGACTCGCAAGGGTCTGCCATTGATGGAAATGACCCCGGAGCAGCAAACAGCCGCCAAGGCGGCTTTTCGGGCGGTCGTTAGCCAATTCGGCTACGACAAGGCGACCACCATCATGCAACTCGAAAGTATCCTGTTGAAGCTAGAAGGGCCCAAGAGCGAGGGTCGACGCAATCCCGAAAAATATTACTTCACCGTCTTCGGAAATCCCAATATGAAAGAGACGTGGGGACTGAGTGTCGAAGGGCATCACCTGTCGCTCAATTTCTCGCTGGATGGGAATAAGATCGTCGATTCGACACCGCAGTTCATGGGTTCCAATCCGGCTGAGCTGAAGGACTCCTACGGCGAACAATTCAAGAAGGGGATGCAAGTCCTTCGCGCCGAAGAGCAACTGGCGTTTGAACTCGTCAACAGTCTCGATGAAAAACAACGGGCTACCGCGACGCTCCCCGGTGATGTGCCGCAGGAAATCCGTGGCGCGGGTGAACCGCAGCCTCCGACCGATGCTCCACGCGGCATTGCAGCGAGTGAACTCGATGCCGGAAAGCAGGCACAGCTCAAGAAATTGATCGAAGCCTATTCCTCCAAGATGAAACCTGGAGTTGTCAAGCAGCGTTGGGAGTTGATCGATCAAGCTGGTTTTGACAAAATCCACTTCGCCTGGTCAGGAGCGTTGAAGCCAGGCGTCGGCCACTACTATGCCATTCAAGGCTCGACGTTTGTGATCGAGTTCATCAACGTGCAGGCCGACGCGGCAGGCAATCCAGCCAATCACATCCACTGCGTGTGGCGCGACCTGCAAGGCGATTTTAATCTGCCGATTGCTGGGAAATAGGTTATTGGTTATTACAATTCACTCACCAGCAGTTTGGCGGCGATATCGCGAAGCTGCGTGGTCATGTGGATCAATTCTTGACTCTGGTCGGTGCTGCCACGCTGGGACTGGATCGCCGCTTCTCTGGCAATGCTACGCGCTGCCGAACAAAGCTTTTCCACGGTCTCTAAACGTTGCTCCAATGCGGCGTAGTAGGCTGTCCGAGAAGTCGTTGACGCGGCGCGTCGACCCAACGGAGGTGGTGCGGTATCCCAGGACGCCTCTTCCTTCGCAAACAATCGACGGAACTCCTGAAAGCCTGGATCGTTCTGCAACGACTCGAGGTCGGCCAATGAAGGGATTTCGGGGAGCGACTCGGGGATGGGAATCGCATCCAGCGGACTCTTGGGATCGACCTTCTTGAGTTTGGCCGTGGTTGGCTCTGGGCTCACTGTCGCACCACTCCCCTGCGAACCGCTGCCAGCCGCATGTTCAGAGGCTGAATCGTTCAAGGCTGGGGAGATGTGTGCGGTGTCTCGCGCAGGGTCCCGTGGTTGCTCGTCGGCGGCCGCATGTCGCCACCAGCCAGTCGTAACCACGGCGACCGCGTTGAGTAGCAATAGTCCAACAGCGATTGAGAACCAGCGAGGTGAATTCATGGTGAACGAGCTTTCTAGGGTTGAGTACCGATTAACTTTTCAATAGCGGGGCGGAGCTTGGAGCCGCGCACATGCAGTTCTGCCACGCGACCATCGCGCCCTACCAACATTAGAAAGGGTATGGCATTCACCCCCAGTTGTCGTGCTAGTGGCGACTTAAATCCGAGCGCCTGCGGGTCGGCACTGTGAAACGATCGCCAGGGGAAATTTTGTTGCTGCACGAAGTCGCGACCATTGGCCAAATTTTCGTCCATGTTGATGCTCAGCACGACGAAACCCTGCTCAGCGAATGCCTGGTGGGCTTGGCGAATTGCTGGGATCTCCCGCATGCACTTCAGGCACCACGAGGCCCAGAAATCGACCAGTACGACCTTCCCTTCATAGGCACTCCAGTCCAGCGGCTGACCATCAAAACCGACTAAGCCATCAAGGGCCGGGGTGCTGTTGACCAGCTTCATCCGCGCGGCGTGGTCGCTGAGCGCCTTGTCAATATAAGCTGTGTCCGCCGTCGCAAACGCGGTCAGCGCTTGCTGCGTAAAGCTAGCTACGTCTTGGCTGAGGGTGACTTGGCCGCTGTATTCGATATTGGCAATCGTCGTCGCAATCTGCTCCAAGGTCTGGAGTGTCGGAAACGCTTGGTGTAATCCACGCAAGGCGGCCAGCGCGGCGCTCGAATCGAACTCGTCGCTACCGAGTGAACCAAAGGCTTGTAGGAAATTCTGATAGGCCTGACTGGCTTGCACTTCGATCAACCACGCCTCACCACGCAATTGCGCATCGGGGGAAGTGCGGTAGGCGGCGATGCGTATCTGCCGCACGTTTTCAGCGGCGTCAGTAAAGCCCATTTGCGACAACACTTGCTGCGCTTCTTGCAGCACCATGAACTCTGGAAAACCCCGATCTTGCTCGCGGCCGAACAGCTCGGCAACTTGTGCCATCAGAGCATCGGGTTGCTGGTGGAGTCCGTTCTGCAAGGCTTGTAGCTCGAAACCGATCAACACCACTCGCGCTTGGTGCGCCAAATCGGCGTCACCACTGACGGCCAAGTCCGTAGCGAAACGTTCCAGCTCCTGAGCCGCCTGCACATCACGCAAGCCACTCATGTGTGAGAGGGCGACCAGTTGCGCGATCGTCCCCGCCTTGCGTTGCTCGAGATTCGCGTTGGGGGATGCGGCCAACTGCGCACCGGCAGCTTGTTTCATCCTCCCCAAGCGCATCCCACCCGCGGTGAACGTGCTCTCGTCTAGGAAATTGGAGGAACCGGCCAGCACCAAATCTTGCAGGGCGGCGTCGATCTGACGCAAGTGCTCGATGAGTGCTTGGGGGTCGCTGGTGGTGATGGGCTGAAGCGTCGCGAACGGTCGGGCTTCGAGTTCAATCTGGGAGATTCGTTGTCGTTGACCGGTAAAATCTGAGCCGTTGCCGTTCGCCCCCGGGCGGGTTGCATCGGCTCCCATGTCTGACAGATCTTGATTGCTGTCAACTTCCGCAACATCCATTGACGAGATTTCGTTGGGTGGTTGCACTGCAGCGTCAGAGGCTTGATCGGACGCAGACACTGTACCCTGCGAAGTGGCAACAGGTTGCGGGGCGGAGCGATCACAGCCGAGTACTCCAGCGCTCAGCACGCAGGCACAGCCGATCAGTGCGGAGCGGTTCATGATTTATTCCTGAAGTTAGGCAGTTCTAGTTGGCCAGCGCCTTTTTGCAAGCATCAGTCGGAATATCAGCTCGACGCGCCAGCGAGTCATTGAACTAGTCTAGCAGAGCTCCGTTGAAAGTCGCAGGGCAAGGGTTAAACATCTTAGCCTTCGCGCAAGTAATCTGGCAGTCGCCGCACTTTGCCGCTGCGATCGACGCAGGCAATCGTACTCACGGCCGTCACAATCAATTGCGGCGTCTCAACCTCGGCCTCATTGCGAGTCAATTCGTAGGCATGCTCAATGCGGACTCCTCGGCTGCGAAGGACGCTGGTGGTCAGCGTCAACAGGTCGTCGAATTGGGCCGCCCCCTGATATTTGATATTCATTTCCGCCACAACCAACATCAGCCCACTCGCTTCGAAGTCGCGGTAGCTGTGGCCACGCGACCGCAATAGCTCCACGCGTCCCCGTTCAAAATAGTTAAGATACTGGGCATGGTGAACTCGTCCCTGCCCATCGGTTTCGTTGTATCGCACTCGAATCGAAATAGTATCTCGGAGTGTCACGGGGTTTAAGGTTCCTAGTAAAAAGATGGGTAAATGGGGTCAGTGAGCGGCAGCAGCGCCAGCTGCCCGGTTCTTCGGTGCCAATACGCGTGACACCGTACTCAAAAAGCAGCAGCCCCTACGATCTTGAAGATTCGCAGCCAGTTTGGCAAGGGTATTTGCTTGTGGCTGGGAAAGTGTCAGAATGATTGCTTGTCTACTTTAGAAAACAGTTACGACATTTGAGGGTTTGACCCCAGAGGCAAAAAATGAGTTTTGGCGAAGGAGCAGTTACCGATTTCACCACGGCCCGTGGCAGGGACTATCCCACCATTCGCCAATTCACTGTATTTCTGGAAAACCGCGTCGGGCAGTTGCTGGAGGTGGTCCGGCGATTTGAGGGGACCGGCATTCGAATCGTGGCACTCTCCATCAATGACTCGGCGGAGTGCGCTTTTGTCAGATTTTTGGTCAGCCATCCCGAGCGGGGACGGGAGATCCTTGAGCGGGCGGGGCTGGCCATCATTGAAAGTGATCTGATTGGGATCGAACTCCCCGATAACAGCCAACCCCTACTGCAAGTCTGCTCTGCGTTGCTGCAAGCTGAAATCAACATCGTGCAGGCCTATCCGCTGTTGACCCACGAAGGCTCAGCTCCCGCCGTGGCCATCATGGTCGACAACACCGAATTGGCTCAAGAAGTACTGTTGAAGCAAGGCTTCAAAATGCTCAACGAAGACGATTTGCTCGATTCGGCTGGGTGAATATCGGGAACTTCCCCACCAGTGGCTGCATCTAAACGGTATCGTGCCACTTTCTGCCCAAATATCAGCTCGACGCGCCAGCGAGTGGGTCGCATGCTTTGGGGGGGCGATCGCGAATTACGCACACAACGGGCGACCCACTCGCTGGAGCGTCGAGCCAACGCGCAAGCCAAACCACCCGCAAGGGCTGTTTTCATGTCAATCCCTGACGATTGGTTCCGATTGGGGAGTTTAGGTTGGAATTTCGGGCGGTATTATGTCGACGATTCGGAAACGGGGCGTCGCGGGCTAAACTAAAGTCCTTCGTCCAATTAGGCTGAAAAATACTGTAACGATGCGACTGCTTTTTGGTCCTTTCAAGTAGACGTTGAATACCAAAATTGAGTGGTAACAAAAAACAAAAGCACTAGCGTCGGTGTGTTTCTAAGAAAACTGAAGGTAAGTGGCTATGTCGCGTCGCGAAAAAAGAGTCCGTTTTTCCAAATGGTTGACCGAACTGTTTTTCAGCCAGACTCAGAGTACTGCTCCTAAGCGGCGGGCGATTTTGGTCGAACCGTTGGAGACACGGCAACTACTGGCCGCCGACGGATTCATGGCCCTGCTCGGTTCGTCGTACAACGACATTCACGATGCCTCGGTCCCGCAGAGCTCAAATCTCAGCTTCAATTCGGGCTCGCTATTGGGCGAAGGGGAATTGTCGGCTGAGGGGGAGCCAGCCAATGACTTGGTGGCGTTTGCCAAGGCGCTAACCGATTCGGGGACACGCTTTTTCGGAGCGGCCTGGTGTCCGTTCTGTACCGAACAAAAGCAACTGTTCGAGGATGGCTATAAGTTTCTACCCTTCATCGAAGTGACCAATCCTGATCGCACCCCCAATCAAGTTGCGATTGACGAAGGGATCACTGAGTATCCAACTTGGGAATTCCCCAATGGTTCGCGGTTGACTGGCGTGCAGTCATTGCAAACTTTGGCGCAACGGGCTGGCATCTCCATTCCGCAGTCATCGACACCTTCGGTGGCAAATTTGAACAACGTCAACGTCGCGATCGGCTCACCACTCCACGTGCCGATCGATGCTTACGATCCCAATGGAAACCCGTTGACGATCACGGTCACCTCCAGCAATCCGAGCTTGGTGACTGCACAAGCGATCACGGGTAATCGCAGTTTGAAACTGAATATCCAGGGCTTCGGGGACATGGTCTTCGAACTGTTTGAGGACAAGGCACCGCGACCGACAGGACGCGTGATTCAACTGGCTCAAGACGGCTTTTATGATGGCGTCCCCTTCCACCGCGTGATCAACAACTTTGTGATCCAAGCTGGCGACCGTGAGAATCAGAATGGGACGGGTGGTTCGACACTGGGGACTTTCGACGATCAATTCAATCTCGACTTGCAGCACAATCAGACGGGCGCGCTATCGTACGCCAAGTCGACGGACGACACCAACGATTCGCAATTTTTCATCACCGAAGGTCCCCAGAGGTTCCTCGACTTTAATCACAGCGTTTTCGGTCAACTGGTCGAGGGTGAGGCGGTGCGTGAAGCAATCAGCAACACCGCCACCGGTGCCTCGGATCGTCCGCTGAACGCGGTGGTGATCAACACCGCCACGGTCTTTACCGACAATGAAAACGGCTTGATCATGCTTAAGCCGACTGGGAGCGGGACGGGGACTGCCACCATCACGGTGACGGTTACCGACAGCGAAGGGAATAGCACGTCGCAAAACTTCCAAGCTACCGTGGTGCAAGACACGGCCAACGGGGCCCCATTCCTAAATGATATTCCCACCGTCCAAGCCCAAGCGGGCGTCCCCGTTCAAATCAATCTGTCGGCGCAGGACGCCGAGAACGATACGCTGATCTACAGCGTCACTAAACTTGGAACGGAAAATTACACCGTTTCGGTCGACAGCGCCACCGGCGTGGCCACTCTCATTCCTCCCGTTGGCTTTACCGGCCAGTTGCAATTCCGCGCCACGGTGCGACAGTCGACCACTCCGACCACAAACAGTCCGGATGACAACCAAGTGGTAACAGTGGTCGTGTCGCAGACTCAAACTCCAGCCACCGGAATCGATCTGCTGGACGAAAGTGACAGTGGAGCCAGCAACACGGACAACAATACCAACGCCCAGTCTCTGGTCTTTGCCGTATCGGGAACGACGGTGGGGGCGATTGTCGAGGTGCTTTCGGGAGGAAACGTGGTGGGGACCGCGACCGCCACCAGCGGCACCACCAACGTCATCGTCAACAATGTCGTCAGCTTGGGGCAAGGGAGCGTGTCGTTCACATCGCGACAACGCGTCGACGGAATTAACAGTGCCCCGTCGGCCAGTTTGGCAGTGGTGCTCGACAATCAAGCTCCTGAGAACATCGCATCGGGAGTGATCCCCTCCAGCGTTGTGATCGATACACCGCTGGCGGTCGATCTGAATCATCCCGAAGAGGGGACGGGCTTGGTCTACGCGCTGACCGGTGCTCCCACCGGCATGACCATCAACGCCTCCAACGGTCAAATCGCTTGGACTCCCACCAACGCTCAACTCGGGACGCAATCTTTAACACTCGAACTGACCGACGCGGCGGGAAACGTGCGCGATCAAGCCATCACCATCAATGTGATTGAAGAACCGAAAATTCGCATCACGCTAAATGCTGTCGACATGAGTGGCCAACCCATCACCACCGTAGCCACGGGGCAGCAATTTAAAGTGCAAGTCGTGGTGATGGACTTACGGACCGGGTCCGCTATCCCTAATTCACCCACTGGCGTTTACGCCGCCTACGTCGACTTACTGTTTGATTCGGCCATCATTGAACCCATCGCCACCAATCCTATTAACCATATAGATCCCTACCTAAACGATCTAAGTGGCGTGACGACCACGCCGGGGTTGATTGATGAATTGGGGGCCTTCTCCGATCGCAATTCTCGATTGGGAGCCGACGCCCGCGTGCTGACGGAAGTGACCTTCCTCGCTAAGGCAGCGGGGAATCCCATGTTGCGGACGGAGTCTCCGGACATTTCCGGCCACGATATTTTGTTGTACGACGTGACGACCAAAATACCATTTACGCAAGTCGACTTTGGAACCAGTCCGTTCGTGGTGGGGGCGGATTTCACAATTGCAAACGATGTTTTCAACTTCGATGAAGACACTGGCTCTCATTCACTCAATGTGCTGGCCAACGACATAACTACCGGTGGTGCGGTGCTGACGATTACTTCTGTCGGAACCACGACTGGTGGCGGTGCCGTGACAATTGCCTCCGACGGAAAGACACTCAACTACACCTCGGCGGCTAACTTCAACGGTGCGGAGACCTTTACTTACACTGCGCAGAATCAACAAGGTGTGCCACTGACGGCTACGGTAACGATTCAAGTTGCCGACGTGAACGATCCCCCCGTGGCGCTCAACGACACCTTCACCGTCTTCCGAAACTCGACGCAAAATATTCTCGAGGTATTGAATAATGACACAACCGGCGTCGACAGCGCAGGCGCCGAGAGTTTGACGATCGCTTCAGTAAGTACTGGATCGGCGGGTGGAACGATCGAACGCGGGCCAAGTGGTTTGACCGTGCGGTACTCACCAGCGGTTGGCTTCTCGGGGACTGAAACCTTTACCTACACACTCAGCGATGGTCGTGGTGGCACAGCCACGGGGACCGTCTCGGTAGCGGTGAATTTGGAAAATCCTCCGCCGACTCCGCAGAACGATACTTTCACCGTCGTGGAAGATGCCGCAGAAAATGTGTTCGATGTGCTCGTCAACGACACGACCAACGACCCAACTGAGACGCTTAGTATTTCTGGGGTCAGCACGTCACAAGTCGGCAGCAGCTTGAGCGTCTCCAGCGACGGTTTGACGATTCGCTATCGACCAGGGGCGAATTTCAACGGCACAGAAGTGCTCACCTACACCCTCCGCGACAGTGGCGGTGCCACCGCACTGGGGCAAGTGACCTTTGTCGTCACGCCAGTTAACGATGCGCCAGATGCCGTCGACGATTCACTCTCCGCTCTCGCTTCGTCAGGGAATACTACCCTCGATGTGTTGGCAAACGATATCAATGTGGACCAAGCGGAAACCCTGCGTATCACTGCCGTTAGTCAACCACCAACTGGCAACGGTACGCTGGCAATCTCCGCTGACGCGCGAACGTTAATCTACACGCCACCAACCACTAGTTTCGAGGGGACGTTTTCGTTCACGTACACGATCGATGATGGAACGGGGCTGACCGATACCGCCACCGTAACCTTGGTGGTCAGCAATTACACGCTCCGCGATTTTACGGGAGTGGTCGGACTTTCCGCCGATGGTTCGGGGAATGGCAATCTTTATTTCTCCGGTTTCCCGATCATGCTAACTGGAACCGACGTGACGGGAGCGGCCGTCAATCGGGCGGCGACCGTTGGCACTGGAGGAGCCTATGCCTTTGACGCGGTGGCACCCGGCGATTATACGTTGGTTCGCGATCCGCTACCGTTTATCAATGACAGCGGCTCAACGGTCAATATTAGCTCCGGCGTGAACGATGGTAACATGGTCAGTAACTTCATCGTTTCCGGCGCGCTCAAGGTAGGCTTCTTTGATATTCGCGACTTCCTTGGTTCGACTGTCAAGAACAGTCTGACGATCGCACTTAAGGCAGATGGAAGCACCAACTGGATCGCCCCCCGCGGCGATTGGGCACAGCTCAACACGCTGCAAGCTCAGTTGAACACCACCGCCAACACGTTGAGAATCAACGCGGCCAACGCCACGCAATCGAATCTACAAGCGTCGTTGGCACTGAACACTTCTCCCATCGCCTCAGTCGTAGGGACAGAATCGTCGATGAAGTTGCTGCGCGTCCGCGGGAGCACTGCTCAAGCGGGCTTGGCGGCGAGCGGCAGTACTAGTTCGACGTCGACACCTAGCAGTAGCACGGTTCCAAGTGGCTCTGTAACCAATACAGGCTCGCTCAGCGGCGAAGGGGAGGGGGAGAGTGTTGATTCGTCCCCCGTCGACCTGTCAAGCTTGAGTCGCTCGCCGCAAAGCTCCCCTACTTCTCTTGTGACTAGTGAGCAGAATGGCGGCCCGCTGTCACCTTCACAAGCCATTCGTGAGCTCTTAGGATCGTCGCGGAACGCGGCGGCAAGCAATTTCGCCCCCATGAGCTCGCAGGCGATTGACGCCGCTATGCAGTCGGTTTTGCCTGCCCTGGAATTAAAGTTGGCGGATGATTTGCAGGACAGCTTGGCTAGCGGCGGACAGCTCTCGGCTGCCGCCACGGATCAAATTGTGGAGCAGTTGGTCGGCGAGCGGTGAGGGGGGATTGCCCTCCCCGTTGCTGGGGCTCCGACCATCCCTTCCGAAAGTCGCGTCACAAAGACGCAACTTTCGGCGGGAGGGTGACTTACGTCCGGCCTCACCAGCGATCAGCGAGAAGTGTCGTTTTTTGCCGATGAAACCAGCCTCCACCGCCGAAAAGGTTTTCTACTGGAAAACCGGGCACGGGGTGAAAACCAGCATTTTTCCGCTCGAAAAATCGATTTAACTGCAGAAAATGCTGAAAACGTGGGGATTTTTGGGTTTTTAGGGGCTGTCTCCCGTTGAAATTTGCGCCGTCCATCGTTTAATCGTCTCCCTAGTGAAACCCTGCTCCATTGGCTAAATCATTTAGAAAGGGATTGAAAGTATGGCGAAAGCCGCTGCCAAGAAGAAACCGTTGACGAAGACCGAAATCTTCAACAACATGGCCGAACGCACTGGATTGAACAAGAAGCAAATCGCTGAGTTCTTCGATGCATTGGCCGGTGAGATCGAAGCCAACATCGGTAAGAAGGGCCCTCGTGTTTTCCAGATCCCCAATCTGTGCAAAATCGTGGCTGTCGACAAACCCGCTTTGCCAAAGCGCCAAGTTCGCAATCCAGCGACCGGAGACATGATTTGGGCCGACCCCAAGCCAGCTTCCGTGCAAGTCAAAGTGCGCCCGCTGAAGAAGCTTAAGGATATGGCCTAGTTTTCTAGCCTATCCAGCTCCAAAAAATTTGCCGTTAGGCGTCCCCAACGGGACGCCTAATTGCATTTTCGTACATCAGGCTTTCTTGCCTAGCAACTAGCAACTAGCATCTAGCATCTTTGTCAGGCAAGAAAGCCTGACGTACGTAGGAGCTCCCCAATTGCCTGATCGGCCAAGCTGTCGGCGCTGAAGCAGACGCCGGAGAAATCGTGATCGCGGCTGTGCTCCCCTGGGACGGCGACGGTGCAGGCCCCCGCTGCTAGCCCTGCGCGAGAGCCATGGTGGCTATCCTCGAGCACTAACATCTCATGCGGAGCAATCCCCATGCGTTGTGCGGCGGCCAGATAAATGTCTGGTGCCGGCTTGCCGTGTTGGACATCTTCCGCAGTAACGACAAAATCGAACCGCTCTCCTAAATCGATAAGCTCGAGCACCTGCCGCACAAAATGATGCGGGCTGCTGGTAGCGATACAGCGTGGCAACCGGCGCGTGTCGAGTTCCTCAAGCAGACCTTCCAACCCCGGCAATGTTCGCAGTTTGAGTGGCAGCAGGTCGATAAAAATCTCATCGGACTCCGCAGCAAGAACAGCAGCCGTATCACTCAGACCTTCGCGGTCGATCATGACCGCGAAGGCTTTCGGGCCAGGGAGACCCATCATGGCCGCTTTGAGCTCCCGGGTGAACTGTCTCCCGCGACGGCTGAGCAAGATCTCACCCACTTCCGAATACAACTCCTCGGTGTTCACCATCAACCCGTCCATATCGAAAGCGACTCCCTGAATTGCGTGCGCCCAAGTTGTCATCTAAGGTGGCCTTTTAAAGTGTGCTGACTATTGATTTCGTGAAGCTCGGACGCTAGGCAGCGTTCGGGAAATAACTCGCGTGGCTGCGTTGGCCAGAACGTGGACTCCCTGCGGTCTGGCGACCGCTGCTACGTTTATGAGGCGACAGTTATTCCCCTATTCCCCGCTCGATGCTAAATCAACGGGCGGCTCGCCCTGGATTTAGGTGTATTGTCAAAAGTGGAAAAAACAATGTTGCCTAGAGATGAAGATGCAATTGTCGATCAAACCGACGGACGCCGCGAAAATTTTGTCCCCTTACACACCACCGATGTGGTCGAGTTTCTGTCGCAACATCCGGCGCTCGATTCATCGCAGCAGGCTCATTTTCGCGAGTTGTCGGGACTAATTCTCTCTCTTTTGCATCATCTGTATAGACAACGACACGAACATCTGACCTACATATACGCACCCCTTGATCCCGACCGCGATCGGCTTTTGATGACGGTTCCAACGCACGAAAGTCGCGACCGCCTGGCGCGCGAGCTGTGCGAGCAACTCCCCGATGTATTGCAGCGCGCCAACTATCATCGGCTAACTGAGGAGCAAATCGAGCAAGCGATCCGCGCGGCCAGTCGCTGGGGAGTCCGCATGCGCATCCGCCTCGACACGCTCGATCACTTGCACGTCTACGGGCGCGGTTACGTGATAGGCCAGCGCTCGTTTCGCAATTGGCGCAATTTCTACCGGCCAGAGTCCGTCGATGTTCCATTGTTTCAACGCGTTGTGGTGGTCTTCCGCACGAACTCGGAATTTAAATCATCGCAGTTCGATTCGCGACGCATTTATCTGCGGATGTTTAAGAATGTGCCGCAGCAAGATGTGGACATGCTCCTCCCCGCGCTCGGTATACAGATGACTTGGCTCGACCATTCACGCATTGTAGTCCCCAGTCTCTATGCGGCTGGGATTACCTTGTGGCGCTTTCTGAGGAATGTATTGCTATTGGCCTTTTTCGGCGTTTTTAAGACAGCGGCCATGGTGGTGTTGGTACTATTCGCGATCGGCTTTGGCCTGAAATCGATGTTCACCTATCGCACCAACACCAAACGTCGTTATCTGCTCAACATGACCCAGAGTCTGTATTATCAGAATCTCGACAACAATGCGGGGGTGTTATTGCAGCTCTTGGAGGAAGGTGAGCAACAGGAAGCCTGCGAAGCGATCCTGGCCTATTTCGCTACCGCCATCCTGCTCCCCACGCAAGCCGTTGATGGCGGGCGCGAGGGGGGGACGAGCATGCTCGACATCGACCGCGCCTGCGAAAAGCTGCTATTTGAAGCAACCAAGCTACAAGTCGACTTTGATGTCGAGAGCACGATTCGCAATCTAAGTCAGTTGGGGATCATCCGCGCTCAAGGGGATGGTTGGTCGGCCATTCCGCTTGACGAAGCCATTGCCGCATTGGATCAAACTTGGGACAACTGGTTTAGCTAAGCATCGAGCATGCCACCACAAACGATTCGAGCGTCAGCCGGGTTCAACGGCGCATGTAGATGTTGGCTTTGTGCGGCGCGATGGCAGCCGGCGCCGGGAGAAGGCTCTCTAAGGTTTGCTGCGCTGGTTGGCTGCGCGGTGATTGCGACTGACGAGGCGGAAGCAACATCACCTGACTGTCGGACAGATTTAAATGCGTGGCCACCCCCGGTGCGCTAACCAATTGTTGATTCTCCAGCGTTAGCTCTGACGCTTGTGGCTCGCGTGGGAGTGCGGCCTGGCGCTGATAAGCATCGACGAATTGTCGCGAGTCTTGATCGGCGCGTTGGGAGGCAAGCTGAGTGACAATTTCAGCGAACTCGCGACGAGTGGCGTCGTCGACTCGATCCAATCGCATGACCAAAGCTTGTGCGGCCGAGGGGTTGGTTTGACAGATGTTCGAGATTTGTGAAATGAATTTTGAGGTCTCGACAAAGTTATAGTCGGCTGTCTTTCCCACAAAGGGTCCGATGGTCCGAGTGAGCAAGTCTGCCCCGAAATTGTCGACCTTCAGAAATACATCCATCGTCCCGGAGATATTGGGAGCGTCGGGGTTGGTCGTCTGATTTTCAGTACGCAACAGACAGACACAGCGCCCCGTCACTTTTCGCGGTGACATACTTCCTTCGTAAACGCCGTTGCCAAAATAGATGTGCAGATTGTTGTCGGAGAAGATCAAGTCGCATTTGCAGGCTGTCCCCACCCCATCGTCGGCCATGAAGCTCGACGGGCTCGTCCGTTTGGCTTTGACTTTAGTGATCCCCATCACTTCCCAAATGTTCACCATCACCTCGGGACGCCTGACCAGAAAGGTGAACATCTGCGGATCGCACGAAATTTGCTGCGATGGCATGCGGCGGAAATAGCTGGGTTTCTCAAGTACTTCCCGAACTTCACCGCTGAGGTTGGGGTTCAAGCGATCGAAAGGGACCCCACGCGTGGCTTGCTGGCGGGCCTCGCGAGTCGAAACGCCTTCGGGCACGACACTGTCGTCAGCCGCACAGCGGCCCGCTCCCCCAGAGATGGTGCAGGTGCCAATGAAAGTGCTAGCACAGGCGATCACAAACAGCGATAGCTGGAGAGCGAATCGGTTTGAGAAGCCTGCGCACTTCACCTAGATTACCCCGCCAATAAGGAATCATGGTGGCTCCACCATGCATCTCCTTCTTTTTCGGCACGCGCTTCCATGCTTCGTCAGTACTTCTGGTCAACCAAGCGGAGGAACTTGCCGCAGTTGATCTTGAGTCAATCGCCAAATTTTGCGAGAAGCACAACTTCCGCTTTGCTCAACGGCCCATGCCTGAGCGAATTTCGCCTCCACTAACTTTCAATTTTCCAAGCCATCGCCCGTGGAACGACTCGACCTAAATTTCCGAGCCGAACCAGCCCAGCCGAGACCGTTCGGCTTTTCGGCTGGCTGGTGGCTATGGTGTTTGGTCGGTTTAGCCGCCGGTTACGGTCTATGGTGGGCCAGCCGCCAATACCTGACGCGACGATTGAGCGATCAGTTGGCCACAGCTCAATCCCCCAGCGATGCCTTCTTGGCGTTGGAAGGGCTGCTGATGCTCGATTCCAATGCGACACTCGAAATCGCGCGCGGACTGCAACATCCCAATTCCCAAATTGCGCGGACTGCCTACCGTACCCTCGATGCGCAGATCAGTGGCTGGTCCCAGCTTGAGTCCTCCATTGCGGCGGCTCGTATGCGCAGTCTGTCGCAGCGTTTGAGCCAATTGCCCGAAACGACTCCTCCAGACAATCTGATACTCGCCAGCAGTTTGGCCTCGCGCATCTTCAGCATCTGTTTGGAGTTAGACGATCCGCAACTCGCCTCCACCATGACCGCTTGCGAAACTGTATTTGCACGGGTCGGTCGCGCCGCGACACAGGCTGTCGCGCAAGTGGCATCACCGGCAGCAGCACCTGTCTCAACGGCCGTCGCCAACGTAGTCAGTACCCCTCAGCTCGATCAACTGGGACAGGAAATCAATGCCCTGCGACCACCTCCGCCGCTCTCCCCTCCCGATCCCGCGACAGCCAAAGTACAGTTCACGCTAGCGGACACTTCACCTGTTGCTCCTTTGACCCCGCGCGAAGCGGTACACAGTTCCAGTAGCCAGCCAACCGCGCACGTGCAGTTCTTAACCGCCGCCGTGCGGCCTCGCGCTCCAACGTTGCCAACTGGACGCAGTTCGGCGTCTCTTTCGGACGATTCGGACGCATCGTTTTCACTGAGCGATGAATCTGAAACGGAGTCCACTCCCCCGCAACCCAGCGTGGTCCATGGACCGGCGAGTGTCGAGAGCCAACCGCTTGTTCAAATGCGACAATTAAAGGTTGATGTGGAGTTGGAGAATATTCAGCAGCTCGGTATCGATCAACTAGTGCGGTTGCTGGGTAGCATTCAACCGCGAGTGGCTCAGGCTGCCGCACTGGCGCTCCGCAGCAAGGGCTTTCCCGATGATCGACTAGCGCTCGCTTCCGAACTTGCTACAGCCGCACCCGCGCAACAGATCACCTTGTTACAAACGATCGCCCGCAGTGACAATGATCCTCGACCGTGGTTGTTATGGATGGCCGAAGATGGTCAACCTGAAGTCAAGCTGGAAGCGGTGGGGCTGCTCAGTTCCATGTTGAATGATATGTTCGTACGGCGTGATCTGCATCGTCTGCTTTCCCAAGAGCGCGATGAAAAAGTCTCTCAGAAGATCCGACAGGTACTCTTTTCACGCTAATATCAGCTCGACGCGCCAGCGAGTGGGTCCCTTGTTTTTCTGGTTCCCAGGCTCTGCCCGGGAACCCACTGTCTTGCAGGCTCCTCCTGATAAACCGTCGCAGACGAGGCGGAGCCTCTGGTGCAGTGCGTTCCCAGGCAGAGCCTGGGAACGAGGGTTTTCAGTACCGACTGAACTCTAACAAAAGGAATCTAGGTTTTAAGCGCCAATGCGTCGAGCTGATATTGCAACTATATTGTACCAATGACTGATTCCAACGCGCCAAACCTGCCCTCTCTTCCCCCTCTGTTAATTCGCAGCCAATGCGTCAATTGTATCGAGCGGCGAATCATCACTAGTGGTACTGGGTCGGTGTTTCTGATGTGCAATCGCGGGCTCCGGGAAGCGAATTGGCCCAAGTATCCGCCGCAGCCGGTCAGCCAGTGTCCATACTTTTGCGACTCAGCCTCTTCCGTCAATGGCGATGGCAAGTGAAAATAGGGGGATGAAAACACCGCAGCACCCCGACGACCCGCGACCTCACCTGCTCGATTTGACTTTTGACCAATTACGGGAATGGCTAAAGCAAGCTGGCCACCCCGCTTATCGCACGGGACAAGTACTGACCTGGGTGCTGCAACGCCGCGCCGAGTCGTTTGAGTCGATGAGCGATCTACCAAAGAAATTGCGTGAGGAGTTGCAGGCTGCCTTTCGATTGTGGACTGCCACTGTAGCCGCGCATCAGCAATCCCCCGATGGCACTGAGAAATTGTTGTTGCAGTTGGCCGATGGTGGACGTATTGAATGCGTTCTGTTGCGTGAAGAATCGCGACGTTCCATTTGCGTCAGCAGCCAAGTGGGTTGCGCAATGGGCTGCGTATTTTGTGCCAGCGGTTTGGATGGCGTTGATCGCAATCTGTCGCAGGGCGAAATCTTAGAGCAGATGCTCCGTCTCCAGCGTTTGCTCCCGGCGGAGGAACGCTTGAGCCATATCGTGATGATGGGGATGGGAGAACCGCTGGCTAACCTGGATTCGGTTTTGGCCGCGCTGGAAGTTGCCAAAGACCCACAGGGGTTGGGGATCAGCCCGCGGCGGATCACGATCAGCACTGTCGGGCTCCCCGCTGCCATCGATCGCTTGGCTAAGCACTCGACCCCATTTCATTTGGCGATCAGCTTGCATGCACCCAACAACACGCTGCGCAATCGCTTGGTTCCGGTCAATGCTAAGATTGGTATCGAAGAGATTCTCAGTGCGGCCGATCGTTATTTTGACGCGACCGGTCGACGTTTGACGTTCGAATATGTACTCCTCTCGGGAATCAATGATACGCCCGATTGCGCTTTGGAGTTGGTGCGTTTGCTGCGTGGCCGTGTCAGTATGTTGAACGTCATCCCCTACAATTCCGTGGCGGGCCTCCCCTATGAAACCCCCAGCACGCAGGTCATTCACGCCTTTCGCAATTTCCTGATTGAGGGAGGAATCAATATCATGTTTCGCCAACGCAAGGGAGACGGTATCGATGCGGCCTGCGGACAACTCCGCCGCAATCGCGCCGAGTCGGTGACGCCTGGAAATTCTTAGTCGTACTAGTTGGGCTTTAGCCGCGCTGTGCTGGAAGCCAATGTTTAAGCGCTATTGACAGGTAAAGGCGCCTAAAGGCTGGACTCCAACGAAATTCGACAAAAAGTTAGCAGCGCTCAATTCAAGCAGCAAGTCAACAAACTTGCCGTTCGTCACTTTGTCCTCACCGATTCAAAATGAACTTGAAAGTCTCGGCTCAGATCATCTGAGAGTTGTGTCAGTTGTCGCGACAGCGGAAGTGGTTGCGTCCCGCCACGCCGACTGAAAAGATATTGCACCAGCAATTCGCGCGTGGCGGTGCTGCGATGAAGCAGGAAATGCACCCAAGCCCAACTGTCGCGATAGTGAGTCTCCTTGAATTCCTGAAGCTCGTCGATCTCCTCCAATTGCTTGAGGGAGGGGATCAGTCCCTGTTGGCTCCGCTCCTGGATCGTCGCGAGGTAATTGCAGCCATCAAACCGCTTCAGCCCCGTCACTTCAAAATACTCGGCCAGTCCCTCGTCGAGCCACAGTGGTAGAGGCTGTGGCCCGTCATTCAGGAGTGCATGCGTAATTTCGTGCCGTATATCAGCCGCCACGTCAGCATGCCAATGCGCAAAGAGCATCCCTGGCCCGCGATCTTGAATATATAACGCGCGACGCGCTGGTAGTTGCGGGAAATAGGCCCGCATGTAGCGTTGGTACTCATGCTCCGATTGGAACAAAACCACATGGACGGGTTTGTTTCCATCGCCGATAGCCAATAGCCCTTGAACGTCTTCCGAGAGTTTGTTTAATTCCGTCGATAGTGGGGAGGCCAAAGCCACGTCGAAGTCAGCGTGGATTTCATACCGTCCGACCGTCAGTTCCACTGGCCACTGTCGCGGTTCTACAGCCATAGCGCGCATCGAAGTACTGAACGCCAGCAGCAACAGCATCAGCGGAATAGGGAGCGGGATCATAATGAAATTTCCCAGACGACTCGACAGCTCTATCACTCACGTCTTTCTCGCGGGGGTGTTTTGTAGCGCCAGGTAATCGTAGCCAATCGCTCTCTATAAACAAAGACAGATCGACATTGCTAGCAACCGGCAAGCGTGAGTGGTTCTCCGACCCTCCACGATTTGGGATCGGCAGGATCGCGATGAATGCGGCGATAGAGCGTGTCGCGTTCGACGGGCTCGCGGCCTGTCTCGGCGATCACCTGACCAATCCGCTCGGAACTGAGCAGCTCCGGCGTGGTGGCCCCCGCATCGTGATAGATCAATTCGTGCCGCACAGTCCCGTCGATGTCGTCCGCCCCGTAGTGCAAGGCGACTTGGGCCGTTTCGATTCCTAACATGATCCAATAGGCTTTGATGTGTGGGATGTTGTCCAGCATCAACCGCGCGATGGCCACGGTCCTTAAATCGGCCAGTGCCGTGGGCTTTTTGATATTGGTCAGTTCGGTATTGTCGGGATGAAAAGCGAGCGGAATAAAAGTTTGGAAGCCTCCCGTTTCGTCCTGCAATTCGCGTAGGCGAAGCAAATGATCAATACGGTGAAAGGGTTGTTCCACATGCCCGTAGAGCATGGTGCAATTACTGCGCAGCCCAAGTTGATGGGCAGCGCGATGAACTTCGAACCATTTGTGCGCATCGGCCTTGTGCTCGCAAAGTTGATCACGCACTTCCGAGTGAAAAATTTCCGCTCCACCGCCGGGCAAACTCCCCAGACCAGCCTCGCGCAGATCGGCCAGGACTTCACTTACCGACCACTTGGTTAGGAATTCGAACCAGCCGATTTCCACCGGTGTCCATGCTTTAAGATGAATGGTGGGAAAGGCAGCGTGCAGTGTCTGAAGAATGCCTCGATACCAGTCGTAGGGCATCTTGTGATGCAGGCCTCCGACGATGTGCATTTCAGTGCAACCATTTTCATACGCTTCCGCGCCGCGAGCCAGCACCTGCTCCGTCGACATGGTGTAACCCTTTGGATCGCGTAGATCGCTCCGAAAGGCGCAGAAGCGGCATCGATAGATGCAAACGTTGGTTGGATTAAGGTGCGTATTGATGTTGAAATAGGCCACGTTCCCATGCATCCGCTCGCGGACCCGATTGGCCAGGACGCCGATTTCTTGCAGCGACACAGCCGGATCGTACAGAGTTAGGCCATCTTCCTTCGTCAGCCGCTCCCCAGAATCGACTTTTTGGCGAATCGTCTGAAAGTGATCGTTTATATTGGTTTCGGTCATCGTGAGGTTGTTGGAGAGATATTGGGAGCATGCGAGTGATAAACACATCTGTAGTTTAACCGCTAACGGGCAAATTGTTTAACCAGGCTTGACGCGAATTACATGGTTCTAATTTCTATGCGGACAAACTGAGGACCGCCAATTTCCCCGTATTATCTTTTTGCCGCACATCTTTTTGTCGTAAAGTACTGGCTGCTGTAAGTCAGCGGAGGTCGACATCATCGCCACCGAGAATTGGCCAGACTTGAAACTCGCCGACAAAAAAATGTGCGACAAAAAAATGAAATGCTCGGATGGTTCGAAAGGGTTCGTTGAGGTCATAGTTACGAGGCCCAGCAGACAGGTGGAGATTGCGTTGTCATGGTTGACTCCCTGCGGTCTGGCGACCGCAGCTACGCGTATGAGTCGACAGTTATTAATCGTTCGATTCTCACCAACCGGAGCGACCGAAACCGGCCCCCCCCGAACTGCTTCGACTGGAGCTCGAGCTGCTGCCTGAGCTGGAGCGCCCACCGCCGCCGAAGGAACGGCCGCCACCAAAAGAGC
>JBGSJT010000813.1:0-15160 GCA_041741715.1 Pirellulaceae bacterium | reverse complement strand
GTTCCAGGTTCCAGGTTCCAGGTTCCAGGTTCCAGGTTCCAGGTTCCAGGTTCCAGGTTCCAGGTTCCAGGTTCCAGGTTTCAGGTTCCAGGTTTCAGGTTCCAGGTTTCAGGTTCCAGGTTCCAGGTTCCAGGTTTCAGGTTTCAAGCAACAAGCAACAAGCAACAAGCAACTAATGACTAATGCGATTCGCTAATTAGCTTGCGATTTCGGCCTTTACACTGCTCCTCTGGGGAGACCCGTGGTTAATCAAATTCATTACTGCGAGCGCTCAAAACATCACATGGTCTTCCATACTCAACTACTTCGACTCCACTGGCCTCAGCCAGTGCCACCCGCTCCTCCACTCCCCCACTCTTAAACCTTAAACCTTAAACCTTAAACCTTAAACCTTAAACCTTAAACCTTAAACCTTCCCTACGCAGATCGTCGTTGTTGTTGATTCCGGCGGAGGCGTTTGCGTTCGGCCTTGCTTAATGAACGACCATCGTTTTCGTCGTCATCATCCTCGAAATACGCATCCTGATTGTCGACTTGATTGGTTCCGGGCAATTGTCGCGCGGGGGAGGCGACGGGGCGCAATTCCTTTGGCTGAATGCTGGAGCGATCGGTGTCGCTAGCGTCGTGAGGTGGTTGTAGTCGTAGGGCAGCGAGACTCATGCTGGGAAGCTTGAAACGCGATAGCAGGCTGCGCTTTTCCTTGACGGGCTTGGATTCGGTGGCGGGCTTGGGTTCGGTGGCGGGCTTGCTGCGGCCGAACTTGGGAATCGATATTTTAGGGCGCGGCAGTTTGGGGCGCGATAGCTTGGGTAACCAGCGTCGAGTTGTGGGTGATTGCGGAGCATCGGAACGGTTGTCTGCTCCCCGTTGGTTGCGGCGCTGTTGACGCTCAGCTTGATTGTCTGCGGTCCCCTGCTCTTCCGAGGAGACCTTGCGGTACTCATCTGCTTCGTCGT
The DNA here is from genome assembly GCA_041741715.1 of Pirellulaceae bacterium. GTDB lineage: Bacteria > Planctomycetota > Planctomycetia > Pirellulales > Pirellulaceae > Aureliella. The sequence goes on along the minus strand of JBGSJT010000813.1, from coordinate 14,204 downwards.
TGTCCTTGGCGCGGCGAAGCCAACTACCCCAGCGAGACTTTTTGGACTCCACCGACTCTGTTTGATGTGCGTGGCCACGCTTAGTTGACTTGCCGTCAGTATCCACTGCGTCCGATGAGCTTGAGCGTTTGAGGAAGCCCCCCAAGCCGCGACTGGGGGTGCTAGGAGTTTGTTTCTCGCGTCGGTTGTCTTCAGTCTCGGTACTCGCTCGTGTTTGGGGGCTATGCTGTGACTGACTGGTTTGGTTGCGTTGAGTTGCTGCTGTGCGAGGGCTATCGGTCGTTGGTACTTCTTGTTCGTCGATCGCTTTAATGCGCTGGCGAGAAACACTTCGTCGCGAGCTAACTGGGCCCGATGAAGTTGCTTCTGAGTCGAGAGGCTGACCACGACCGCGTTTCAAGAAGGTAGGTAGTCCCCAACGGGACCCTGCCGCAACAGGTGACTCTGGTACGAACTCTGGCGTTCCGCCCTTGGTTACCGCTGGCTTGTCGGCGCGCTCACCGCGACGAAAGCTGGGCATCGCAGGTAACGACTGTCGCAGTCGCTCGCCAAGTGGCAGGCTGCTGCTGGCCAGACGACCGCGCAATAGGAAACGCTGTTGGGCTTCGACATAGATACTGCGCAAATAGGTCAGGGCGGCCAACCAAATCATGGTCAGGCCAGCGAGCCAGAAAGAGGCCGTTAGCCAATAACGAATCGGGGCAGAGAGTTGCAGTTGGAATTCGGGACGAGCCAGCGCGGCGCTACAAGCCCAAGCTAACAAGCCGGTCAACCACCAGATCAAACTCAGCGGAACTGTCTTGAGCTCGCTGCACATCCGCAGGCCGAGCATGCCAATTAGTACCGTCAATGTAGCATCGACCACCGCCGGTCCGCTCCACCCCAAGTGGGATTGTGCCCATGGGTCGAGAGCCACGGCGAACAGGTCGGTAATATTCGTGGTCGCGTCAACGCTGGCAATCAGGCAGGTCATAACTAGCCAGAACCACAATCGGTACTCGCCGTTGTAGTCGTCCAGTTTGTGGCGTCGGAGTTGAAACGTCAGCACGGTGGCACCCAAACAGAGCAACCACAGTTGGCTACTTAACCAAGCGGCGATACTGCGGGGGTGCCCGATGTCCAGGGCGATCGCCAGCGGATGACGCCACCACTGCAATTGCCCCGTTACATGGATTAAATAGTGAGCGGCCAGTAGCATTCCGGGAATCAATAAACTCAGGCAGATCACCCCCCCGTAGCTGCGTTTGCGGACAGGAATTAGCTGTACCAAGCGCTGCCCACATGCCTTGCGGACATCTTGGCTATATCCCGCCTTGCGTTTGACACCATTCCCCTCCGTTTCATCTACTTCGGCAGTGCGACGCGCTGAACGACGTGGTGTGGCATTGTCTTGGGTGTCGTCATCGGGCGTGTCGCGCAGGAGGCGACGACGACGGTCCATCCGTGCGTCTCGCGAAATTGGCATCGCCAATGACTCCTGTGCGAAAAGAGAAAGAGAGGGGCGCATTCATGATGCTCGTAGAATCGCAAAAAAGTCGTAGCGGAGTCAAGAGACTTTAGCTGGGCAACTCTACGTTGGAGTCGAGATTGTTGTAAATATCAGCTCGACGCGCCAGCCAGTGGGTCCCTGTCTGTTGATCGTTACCCCTCGCCGAAAAATCGCAACTCAGGGACCCGCTCACTGGCGCGTCGAGTTGATATTGGTCACGCAGTGGGACCGTCCTCCTGACGATTGTAAGGGCTGTGCGGATTAAAACGATCTAGCCGAGCCCATTTGCTCGTCGAGGCACCGGCATTTACGCATTTAGCAGGCTTTCCATTTTGACCACCCCCGATTTCGGACCTAAGTTTTTAACACCTGAGAATTTCCCACGCCAGGCCGGTATCCGTTGGTATCGGCCCGATCCCTTCGGTAGCTGCTCCACGCACGCACATTAGCAACTGCCGTTTCCTGTGAGACCGATCTTAAATTTGCCGCCAACGTCATAAGCCCCACAATGTCAGTAGTAATCAGCTCATCAACGAACATCAAAACCTCTGCTGGCCAAGCGGCCAAGCAGGACGGGCACTCGGATCTATTGATCGCGTCTCGGTTGGGGGTTTACGCGGGCTTGTTTTATGCCCTGAGAGCGAAGCACCCTCCGTCGGCCGCGCATGGCCTGCGAGTTGCGTTGGGTTGTGCCAAATGGGCGATTTGGCGCAAAATGAGCCCCGCCGCTCGAGAACTACTGGAAGTAGCCGCCTTGCTGCACGATGTGGGCAAAATCGGTGTCCCCGACCGCGTGCTGCAAAAGCCTTCGCAGTTGGACGGGCAAGAGCAATTAATGATGGAGATGCAAGTGACGACTGCCACAGAGATGCTCCGCGCCGCAGGAGCGACGCAGGGGTTAATTGACATCGTGCGTTTCGCCCGCGATGGCTTTCAAGGCGGACGTGAGCAACAACCTGTCTCCGCGAAAATGTTGGCTGTGGTCGACGCCTTCGACTCGATGACGACCGAACAAGTTTTCCGTAGGGCATTAAGTCGAGAACGGGGCGTGGACGAACTTTTTCGCTATGCGGGAAGTCAATTTGATCCCGAGATCGTCGAAGACTTCGCCGAAATGATCAACGAGCCCCGTCCGCAATTGGAGGGGCAAGTCGCCAAGGGCTGGCTGATGCAGTTCTCTCCCGATGGGACGCCCGGTTTTGGCGAGACCAATTCCTCGCTCTCGTGCGGCGCTTTGCAAAACCTAGTCGATACGGTCTTCCATCATCGTCTGCTCGACACGCTTCCCGATGCGGCAATCTATTTGGATATTGAGGGGCAGATCCTCCACTGGAATCGAGCGGCCGAACGGATGACTGGTCGTCAAGCTGCAACGATGGCCCATTGTGGTTGGAGCGCGGAGCTTATGGGGTTGCTGCAGGAGGATGGGAGTCCCTTGGCCGCCGAGCAATGCCCGCTGCAAGCGACCCGCAACTCCAGCACACAATCCACTGAGCGATTTCAGTTGCGGCACGTCGACGGACGCACCCTCCAAATAACGCTTTCCGGCGTTCCTGTCTTCTCTGGCAAGGGAGAAATTACGGGTGTGATCATGGTGGTGCGCGATACATCGGCACAAGTTCACCTAGAAGAACGCGTACAGTCACTGCACGCCATCGCTTCGCAAGACGACTTGACCAAAATCTCCAACCGGGCCGAACTCGATCGTCGCTTACCAGCCTTTCTGCAAGTCCATACGATGGCCGCGCAGCCCGGCAGCTTAATCATCTGTGACATCGATCATTTCAAACGCATCAATGACACGCATGGTCACCAAGCTGGCGATGAGGCGCTGGTCACCTTCGCCAGCGTCCTCCGCGAATGCGCTCGTGAGGGAGACCTAGTGGCACGTTACGGTGGCGAAGAGTTTGTAGTACTGTGTGCCGCGTGTGACAACCCGACCGCCACCTCACGCGCTGAAGAAATACGCCGCGCCGTCGAGCGGACCCCTATCCCAGCGCTGGGTGGCAACACAATGACGGCCAGCTTCGGTGTTACTGAAAATCAACCGGGCGATACCCCCGCCACTCTCGTGGCGCGTGCCGACCGCGCATTGTTGACCGCTAAATCGACCGGACGCAACCGAGTGGTGCAACTGGGGGCTGGCCAGGACCCAGAAGCCACCCCGCAGGCCGAACAAGAACTACTCCCCAGCTATCAGTCCAGTTGGCTTGGTTGGTTCCGACCTCGACAAGAGGTTACAGTTCTTGAGACCGAACGTTTGGCAGCGGTTCCCCACGCTATAGCCATTCAGAAGTTGGAAGGCTTTATCAGCGATCATCGCGCGGAGATTTTGAAGACCGAACCGTTCCGAGTCACGCTGCGAATCAATGGTCATCGAGCCGATGCGGCGCGGCGACAAGGCGAACGCCCGGCTGCCATGATCATGATCGTGACCATCAAGCCAGTCGACTATCGCAACCCGCGCACCAACAGTTACCAAAGCAAGACCAAGTTGGACATTGCGATTCGCTCGGTCAATCCCCGTGATCGTCGGCGGGCCGCCTTGCTGGGACAAGCCAATCAACTGCTATTCAGTTTCAATTCTTATCTGGTCACGCAAACCATCACCGATGAAATGCGCGCGGCCATTGCTGAACACCGCTAGGCGGCGCATCACGGACTGTTGATCCAGCCTACCCTTATTCTTTGTGAACCTCTGGCACTAGCCGTGGACTCCTGGGCCTACGCGACGCACCAGCCCACGGCTGGCACCTAGGTTCACGACTCTTGCAACTCGCCCCCGGTTGCCAGTGGCGGGAAGAACGCCTATCGTGCTTTAATCTGCTGGAAGCGATTTCTCGCAGTTTGACATTCTTAACACGATTACGCAAAACGGAGATACTGCCATGGCCTATCAACTCCCCGCTTTACCCTATGCCTACGATGCCCTCGAGCCGCACATTGATGCGCAGACGATGGAGATCCACCATACCAAGCACCATCAGGCTTACATTACCAAAGTCAATGAAGCCATTGCGGGAACCCCTCACGATTCCAAATCGGTCGAGGAACTGATTGCCGACCTGGCCTCAGTTGCTGACGAAAAACGTGGAGCGGTCCGTAACAATGGTGGCGGCCATGCGAATCACTCCTTATTTTGGACCGTCTTGGGACCGGGCAAGGGAGGAAGCCCCAGTGGCGAACTCGCCTCAGCAATCGACGCAGCCTGTGGATCGTTCGATAAATTCAAGGAAGCCTTTGCTAATGCGGGTGCTACCCGTTTCGGCAGCGGATGGGCTTGGCTCTATGTCAGTGGCGGTAAATTGGCTGTTGGCTCAACTGCCAACCAAGATAACCCACTCATGGGGCAAGCCATCGCCGGCATCGCGGGAACTCCCATCTTGGGCCTGGATGTTTGGGAACATGCCTATTACCTGAAATATCAAAATCGTCGCCCCGACTACATTGCCGCTTTTTGGAATGTCGTCAATTGGGACGCGGTCGCCGAGCGTTTTGCGAAGGCCAAATAGCGTAGTGATTGCACTGGACACCGCTGCCAAAAGTCTCTAACTAAACCTCGGCGCTGATGGTGCGCCGAGGTTTTCGTTTATTTGCAGTGAGGCGCTACGATGAGATTTCATGGTTGGTGGTGCGTTCCCGTGATCTTAACCGCCACGCTGTCCGTTGGAATTCATGAAAGGGCTGCGGCCCAGTCGACTTGGCCCCCACCAAGTGCGCGTCAAACAGGGGGTTGGCAACCCACCAGCCAGTCGACTAACGGCTCGCGCGACGTTCCCTCTACAGAACTGGCTTCCAGGAAACCGGCCCCCGCGACAGGGGTCGTACAGACAGCTTACTTCCAAGCTCAAGGGAGTCTTTCCGACGGTCTACCCGCCTTCCCTGCTGGGGGTGGTTCCGTCACGCCTCCCGTCCAGCCTCCGCCTTACATTGCCCCGCCTCAGCTACCCATGGCCACTCCGAATTATGGCCCCGCAACCGACCGTGCCAGTCTCCCAGCCGCCAGTCTCCCAGCAGCCAGTCTCCCAGCGCAGTTGGCATCCGGGGAACTGCGGTCGGTTCAAAATGATCGGCTCAACACCCAACATGGGACAGGTCCGCAGGGGCCAGCTCGACAGGTACAACCACCTCAACAAGTGACTGCGGCGCAGCCCAATTCCAGATTGCCTGCCGCAGCAGGTGCACGGCTTGACGCGCAAAACATAACTACCGGATATCCCTTTGTGACACCAGCGCCACGTGGACGCTATCCCACCGCTCCCTATCAACCGGCCGTCTTTCAAACTGCCTACCAAGCTCCAACCATCCCAGCGCAATTCGCCAGTACGAGTGCCTACGTGCCGCAAGCGATGCCACCCGCCGCCGTCGTGCCACCGCAGCAATATCTGACACAGCAACAATCCACGCTCCCCCAGTTCCAATATCCCCAGCCCGGGGTCTATCCGACTGCTTACCAATGCACCGCACCAGCACCAGGTTTTCCTTCGACAGGCGCTGTCCCTGGAGCGTACATTCCGCCAACGCTACCACCCAATTTGACCCCGAATCTGTATACCCCTAACAATTCAGGCTACACACCACTCTTTTCTTTGGGGCAGGAAAACTACAACGTCCAACTTGGACGGGGCGTTATTGGTCAGCCCACGGTCTATGTCGCGGGACAACCCATTCGTAATTTTATGCGCTACCTATCGCCATGATGTAGCTGCGGTCGCCAGACCGCAGGACGCCAACGTTCTGGTGAACGTAGCTACGTTAATCAGCCTCTAAAGTCTGAGGACTCCAGCTACATTGGTATGGAAATATCTGCCGCCCGACTTAGCAGCGACTAATGGGATGAATAGCGCGAATGGGACAGTTGTGAGGGCCTCCTTCATCGCATGTTGGTCGGAGATCGCTCGAAAATCCTCGATCCGTTGCTTACGGGTGAGCTAAGCTTCCACGGAATCTAGAGTGTCCCATCGCTCTGCGTTCGGTACCGGATTCGCACAATCGAAACATTCGTCCTTCAAACTACAATCGCCCCCCTATGCCTTCGACCGTTGTCTCCACTTGCGAGCCGACTCGCAAATCGACTGGCGACACGTTCGCTACTGGTATGTTGGCCATGCTGCTGTTGAGCGTCGTCCAGCGCTTGGTGGGACTGCTGCGTGGACTGGGCTTCTGCCATTTCCTAAGCGATGTTGAATTGGGACAATGGGCGTTGGCTAATAGCTTCTTCGTAATCGCTGTTCCGATTGCCGTGTTGGGTTTGCCGGGGAGTTTCGGACGGTTCGTCGAGTACTTTCGCAGCCGAAATCAATTGGGAGATTACTTTCGTCGCGTGGTGCTGGTCAGTGTGATTGGTCTGTGCCTGGCCTGCACCGCCATTTTGACTTTCTCAGAGTACTTTACTTGGCTACTGTTTCGACAAGAGAATTCTTTTTCGCTGGTGGTGTGGTGTGTCATCACACTCATCAGTGTGACCGGTTTTAGCTTTGTCAACGAGTTGGTGGCAGCCCTGCGGGAAGTGCGCGCTGTCTCCATGATGCAGTTCGTGCAAAGCGTGACCTTCGCTGTGGTTGCTCTAACAGTGCTGAGCGTTCACCCCACTTGGACAGTGCTACTCCCCTGCTTCACGGTCGCCTGTATTTTGGCCACGCTCCCTGGCTTGATAGTGTTGTTGGGCAATTACCGTCACGAATTTCGGTTGACGACCACCTCTAATAAACTCGATGCGCAGTCGCTGTGGGGACGGATACTACCCTACGCGGCCGCTCTGTGGGTTATGAACTTACTCAGTAATCTATTCGAAGTCAGCGATCGCTACATGCTGCTGCACTTGATTCCGTGTGGCGACATGGCCTCGACTGGTATTGCATCGACGGGCTTGGGCTGTGATCAAGCGGTGGGGCAAGCGGTCGTGGGGCAGTATCATTGCGGTCGCATTCTCCCCAATTTATTGACCAGCATCGCATTGATGTTTGGTGGAGTGTTGCTCCCTTACATTAGCGCCGATTGGGAAGCAGGCAAGCCCGAGCGGATCGCCGCTCGACTGCGTCAAATGATGCATTCGGTCTCCATCGGATTCATGCTCTTGGCGGTAGCCGCGATGTGTGTTTCGCCTTGGCTGTTTTACTATGGGTTTGGAAATCGCTATCAGCAGGCTGAAGCCATTCTCCCCATTTCAATGCTCCAAGCAATTTGGGTCAGTCTGTTTATTGTCGCCCAATCGTATTTGCTGTGCATCGAACGTGGCAAGCGATTGGCCGCGCTCATGGTCAGCGGTTTGCTTCTTAACTTGCTCCTCAACTGGTGCTTGATTGGACGGTTGGGACTGTTCGGCGCAGTGTTAGCCACGTCGACCGCCAATTTCGTGACGCTGCTACTACTGGTGTGGCAGATGAGTCGTCATGGCTGTTGGTTGGGGTGGGGCACACTCCTACTCTGTATCGTCCCCTGTTCGGTGTTGGCCGGTCCCGTCGTTGCGACAATCGTATTGGCTTTGGTTGTGCTCATCGCAGGACGTACAAATTGGCTACTCTCCGACGCCGATCGACAACAGTTCGACGCCGCCGTCTTACCGAAGCTCCATCACTTGGGGCTCCCCTTTCAATCCCTGTGGCCCTAACGCGCCTCTGGCTTTCATGTCAGGCAAGAAAGCCTGACGTACGGGGACCGATTCTAACAAGTAAGCCCAAAGCAAGACCTGCATTTGGCAAGATACGCAGGACAGCAAAGATAGACCGCCAGATTTCCAATACTTTGCGAGCGAAGACTTAGCCGTTACACTTAAGAGGTCTGTCGATGAAGTCCTCTTCTCGCATCGCTTGGAAAATGGAAGCTATGTCAGTTCGCAAATCACGAAGTCCGCGTTCGCCGTGGTCCTTTCTCGCGTGCCTACTCACCCTCATCATCTCCTCCACTCTCGCTGCACAGGAGAAGGAGGGGCCAGCAGAACCTAAGGGACAATCGTCCAGTCGCAAAGCTGTCGCCTATTATTCCGACGCGGCGGGCTATCAGAACAAAGGGGCTTATAATCTAGCAGTCGAGGAATGGAAAAAGTTACTCGACGAATTCCCCAGAGATCCGTTGGCCAGCAAAGGTTGGCACTATCTTGGTATCTGTTACACGCAACTTGAAAAACCCGATTACGATCAAGCCATCCAAGCCTTCGAGCAAGCGCTCAAGGATCAGGAACTCGAAGTGCGTGAAGAGTCATTGATCAATCTCAGTTGGTGTCTATTCTCGGAAGCTCGCGCGGCTAAGCCCAACACTCCCGAACAGCGATCTGGGCTGGAGCTTGCTCGCCAGCGACTGACTGAATTCCTCAAGAGCTACGGCGAGGGGAGCTACACCGATCAAGCTCTGTTCTATTTGGGCGAAATCGAGTATTCGTTGGGGAATATAGACAAGTCCATCCCCTACTACAAAAAACTGCTCGATACTCCATCGATGGCTAAGTCAAGTCTGCGGCCCGGCGCGATTTACGCTATCGCTGTGGCCTACGAGGAAGCCAAACAAGATGCGGCAGCCACCATACACTATCAACAGTTTTTGAGCGAGTTTCGCGAGCATCAACTGGCTAGCGAAGTGAGTGTCCGCCTCTCCGATCTATGGCTGAAGCAAGGAAAAACTGCTGAAGCGGCCAAGCTGCTCGAGGGCTTGGTAAAAAGTGATGCGGACAAGATGAGCGACTACGCGTTGTTGCGTCTTGGCTACGCCGCCTCAACTCTCGGTGACAACCAGGCCGCAGTCAAGCACTATACCGAATTGCTCAAGCAATTCCCCAACTCCAAACACGCTCCCACCGCCGCACTTTCGCTGGGACAATCGTTGTACCAAAGTGGTCGATACGATGCGGCCTTGGAGAAATTTAGCCAAGTCCTTCCAACCAAGGACAACCAAGCGGCCGAGGCAGCCCACTGGATGGCCATTACTTTGCTGCGTCAGAACAAACCGCAAGACGCACAGAAATTGACACAAGAGGCGCTGACATGGTCCCAAGACTCTACCAATGCGGTCAACTTGCAAATGGATCTGGCCGATGCACTCTACGCCATCCCCAGCGAACTGGATAAGGCGCGTGAGGCCTACGAAAAAATAGTCAATGACCATCCCCAGCATGCACTCGCGCCGCGGGCCGCATACAACGCGGCCTTCGCGGCCCTGCAAGGTCGCAAACTCCCCGAGGCTCGCAAATGGGCTGAGCTATTCCTCAATCGCTTTCCACAAGACCCGCTGCGCAACGACGTGGCAGCCATTGCGGCCGAGGCATTGTTGCAACAGGGGGAACACGCGGTCGCCGCGACCGCCTACGCCAAACTGCTTCAAACCGATCCTAAAAACCAAGCCGCCGATCAATGGACACTACGACTAGGGACCGCGCAGTACTTGGCTGGCGAATATCAAGCCGCCGTCGATTTGCTCGCCCCGGCGGTCGATGCGCTCAAAAACCCCAATCAAAAAGCCGAGGCGCAATTCGTACTCGGTGCCAGCTATCTCTATCAAGAGAAGACCACAGCCGCCATTGAACAATTAAACACCAGCCACAATACCAGCGATGCCTGGGGCGCGGCCGACGAAGTACTGCTAATGCTGGCCGAGGCCCATCAGCGCAATAAAGACAATGATTCAGCCCGCAAGACACTGGAGCAACTACTCGAAAAATACCCTAACACGCGACTCAAATCACAAGTCGATTACAAGTTGGCGCAATTGTCTTCGGCTGCTGGGCAGTTTGATCAGGCCATCGCCCGCTACGAAACGATCGTTCGCAGCAGTGAGGCGGCTAGCTATCATAACTTTGCCACGTACGGCATCGTATGGTGTTTGATGCAGCAGGAAAAATATCCACTTGCACTGGAGCGACTACAACCATTGCTGGCGCAGCGCCTACACGATTCAATTGGCGAAGAAGCCAAGCTGGCGCAGGGAGTCTGTCTTCGTAAGACCGGCCAAGAAAAACAAGCCATCACCGCACTCGAAGAGTTCCTCGCGGGGCAGCCGACCGGCATGTCGCTTGCCAACGGCCTCTACGAACTCGGGTTGGCTTACACACAACAAAGCGAATTGGCCAAGGCAATCACCGCTTTCCAACGGATCACTAACGACATCCCCGATTATCCAGCGTTGGACAAAGTGCTCTACGAACTCGCTTGGAATTATCAAGAGAGTGGTCAAGCGGAACAATCGTTACTCGTCTTCAAGCAACTAGCCGAGAAATTTCCACAGAGTGACTATCAAGCCGAAGCGCTCTACATGTTGGCTCAACAACAGTACGAGGCCAAAGATTATTCCAACGCCACGGCCACCTATATCTCGGTCATGAAACGCACGCAAGATGCTGAGTTGCGGGAAAAGACACAGTACAAATTGGGCTGGAGTTATTTCCAACAAGACGAATTCTCCAAGGCTGCTGGACAGTTCGCGGAACAGGCGAAAACCTTTCCGAAAGGAACCTTGGCCGTCGATGCGAAGTTCATGCTCGCCGAATGTGCTTTCAATCAAGAGCAGTACCAGAACGCTTTGCCCAGCTACGAGCAGGCGCGACAATTGCTCGAATCAAGCACTTCGACCGCCGCATCGGAACAGGTCAAGTCGCTCATCTACTTACACGGTGCTCAGTGTCATCGTGAGCTCGGCCGCTGGGACGAGTGTGAGAAATGGTTGAACGTCATCATGCGTGACTATCCCAAGAGTACTTATTTGTGGACGGCCGTTTACGAATTGGGATACTGCAAACAGAAGCAGGAGCAACCGACCGAGGCGCTCAAGTACTACGGTCAAGTCGTCGACAACAATCGCAATGAAATCGGCGCACGAGCGCGTTTCATGATGGGCGAAGTCTATTTTTCACAACGCGATTTTCAACGCGCGATCGAAGAGTTCACGCGGGTCGCCTACGGGTTCGGCGGCGATAAAGCTCCCGCTGACATCAAGAACTGGCAAGCTAAGAGCGCGTACGAAGCAGCGCGATGCTACGAAGTTCTAGCCCCCGATCTCCGCGGAGACAGTCGCAACAAGGCCGTCGATGGCGCTCGCAAATTCTACGAGGATATCGTGCGTGACCACGCCGAGCACGAGCTGGCCAAACAAGCCAACACCCGGCTGGGTGAACTGCGTAAACTTAGATAAATTGCCAATTGGACAACGCCACACTGCGCTGGAGTCGCGGCTATAGCCGCTTTTCTGGTCTCCAACGATTTTGTGACGCTGCCAACTAAACCTCATGAACGCGCACGCCGAATGGGACTCGACTTGACACTTTACACTCGATTTCCGCTCCAACTCTGTTGGTTCTTGGCTGTGGTTGTGTGGTCGATTGCAACCACTTCTGCGCAAGAAGCTGCCTCGAATGATTCAGGCGCCAATCGCGCACCGGTCGAGCTGCAACAACTGGCGGCCGAGGCGTCGGCCAATCGGAGCTCGCCCCCCCCTGCTCCGCAACCAGCCGATCTGCAGGGGAGCAACCTGAACATCCTGGAGTTGCTCAGGCAGGGTGGCGGGATCATGCTGGTCATCGCCATTATCAGTTTGTTGGTCGTGGCGGTCGCCTTTGAACGGCTCTTCGCCCTGCGACGTGGAAAACTATATCCAGGTGGACTACGGCGCGAAGTTCGCAAGTCGACCGATGAACTGGGGGACTTCCAACCTGGCGCACTCTTCAACTCCGCTGCCCGATATCGCTGCGTCGCTTCACGCATCTTGAGTGACATGTTGCAAAAAGTTGGCAGGCCTGTCCCAGAGGTTGAAGCCGCCCTGGCCGAAGCCACGCAGCGCGAGGCGGATCGACTGTATGGCAACGTTCGCTGGTTGACGCTGGCCGCGGCCGTTACACCCTTGATCGGCCTGCTGGGAACAGTCTGGGGGATGATCATCGCCTTCCACGATACCACGCAGCTTGGGGCCGGTTCCAACAAAGCCGAGTATTTGGCGGAAGGGATTTACATTGCGCTGGTGACCACCTTGGGTGGCCTGGCTGTTGCCATTCCCGCCGCTATCTTTGCGCACTTTTTCGAAGGTCGCATCACGCAGATGTTGGCCCTGATCGACACCGATCTCAGGCGACTCATACCACGCTTTGAAACCCAGGAGGGACGCGCGCGGTATGACCTCAACCCGCATGGCGGCTTGGTTCGTCGCGAACTCTCCAACGTCAGTTCCCCCAGCGAAATCTCGCGTCGCGCAAACGGTCCCACCGGAACCAGCATCGACATCGGCACGGTGACACCTCCACCGGTCCGCTCCACTATGCGTCCCAAACCGTAGGAAGCTTGTTGCGATGGCGGTAACGTTAAAACGAGGACAAGTGCTGGGGGTGTTGAGTATGACACCGCTGATTGACGTGGTATTTTTGCTACTGATCTTCTTTCTAGTCGCCTCGCGTTTAAGTCAAGAAGATCGCGAGCTAGACATTCCACTCCCCTCAGCGGCCAATGCCATGCCCATGACGGTCGAGCCCCAGGAGTTGATTGTTAACATCGACCAGTCGGGTGCGATCGTCATCAATAGTCAAGTATTGAGCGAAGAGCAGTTCGAAGACTTGTTATCGCAAGCACTTGCGGATAATCCACTCGGACAATCTGTCTTGATCCGCGCCGACCGCCGCGTCCCTTTCCAGACTCCTATCCACGTCATGGACATTTGCCTCAAGTGTGGCGCCAACTACTCCGTCTCCATTGCCGAAGAAGACGCACCCCAGTAACCATCCGCACTGCTTGTTCTTAGTAGACCCCTGCGAGCTTGCTCGGCGGGTGAATCAGTTTTTGTTAGCCCTGCCTTTCAGAGCCCCACGCAATCCAAATTTGTAACCGTTCACACTTCAGAACGAAACATTGGAAATGTAACCACAGATAGACACAAATGAACACGGATAGCTCTATCCAATCGATCTGTGTTCATTTGTGTGCATCCGTGGTTAAAACCCACAATCAAAAGCATGCTAGCGATTAAAGCGATCTGTGGAGATCTCAATGAAGAAGACCAAATGGAATAGATTGCGCGACTCACCCGTTGTACTCCGCAGGCTAAATCGATTTCAGTCGGAAATACTGACGATCACGATGGCTTCCTACCAAGCCGTTCACGTACCTCTTCAAGTGTCGAGAAGGTAGTTTCACCACGGTCGATACGACGTTGACGCTCCGCCAAGACTTCTCTATGCCACTCGGGTGGATCGCGATCAGGCTGTGCTTGCAACGACAACCACAATTGCTCCATAGCGTCGAGTTTCTCGGCGGTGGTCATGGATGCGATCGATAGATTCATAGGCTGTCTCCACGTAAAATTCTACTTCGTTCATACGTCGCTCACCGTTTCGGGTTTATCCCGGCGGGAGCATGACTGGTGGCTACCAAATAAAAATGTCTATCGCGGCGTGGACGAGGAGTTGAGTCAGGCAAGCAACTGATTGCCTTCGAGTCCACCACATCCCTGTGGGCATGCCTCAATAATTATACCTTCGGTTTAATAAACAACACCTCGGCGCGTTCGATCCAACCTTTGCGTAAGTCGACGCGGAACCAGCCGTCACTGTTCTTGGGATGGAAACGAACGGGCGAACGGGGCCCATATTCGGCCAAGTCGTATTGCTTCCAGGTCTGCCCCATGTCAGGTGAGATGACAATCCCCGTGGCATAGGTCGACGCTGGCGCGCAATGCCCCGCCACAATCACACCATCTTCGATGATCATATTGGCCAATTCGAATTGCGGATTAAACATCAGCGTATGTC
>JBGSJT010000812.1:0-39614 GCA_041741715.1 Pirellulaceae bacterium | reverse complement strand
GAGGTTACGAGTCCCGTGCTGCAAGACTCGTAACCTCGTCCACTACGACAATCATTGATTGGCCGATGCTAAGTCACGAAACTCGCTGACCGATGTCTGCTAACAACTAACAAGGAGTGCAAGTTGAATCCCGTCAACCCGTTTTACAATCTAAGTGGTAGCTCCATGGCGGGGATGCCCAATCGCGACATGATGCCCAATCGCGACACTGCCGCGCCCCATGATATGCCTGGGCCGTTGGACCAACTCACCAACTCTTACGCGGCGGCCAGCTATCAGCGCCAGCGTCAGTTGACGTTGGGTGATTTGCTGCTCGAAAACCGCATCGTGTTCCTGCAAGGTGAGATCCATACCGGGAATGCCAACGAAGTAGTGATGAAACTGCTCTACTTGCAGAGTGAAAACCGCCGCAAGGATATTCACTTTTATATCAATAGCCCTGGCGGTGAAGTCATCGCCACTCTGGCTATTTACGACACGATGCAGATTCTATCCTGTCCCGTGGCCACCTACTGCGTTGGGCAAGCCGCCAGCGGTGCGGCGGTGCTTTTGGCTGGTGGTTCCAAAGGTAAACGCTATTGCTTGCCGAATAGTCGCGTGATGGTTCACCAACCAGCCGGTGGAGTGTCGGGACAGATCTCAGATATCGAGATCCAAGCCAATGAGATTTTGCGCTATCGCGAATTGCTTAACGACATCCTGGGGAATCATTGTGGCAAGCCCGGCGATCAAATCGCCAAGGACTCCGATCGCGATTTCTTCCTCACCGCCCAAGCCGCCAAAGACTACGGGTTGGTCGATGAAATCCTGACCAAGCCACTCGCCGATGCCAGTGATGATGTAGTCGTCCCTTAGTACTGTTAATGGAATAGCCAACATGCCCATGATCCCATACGTCATCGAAAAGAGCGGTCGTGAAGAGCGCGTTTACGATGTCTATAGTCGATTGTTGAAAGATCGTATTATCTTCCTCGGCTCGCAGGTCAACGATGAAGTTGCCAATGCCCTGGTTGCCCAGATGCTGTTCTTGCAGTCGGATGATCCCAAGGCTGACATCCATCTATATATCAATTCCCCCGGTGGAAGTGTAAGTGCTGGACTTGCGATCTACGATACGATGCAGTTTGTCTCCTGCGATGTGGCCACGTACTGCATCGGACAAGCTGCTTCGATGGGTGCCGTCTTGTTGGCGGCTGGAACGAAGGGGAAGCGGTACGCGCTCCCCAATGCGCGGATCATGATCCACCAACCCTTGGCTGGCATGCAAGGGACTGCCGAGGAGATCATGATCCATGCGGCAGAGTTCAAGCGAATCAAGCGCAAGTTGAACGAGATTTTGCTAAAGCACAGTGGTCAGACGCTCGAAGCCATCGAGCGCGATACCGACCGTGATCGCTTCATGTCCGCCGAGGAAGCTTGTACGTATGGCCTGATCGACAAAGCCATCGAATCGATGCCCCGCGTAGCAGAGAAGGCTTAGAAAAGCATCGAGCGGCAAATAAATGTCGGATCTAAAACGTAGCTGCGGTCGCCAGACCGCAGGGAGTCTACTTCTCAATCGCTGCTAAATAGAGTTGCTCATACTTGGCAAGCTGCTGCTGGATTTGAAAATTCTCCGTGGCGCGGTGTCTGTTATATGCGCCGCACGCACTGCGTAGATCGCTCGATTCTGCTAGTACAACAATGACCGACTCCAATCCTTCATAGTCCCGTGCTTGGGCCATTTGCATTCGAGCGAATGGGTCGCTGCCGAGCAACTCTGTGACACCCTCAACGTTGAAACTGGCAATGGGTTTACCGACCGCCATCGCTTCTAAAATCACGTTGGGCATCCCTTCGTATTTGGCAGGCAGAAAAATCAACTCGGCCAATCGCATCCACTGGTGCGCGGCGGTTTGCCAGCCCACGTGATGCAGCCTCTTAGCGAATGGGCTGAGACGAAGCAACTCACGTAGCTCTGTAGCGCGTTCCCCATCGCCCATGATTACCAAATGATGTTCGGGCAAGCGTTGCAATAAACGGGTGGCTGATGTGGAAATGAATTCGATGATCCCTTTCTGCTCGGTCAAACGCCCGACGAACAGCAGTACCCGCGTGTCATTGGGTATTCCCAACTCGGCCCATGTTAGTTTGATGGGAGATTCTAGGTCGACCAATTCGATGCCATTGGCAATTACTGACAACTTTTCAGCTTGGATACCTTCAATTTGAGCGACGTGATTTGCAACACTCTGACTAACGCAAATTAATTTTTCCATACGCTTGGCACTCCAGCGTTGCACGCGTTGTCGCCAGCCTTCGGGCTGAGTGACTCGGGCTCCACCGAAGAATCGGCAAGGGATTTTTCGCGTGGCAAGTGCGCTAGCCAGATTGGCGTGAAACAAAAAGGCTTGCACAATATCTGGGGCGAACTGCTTCAATTCTCGTTTAAGCCAGCTTGTGGCCCGCAAGAATTGCCATGCCTTTACCGCTTGCCCGCTAGACCAGAGAATGCCATGGTCGTCGAGCTGCTGGGTGAGCTGAGATTTTTCGGGGGGGGGATCAGGCCACAATTGCCAAACGCGTACTTCGTGACCTTGGCGTTGCAAGTAGCAGGCCAAATTGACGAAGCACTTCTCGGCACCGCCGGGATAGAGTTCGGTAATCACTAAGGCGATGCGCATCGCGGTTGCGGAGTAAAAGTGGAGATGCAGGTCTGAGTCGTTTCACATTCTACAGTGTTTGTTATCCTAGAGCCTATCCTAATCAGTCTGTCAGGGACGAAGTTTTGTATCCGCAACGGAGTTGGCGATGCGAGAATTGGAAATTGATCATGATAAACTGGAGCTATACAACTATCACTTGCCGCGCGAGTTGATCGCACAACATCCGTTGGACCATCGCATTGATGCCCGGCTGATGTTGATCGACCGTGCAACCCAGGAAATCACGCATCATTACGTCCGCGACTTGCCCGATTTGATCGAACCTGGCGATGCGTTGGTACTCAATAATTCCAAAGTGATTGCCGCGCGACTCGTCGGCTTGCGGACCTCGACGGGGGGCAAATGGGAGGGGCTCTATCTGCACGAAGACGACAGTGGCGTGTGGGAGATTCTGAGCAAGACCCGTGGACATCTGACCGCTGGCGAGACCATCACGCTTCGCGATCGCGATGGTCGCGACGTTCCGGCCCTCAACGTTCTGGCGCGTTTGGAGGGAGGGCATTTGGCGGTGCGTCCTCTCGACGATTCGCTGACCACCGAGGAGTTCCTGAATCGTTTTGGTCGCGTGCCATTGCCCCCCTATATTCGCGAAGGGCAAATGGTCGATCACGACACCGAGTCGTACCAAACGGTTTACGCGCGGCATCCTGGTTCGGTAGCCGCCCCCACCGCTGGCTTGCACTTCACGACTGATTTAATTCGTCATTTGCAAAAGCGCGGTGTGGTGACTGCGGCCGTGACATTGCATGTCGGCTTGGGAACCTTTCGACCTGTCGCCTGCGAGCGATTGACTGAGCACAAAATGCATAGCGAACGTTGTGAATTGTCTGAAAGTTCGGCGGAAAAATTGCGTGTGTGCCGCGAGCGAAGTGGTCGCATCATCGCTGTCGGTACCACGTCGGCGCGGGTCTTGGAGGCAGCGGCCCAAGTGACGACTCAAGCCCTGATTGCTTGGCAGGGGCAGACCGATATTTTTATCAAGCCACCCTACGAATTCTTGGCCATTGACGCGCTGATGACCAATTTCCACTTGCCCAAAAGTACGCTGCTGGTGCTAGTCTCCGCGCTGGCGGGGCGCGAACTAGTGATGCGCGCGTACCAGGAGGCGATCGAACAGCGTTACCGCTTTTACAGTTATGGGGACTGCATGTTGATCGTATAGTGGTGAATGAGACTTAGCATCGTGTGGAAAATAAGTGTCGCAATTGATAGTGTAAGTGGTAAGGCGGCGCTGGGCGATTGAGAAGATTGGCAGGGAGAGCGAGGAGCGTCAACGTGGTGGGAGATTGAAAAGGTTAAAATGAGAAGTGAAAAATGCAAAATGTCGGAAAAGCGACGCGACGCGGTGAGGACTTAGAAGATCGATTGCTGGAATTCGCTTCTCGAGTCGGTAAGTTGGTCGATGCTTTGCCGGACACGCGTCTGGGACGCCATATCGCGAGCCAACTGGTACGCAGTGGCACGTCGCCTGCACCCAATTACGCGGAAGCATGCGCTGCGGAGAGCAAACGAGATTTTATTCACAAGTCACGTATCGCATTGAAGGAGCTTCGTGAATCGAGATGTTGGATCTAGCTGGTCCTGAAAGCCGACCTGTTGCCCGAATCACGAGTATCCGGATTACTGGACGAAGCAATTCAATTGTGCAATATCGTCGGGAAGACAGTTGTCACCGCGAAAGGCAACCAAGCAAAACCCAAACCGCCAACGCCCAAGTAGCACTCCAAACAACATCCATTTCAAATGATTTTGCATTTTTCACTTCTCAGTTTAACTTTTTCAATAGGCGTAGCATCGTGCGGAAAAACGGAACTAAAAGCTTTATTCCAACGCAGCGTAACGCTATACAGCTAGCAATCCCAACTACATTTTGCTCCCACAGGAACCTCACGCTTGTCTACTGAAGAACACGTTCTAGTAATTCCAGAGAGTCGCCTGTCGCTGCTGGGGGACTTCACTGGGTTTCGACCGTTTTGTCCCGACGCATTCGAAGCTCTACTCAATCCTGACTTTATGGAGTTTCGACCGCGCAGCAGTGTCGAGGAGGATCCGAGCTTCAAGCAATTGATTCCCTACGCGATACTTCAAGCCGATGTGGCGGGCCAACCGAGCCTGTTTCAATACACACGGGGTAAGGGGCAAGGGGAAAAACGGCTGCATGCCAAGCGTAGCGTGGGGATCGGTGGCCACATCTCGCGCGAAGATGCTGACGGCGACGACCTCTATCGCTCGGGTATGTTGCGCGAGTTGTCGGAAGAGATGATTATCGACAGCGACTACACAGAACAGTTGCTGGGATTCATTTACGACGATACCTCACCCGTGGGGCGCGTGCACTTGGGGGTGGTTCACTTGCTCAAGCTCCCCTCGGCCACTGCCCGGGCCAAGGAGGAGGACCTAGTCGCCAGCGGTTTTGAGCCCCTAGCCGAGCTCAAACAGTCGCGAGATAGTTTCGAGACGTGGTCACAACTCTGCCTCGATCATTTGTTTTAAGGTGTCTGACACTTGTGATTTATCTTGACAATCACGCTACCACGCCGCTTGACCCATCAGCGCTAGCAGCCATGCTGCCGCTGTTCGATCGACAGTTCGCCAACGCTGGCAGTTTGACGCATGCCGCTGGTCGCGAAGTAGCTCAGCTCGTCGATCAAGCGATCGCCAGTCTATCGGCGATGATCGGCGCAGGCCCTGACGAGCTCGTGATCACCAGCGGTGCCACCGAAAGCAACAATCTGGCTTTACTGGGCACCTGTTTGCATCCACGCCAAACTCGCCGCAAGATCGTCTCCGTGACTACCGAACACAAGGCGTTGCTCGATCCCCTGCAGCGACTGGGACAGCTCGGTTTTACGGTTGAACACGTCCGCGTCGTCGCGCAACCAGAACCCGACGCAGGGCTGGTTGATATGTCGAGTTTAGAGAAAGCCATCGATGGTGACACGGCCATCGTCAGTGTCATGTTGGCCAACAATGAGATCGGCGTCATTCAGCCGCTAGCCGATATTGCGAAACTATGCCGTTCGGCAGGCTGCTATCTGCACACTGACGCTACTCAAGCAGTTGGGCGACTCCCTGTCGACGTGGATCAATTGGATGTCGATCTTCTCAGTTTTTCCGCCCATAAGTTCTACGGCCCTAAGGGAGTTGGTGGACTGTATGTTCGCAGACGCGAAAGGCGAGTTAAATTGCAATCGCAAATCGTAGGGGGTGGACAACAACACAATTTTCGCTCCGGTACACTCAATACACCCGGGATTGTAGGTATGCGAGCCGCGCTGGCGACTTGCCTGAGTTCGCTCGCTGCGGATCAAATTCGAATCGCCAGCCTACGCAATCGATTGTTTGGATTGTTGGCAGATCGCTGCGGGAGTGTGCGGTTGAATGGTCCCAGTTTAGAACCGGCATATGCCAAACACCGCCTGCCAGGAAATTTGAACTGTAGTTTTTTTCCGTTTGAAGGTCAAAGTTTGATGATGGCCAGCCCAGAGTTGGCGGTCAGCAGCGGCAGCGCTTGTACCAGCGCCAATCCCGCTCCCAGTC
Source organism: Pirellulaceae bacterium (assembly GCA_041741715.1). Classification (GTDB taxonomy): domain Bacteria; phylum Planctomycetota; class Planctomycetia; order Pirellulales; family Pirellulaceae; genus Aureliella. The sequence continues at coordinate 33,369 of JBGSJT010000812.1, read as the reverse complement.
ATGTGCTTCAGGCCTTAGGATTGAGTGAGGAAGAATCGCGTAGCAGTTTGCGGTTTGGTATTGGACGATTCAATACACTGCTTGAAATTGAACGAGCGGCTGAGATGCTTGGCTCCGCCGTCGAGCAGTTGCGACAATTGACATAGAAGAGTTTTTCCCGTACGTCAGGCTTTCCCGTACGTCAGGCTTTCTTGCCTGACTTGTGCCTGAGTCAGGCAAGAAAGCCTGACGTACGATAGTTTTAACTGAAAGCTGAAGAGATGAGTTTAAGACCGTCGGTCTGTATCGATGCCGTGCTTGAAAAAATGCCGATGCAGGCGGCGATCGAATTGGTGGCCCAAGCGGGCTTACCTGCGATCGAATTCTGGAGGTGGTGGGACAAGGATCTCGACGCACTGCTGGCGACGCGTGAGCGACTTGGATTGAAAATCGCTGCCTGTTGCACCAAATTCGTGAGTCTGGTTGATCCGGCGGCTAGACCCGCTTACCTGGATGGACTGGCGCAATCCGTGAAGGCTGCGCAGCGATTGGAGTGTCCCGTGTTGATTTCACAGGTGGGGGACTCTCGCCCTGGAGTGCCGCGCGACGAACAGCATGCTTGTCTGATTGAAGGGCTACGCGCAGCGATACCAATTTTGGAACACAGTGGCGTGACGCTAGCGATTGAACCGCTCAATGAATTGGTCGATCATGTCGGCTACTATTTGGTACGCAGCGCTGAGGCGTTTGAGATTGTCGAACAAGTGAATTGTCCGCAGGTCAAAGTAACTTTCGACATCTATCACCAACAGATTAGCGAAGGGAACATAATTACGAATATTCAGTCCAACATTGACAATATCGCGCACTTTCATGCAGCAGGGAATCCCGGCCGGCATGAATTGACTTGTGGAGAATTGCACTACCCCGCTATTTTCGAAGCGATTGCGGCCAGCAGTTACGACGGGTACGTCGGATTGGAGTATTGGCCCCTCGAATCGCCCGAGGTCGGTTTAAGGCAAGTTGCGAATTGGTTTTAGGTTTCAAGTTTCAAGTTTCAAGTTTTAAGTTTTAAGTTTCAAGTTCCAGGTTTCAGGTTCCAGGTTCCAGGTTCCAGGTTTCAGGTTTCAGGTTTCAGGTTTCAGGTTTCAGGTTTCGGGTTTCAGGTTTCGGGTTTCAGGTTTCAGGTTTCAGGTTTCAGGTTTCAGGTTTCGGGTTTCGGGTTTCGGGTTTCAGGTTGATTTTCGATCGAGGTTGCGGTTGATTTTCGGGCTGAAGGCCCGGCAGATTGTCTAGCCCAGGCTGAAGGCCTGGGGAGGCGGGGATGCGAACCAACGCATAGGGCTGAAGGCCCGAACGATTTATGAATCTGCCGGGCTTTCAGCCCTACACCGTTTGTTTTGGCGTTATCACCCCAGCCCTTCAGGCTGGGCTAGATAATCTGCCGGGCCCTTGGCCCTAAAAACACCTGGCCTTCGGCCCTAAAAACACCTGGCCCTTGGCCCTAAAAACACCTGGCCTTCGGCCCTAAAAACACCTGGCCCTCTGTTCTAGGCCTTTTATAATCTGGTTTGTTGGCGAAAGGTGCTCTCGAAAATCTTGTCGGCGTTACTGGCTTCGAAACCATCGCGACGATGGTGACGCCGAATTTGATCGGTGGGCAAATCGGCGAACTCGGCCAGGACGCGGCGCTCGGCAAATTCGACGTAGGATCCGGCAATCGCGTGAACTTCACTTCCACCTTGGCCATCGTCAAAATCGGCCGACACCGTCTGGGCAACCGTGGAACTTTGAATGAGCAACCCGTCGGGGCTCTGTTTGGCCTTTCCACCCGCAGTGTTGAGTTTGACTTGGGCCTCTTCCAGTAGCTCATTGAATTGCGAGATGGTGTTGTACGGCGCGGGTAAATTGTGCACGCTGATGGTGAAATGGTTTAAATAGTAGCGATTGTAGATGACCCAAGCGGCATACTCGCTTTCATCGATCAAACGCGAGTAGTCTTTCCAAGTGGGACGCCGCCATAACCCGCGATGTAAGAATTCGTCAATCGCTGGACCGTCTTCTAAATCGATCGCATCGACAGGATCAATGGTCACTTCATCCGTGTACGAACGAATAATTTGCTGTGCTTCTGCGCTCAGGTCAGCAACTCGCAATTCGCTGATGAAGATACGTGGGAAGTTTTCAGCGGGGGGAGAGTACCAATAGGCGTTGAGCTTTTTCCCTTCGAAATAATACGGATCACGTTTCTCGTAACCGCAATGCAGAAAGATTTTCTCGAACGACTGAATTCCAAGCATTGGTACCCCCATCGTGCGAAAGGCGATATGGTCGTTTTCTATCTCGCTAGCGGAGCGGATTAGATTTCGCGCAAGCATTAAATCAATAACGCGCTGCACGTCCGGGACGCGAGCTTGATAGCGACGCATGAGTCCATCGAGGATGGTTGTGAGCGTTTTGAGCCGAGCAAACATGGTGAGTATTTTTGTTGTCGTTGAGGCGTAAGTATTGTGCTGAAAATAATAGTCGTGTTGATGTAGCTGCGATCGCCAGACCGCAAAGAGTCGACGTTCTGGCGAACGTAGCTACGAGAGTCGACGTTCTGGCGAACGTAGCTACGAACGTCATTTTACACAACGGTGGACTTATCTGCTCTGGACACGCGCGGACAAACTTTAGACTGTAACGGCTGAGAATCCCACCGTTTTGGACCTGTAGCCCTCCCTCAATCGCGAATATGCACCGAGAACTTCGCTCAATTGCTAGCACAAAAACTCTCATGCCATCTAATGCGATTGGCTGGTGGATGATTGCGCTATCGTTGTCGTTGGGAGGTTGCGGCTCGACGAAGAGCTATACCGCCACAGATCAACTGCTGATGAGCGATGCGGTGGATGCCACGGTCGCCAAGCTCGATTTTAGTCCATTAGCTAGCAAAAAAGTGTATTTGGATTCGACCTACATCAAAACTGCCAAAGGGCCGTTGTTGATCGATTCGGATTATGTCATCAGTTCGCTGAGGCAGCAAATGGTCGGTGCTGGATTGCAAATCGTGGAGAGTCGCGACGAAGCGGAGCTGGTGGCCGAAGCACGATTGGGGGCGCTGGGTCTGGATGGTCACAATGTTATTTACGGTGTTCCAGCAAGCAATGGTTTGTCGGCCGCTTCGTCTGCCATAGCAGGCGTACCCGTTATTCCTGCGATTCCTGAAATATCCTTCGCGCGGCACGAGGCTAAATCGGGGGCGGCCAAGGTGGCGGTCTTCGCCTACGACCGCGTGACTCGTGAACCCTATTGGCAATCGGGAATCGCCAAGTCGGCTAGCAATGCTCACGATACTTGGGTGCTAGGGATCGGCCCCTGGCAGAAAGGGACGATTTATGATCGTACGCGGTTTGCCGGTTCGGTCGTCAACGGAGGGGAACCACTCGATGCCGAGGACCGAAAAATACGCCAAAGTGCTGAGTTCCAGGCCTATCGTCGCAGTCGCCTCTATGACAACGCCAAGCAGGAAGTTGAAACTCGCATAGTCGACAGCAGTAGTGCGGGGACAGAAGGGTCGGAATCGCCACCAGTATTGAGATAATTAGCATCGTGTGGGCAGTAACTGTCGCGACTTAATCGTAGCTGCCGTCGCCAGACGGCAGGGAGTCGACGTTCTGGCGAACGTAGCTACGACACTTATTTTCCGCACGATGCTAAGTTGGTCGATAAGACGCGTACCGCACAGCGACTGACTGCGGAGCGATCAGCAACTTTAACTTTTGAGAAGCTACTCGGATGACAATGGAATCGGTGGAAGTTGAACGTCCCGATCGTTGGGACCATCCGCTGTCGACGACGATAAGCTCTGAAGACGTGCAATGGTTGCTTGGCTGTTTGCCGTTCTCGCTGATGAATCAAGATCGCTTTGCACGCAATACTCCGTTGGCTGATGTCCTTCGCAATGACGCACGTTTACTACACCTTCAACCGGGAGATGTCGTATTTCGCGAAGGGCAGTATGGTGGGACGGCCTACCTAGTTCTCACTGGTAACGTTCGTATTTTCTTGACTCAATTGCTAGCTCAAAGCGATTCGCAATCGCGTTCGCGAAGTAGTTGGCTATCGCTACTATCGAGCACGCTACGGCAAGGGAAGCGGTTAACGAGTCAGCGCCCCGATGCGCGTCGTCAAGCCCGGGATAGAGGTCACTCCGCTCCCAGTCCGATCCAGCCCGAGGAGTTGGGTTATCGGGGCGAAGGGGCTGAAACTCGAGTCTTTCTCCAGGACGTACCAGGTGTGATTGCGGAACATGCGACATCTTCGGTCGAAGCGGGGGAGCTCTTCGGCGAGATGGCAGCCGTGACGCGAACACCGCGCGAATTCACGGCAGTAGCCGAAACTGAGACCGTAGTGTTGGAGATTCGCTGGCAGGGGCTGAAGCTGCTCAAGCAAGATCCTGCCTTTCGAGAATTGCTCGACGAGCGTTATCGTGGTGGAGTGCTGCGCTCTCATTTGCGGGAAACGATGCTCTTTCGATTCATCCCCGAAGAGAGTTTGCAGCAAGTTGTCATAGCGGCGCGGTTGGAATCGTTCGGCAACTTGGAGTGGTACGCGGAATACCGCCAACAAGCGAAGCAACCCGCGCGGGAACGTATCGCTAGCGAGCCGCTGATTGCCGAAGAGGGGAGCTACGCTACGGGACTGTGGATTGTGCGCGGTGGATTCGCGAGGCTCAGTCGTCGGCAGGGAGCTGGACACCGCACGCTCGCCTATTTGGGCAAAGGGCAAATCTTTGGCTTGCGTGAATTGGCGCACAACTATCTGAATGCTGATTCCGCCCCCCTACCCTATCAAGAGTCGTTGCGGGCGATCGGCTACGTCGATGCGTTGTGCATCCCCAAGCAGATTGTGGTCGAGCATGTGTTGCCCTATGTACGCCAAGCCGATTTGCCCGCCTTGATCGTTTCGCCGCGTTACCAGTTCGGGCAACCGGTAGTCGATGCGCCGCTCGAGACGCATGAGCACAATGTGGAGACGGGACTGTTAGAGTTTCTAGTCGATCAACGTTTGATGAATGGCCAGCAAGCGATGGTGATCGATACCGAGCGCTGCACGCGCTGTGACGATTGCGTTCGCGCCTGCGCCAGGACACATGGAGGCCAACCAGTTTTTGTTCGCGAGGGCCCGCAGTATGGACCATGGTTGTTCGCGCATGCCTGCATGCACTGCGAAGATCCAGTGTGCATGATCGGCTGTCCTACCGGTGCCATCCATCGCGATCATGAATCGGGATTGGTGCAGATCAATAGTCAAACCTGTATTGGCTGTAAGAGCTGTGCCGAGAGTTGTCCCTACGATAACATTCGGATGGTTGCGGCCAGTGATGGTCAAGGGCGCGCCAAGGTCGACCAGGCCAGCGGGCTCCCTATCTTGCAAGCCTCAAAGTGCGATCTCTGCGTGGGGCATGGAGGCCAGCCAGCCTGTCAGTCGGCGTGCCCGCATGATGCCTTGGTCCGCATCGATCTCAGTGAGATTGGACAAGTCAGTCAGTGGATGGAGCGAAAGGCGAGCTAAATGAAAGAGCGCATGCGACGAACATTAAGCATGACCATCACGCTACTCGCGGTGGGGCTGACCGCTTCGGCCGTACAATCGACCCGCGATCACTTGGGAGACGCCTCGACGCTCACCGGTTGGACGCTACTGGTATCCACCGCCGCGCTTTATCTATTGACGGCCCGCAAGCAATTCATTGCCCAGCGGTTGGGACGCGTGGCGATCTGGTTGCAGTTTCATGTCTACCTGGGAACATTCGCCAGTATCGTATTTTTGATGCACATCGGCTGGCCGGTACGGGGGCTTTTTGAAATCGCCTTGGCTACCTGCTTTGCAATCGTGGCGGTAAGTGGAATTGTGTTGGGCGTGATGAGTCGTCGCACACCACGGAAGCTCGCCTCGATCCCCGTCGATCATCGGCTGGAACAAATACCAGTGCTTCGCGCCGCGGTGGCTCGCGAAGCACACGCGGCGGCACTCGCCTCGGCGGAATTGGGGGAAGGGGCGACTTTGGCCGAGTACTATCAGCAGCGGCTCCTTCCGTTTTTTCAATCTCCGCGTGGATGGCTCTACCATCTGCTTCCCAGTGGCATAGAACGTCGACGATTACTACGCGAGATCGATGATCTGCAGCGTTACTTGGCTGAGCCAGGAAACGCCAGTCGCAGTTCCTTGGCGGCGATGGTCATGACCAAAGATGATCTGGATTATCAATACGCGCTGCAAACTCGCCTGCGGTGGCTGGTGGCCCTGCATGTCTCACTGACGTGGGGGTTGGCGCTAATGATCGGCGTGCATGTCGTGCTGGTGTACCGTTTCCAAGGAGCGCTGTAGTGAGTGCTCCGCTGAGAATGAAGCAAACCACCGACGCGCGCCCCAATCCACATGCCAAGTGGGTGTGTGGCTATGGAAGCATTGGATTGGGTTGTACAGAGGGACCCGACGAAAAAGGTGCCTGTTGTCAAGTCCGAACGGATCGTGTGCGCCCGGTCGACAATGCCACTTGCCACGAAGAGTGTAGCTGCAGGCACGCCTGCGAACTGGCTAAGCTACGGAGAGTCCCTGAGCTCCCGTCGCATGTTGAATTGGGGCCGTGCATCCCGCAGCGCGCTGACTGGTATTGGAGACAAACTTTAATGCTCAACGTGGGGATTTTAACGGCGGGCCTGCTACTGTTATGCATGTCGCTACCCCAACGCGAAGCGATCTTCGTGCCGGGTGCGCTGACGAAGAAGCATGCTCAGCTTTTGGGGAATCACTTGGTGTCAGAGCGATGCAGCCTGTGTCATCCCAGTTCGCATTCAGGAATTGCGGCAGGGACACTGCAAGATGAACTGTGTTTGACTTGTCACACTCAACATTTGCCTGACGCAACGCTGCGAAGTCCCCATGACTTGCCGCGCGCTCAGTTGGTCAAGCTGACTTCCAAATGGAAACAGACCGAAGCGCAGGAGGAGCCACATGAAATCAGGCAAACCAATTGTGCACTGTGTCACATTGAACACCATGGAGCAGCCTTTGATCTGACCGCTAGCTCCGACGCGAGCTGCCAGTCCTGTCATCAGCGCAAGTTTCCGAGCCTAGCCAACGGTCATCCGCAGTTTGAAAACTATCCCTATCGCCGGCCACGTCAGGTCGCTTTCGACCATAGCGCTCACGAGCAAAAACACTTTGGTACCAAAAATCAAAAATTCGACTGTGGAGGCTGCCACGTCGACCAAGGGAAGTCAGGAGATCTGGGTTCCGTTTTTCGAACTGTTGGCTTTGATCGAGCCTGTGGCGGTTGCCATCAAGAAGCCATTCAAGCGGCGACTGTAAATGGCTGGGCCTTGTTGCAATTGCCCAGTCTGGAGCCAGCCGATCCCCAGTCGGAGTCCTTTGGATTGAGCGATTGGCCCACGACGGCACGTTTCGGTGTTGATGGAGAGATCTCTGTTCCCATGCGTTTGTTACTGGCTGCTGACGTGGAACTCCACGTCGCGTTGGCACAGTTGCCAGCGAGTGGCAAATTGAGTGAGGTGAGCGATGATCTCCAAGTTCGCGCAGCGATAGCTCGTAGTCTGGCTCTTGGGATTCACCGCTTGGTTACCGAAGTGGCTGCGGAGGGACAGGCCGCTTGGCAACGTCGCTTGAACACCACGGCCACCAATGCCTTGGATCGCGACTTGCTCCCGCATGAGAAAAAACTGATCGAAGCCCTGAGTCAGGGGATCCCCCCCGATCTGTTTCGCCAGATGGAACTCAAATGGTTCGGCAATTCCTCGGCGATCGCGCAACATGAATCTCGAGGGGTCGCTCGACCTATGCAGTTGGCCAGTCAACTCATGCCAGCCGAGCAACTGTTGACCGACGATCAGGATAGTCTACTGGGTGATGCGACCGATGATGACTTGCTGTCTCAACCGCTGGCGGAACCATTGAGTAGTATTGAACTCGAGATTCCACCAGCTGGAAAGACGCTAACCAAACTGCGAGGTGCGGTGCATGTCGCGGCGGGTGGATGGTATCTCGATCACGAATTGTTGGCGTTGCGCTACATGCCGCGAGGACATGCCGATCCAACGTTGGCCGCTTGGGCCGAGTTCATCGCCTTGATCGACGCACACACTCACATCGATGAAGGTGAGCTTGGCCAAGTTGAGTTTGGCCATGTTGCTGAGAGGTCAACCCCGCATCGACTGTCTAATTTGACGCACGGCGTGGCGGTACCAGGCGGATGCACGCAATGCCATTTGTTGCACTCTGAGTTGAATACCACGGAGGAGCCTGTTCGCTGGACAAGCTGGCAACGTCCTCAGTCGGTGCGGCAATTCACCAAATTCGATCATACGCCCCACTTGACGCTCCCAGTGCTTACAAATTGTCGTTATTGCCATCTCTTCCAGAAAGACCGGCCACATAGTTTACGACAGCTTTTCGATACGAATTCGCAAGAGTTGTTGGTTACATCCCCCAGTATGCTGACGCACACGGTCGGCAAGTATTTGGAGAGCGAATTCATAGGGATGCGACTCGATCAATGCGCCGCTTGTCATCGGCCTGGAGCCGCCGACGACGGTTGCACGCAGTGTCATAACTATCACGTCGGATCGCAGGGGATGAACTGGAGCAAGTAAGGCCGCATTCATTCGCTCGCCCGAGTCAGATTCGCACGCTGCAACACGGTTCTTAAAATGCCCAGGGTTGGGTGAGCCAACCTTGCCAAGTCCAACCGGGCGGTTTGGCTAGCGGTAAGGCGGTCCACCAAGGGAGCGTCGCCACGTCGACCGTCGGGACAGACGCTACCTCGGTTTGTGGAGCGAGATCAGGAAACGACCAGCCTTCGACTGGAGTCCCTAACCCGAGCGATTGATTGTGGTAGCGATGTTGTTGATCGAGCCACACTAATGTTTCCGGCGGCAGACGCAGCGATAGGGGCCCTGTCGCCTTCTGCAATTCTTCTTTGGCGGCGGGGAAATCTTCGCGCGCTGCGTGAGCCAAAGCCAAATTGTGATGGGCTGCCGAATTGAACCAAAAGAACTTCGCGGTGCGCTCCCAGCGTTGTTGGGCCAGGTCCCAGTTCCCCTTCTTGGCCGCCGCTACTCCACGCCTGACAGTGAAGGAACCGGGTTGCAACCACGGCACTGCCAAGCGGACTTGGTCCTTGGTAACGAACGGAGCGACCGTCTTCCACGACTCGCGGGCGCTGGCGGAGATCAATAATTGCGTTTGATCATGTTCGACGAAATCCAGTTCAGGATACTGCTTAATCGCCGCTTGTGTTTCCAAATTGAACGAAGCGGTTCCTAGCGTGCGCGAGGTTGATACGTCGATCACGCGCCACGACATCAGGATCTTTTCGTGTTTGACTTGATCCTCTGGCTTGCGGAAGAAGGCCTGATTCCAATTGACCACCTTGGGCTTTTCTTGGGTGGGTTGGAGATCGATGTCCGCGTCGAGTATTTCACCTTGCAGCAAGACGCTGGCTCCCAAGCCGCGAGCCGCTTGAATCGATAGCACATCACTGGTTAGCAGAGCCGTTGATGCCAAGCGGACAGCCGAGCTTTCCAGCAATTGCTGTGGAGTAAACAGAGCTAGGTCGGAACGATGTTGAGGGCGTTGCGACAATAGTGCCTGTTCAATCCTCTCGGCTAGTTGTCGATTGCCAGCAATGGGTGCTATTGCCACGCGTCCGTCGATCGGAACTGTAGCCTGCGGAGGATGCCAGACATGGATGGGAACAGAGCGGCGACAGCCAACGGTTGGTAGTGCTATCACAGCGCAGCAGAGCAGCCACCAGTCGGTCCCAGGGAGAATTCTCCGAGATCCGACCGACTTATTGAAAGTCGAAATTAGTTGTCCATTGGAAACCACGAACCGCATCCGTGTGTCATGTTCGTCGCAGAGCGGGGACATCCCCCACTTTTCAAAAAACCCTAACAAAATGCATGGAGCAAGGTCAAGCCGCTTCGGGCTAGACATCGTTTGTATTTGCCTTGCCTATTTTTTTGTCGCACATGTTTTTGTCGGCACATATGCTTCTGAAGAGCCTTGTTTCGACAAAAAGATGTGCGGCAAAAAGATGGGGAACTCGACCGTAGGAACACATGTCCGGCATCAAATGCGAGCTCCCTGCTCAACTTGCGATGCTTCCGATTGCAAGCAATTTACGCTCGAAGCTTAAGTTGGGTTATCTGCGGTGTGCTGGGCGTTTGTGGCGATTACAACTTCTTTATAACTGATTTTTAGCCGTAGGATTATGACGATTATGCCGATGGGATGTTTTATCGGGCGCGTCTTCCCTGCGCACGATGGACTGCATTTCCAGAATGGCTTAGGAGAGACAGGATGTTGCGCAAGCATTGCGAATCGAAACAGAGTCGTCGGCGTTGGACGCGAGCCATCCTCTTGGGGAGTCTCGTGGCGAGTTCTGTTTGGAGCGGATCGAGTGCTTCGGCACAAGTCCGACAGCTTGTGCCGCCACTGCCGACGTATGGACAAGCCAAGACTGCGAACGCGAGTGCCGATAAGCCAGCCGTGGTCATGGCACAGGCCATGTCAGCCGCTTCCACCTCGCGCTTGCAAACCTACGAAGTGCCATCGGAATTTATCGGGACGGTCGGTGCGCAGGTGCAAGTTCACTATCACACCAATGCCGACGTGCGCGTCACCACCGATCCCTACACGGGACAACTGATGATCATGGCACCCGATGCCATACAGCGCGAGATCGCGGCGCAAATTTCAGGCTTTCTTCGCCAGCATAACATCCCAGTTGGTGATCGTGGCGTGAGTCTCGCCTCGACTCAGCAACAGGGATACAACTTGCGAAACCTTAGTTGGCGCGAGCTTGAGGATTCGATTCAGCGATTGGCTGGCAATCGATTATCGATGACTACCGAGCGAAATGGCGAATTGGCAAATCTGCAAATCGTCAACACGACCGGCAGATCCGATGTGATCCAAATCGATCGTCGTCTAAACAAAGTTAGTCTATTGGGGAGTGGAGCCAGCGTGGCGGGCTGGACGCAAGTCGTCTATAGCCTCGATCAAGGCCAGTCCGATCCCAATCTTTTGACGCAAGTGATACCACTCACCCCGGCAGAACCACGCCGCGTGCGTCGCGCGATGCAATTGATCAAGACCACCATCCAAGATCAAGGTGGCAATCAAGCTGGTGGCAATCAAGCTGGTGGCGGGCAGTCTGGTGACGGGCAAACCACGGCCCAGGTCGAAATTGGTGACGACGAACGAGCCATGGCCATGGGCTCGATCGATTCGCTGGGCGCCGATAGCGGTCTGTTTGGCGATGTGCAAATCGAATTCATCGAAGAGATTGACCTGGTCATCATTCGCGGTAACAAACGCGACGTTGAACGCACATTGAAGGTTATCGAAGAGATCAAGAAACAAGCCAAGGAAACACAACCCGAAGTTGAAGTGTTTCAACTGCAGCACGCCAACGCGGAAGCGGTAGCCACGTTGGTCACTGAGCTCTACGCTGCTGTCTACGCTCCACGGCAAGGGACTGTCAGCATCACCGCCCTGGGACAACCCAATGCGCTGCTATTGATTGGACGCAAGGAAGTGGTCAACTCGGTCAAGGAGTTGATCGGCAAGATTGACCAACCGCTCGGCCCGCAAGATCAATTGAAAGTGATTCCGCTGAAGTTTGCCTCGAGTGAAGACCTGCAAACACGGATTCGCGAATTTTTCGTCAACACCCCAGGTAACAATACGGAAACGCGGCTTGGTTTGGGAACACGGGTGAAAATACTCTCCGACTACCGCACCAATTCGCTGGTCGTGCAAGCCGCTCCGCGTGAAATGGTAGAAGTAGAGAAGCTCATCGCTGAGCTCGACGTTGAAAGCACCACTGCTCAAAGCGGTCTGCGAGTTTTTCGATTGAAGAACACTTTGTCGGACGAATTGCAGGAAACCATCCAAGCCGTGATCAGCGGACCAACCGATACCCAAGGGGCCGGTAACTCACAAGCCACACCTCCCAGCGGAAAATTGACGATCGTGGGGGAAGACGGCAGTTCTTCAGTTGAGAGTGGTATCTTGGCGGGTGTGGTGGTTACCTCTGATGCTTCTGCCAATGCGCTGTTGGTTCGGGCACCGGCACAGAGCATGGCCTTGATTGCCAAGCTGATCGATGAGCTCGATCGTTTGCCCAGCGCGGAAGCGAAGATCAAGGTCTATCCGATCGAAAATGGCGACGCCACACAGCTTTCACAGACGCTGCAACAACTCTACGGCCTACAGGTAACCGCTGGCCAAAGCACTAATGGCGGCTTGTTTGGTCTTGGGAATTTAAATCAGGCCGCTCTGACCGCCGGTGGCGACAGCTCATTGGTGCAACTAAGTATTACGCCTGAGATCCGGACGAACAGCATTATTGTTAGTGGCTCCTCCTCCGACTTAGAAGTGATCGAGGCTCTCCTGTATCGTCTGGATATCGAGGGTGTTGAAAATCGAAGAACGGAAGTGGTCTGGTTGCGGAACGCCACCGCCGAGTCGGTGGCCAACGCTTTGACAACCTATTTGACGTCCCAGCGAAGTGTCAACCAACTCTTGACGCAAACCAACCAATTCATTAGCGTCTTTGACCAAGTTGATCGCGAAGTGTTTGTGGTGGCGGACCCCGATACCAACAGTCTGATCTTGAGTGCCACGCCGCGCTACTACGAAACGATGATGAAAGTTATTGACCGACTCGATCGCCGTCCACCGTTGGTGGAGATTCAGGTGCTGATTGCGGAAATCCGGTTGGATGACGGATTTGAACTGGGGGCCGAATGGGGAATCCAAGATGGACTGTTGTTCGATCGTCAAAGTGCAACTGGTGGAACACTTGGCTCGCCCGTCTTCAATGTGGGCAACGTGCTAACCGGCCCGTCACGTGCAGGCGTGGGGCAGACGCAAAGTGTGGCAGGGCAAGGACTCAGTAGTTTCGGTGTGGGACGCGCCAGTACAACTGCGGCCGGAGTGGGAGGGTTGGTCCTCTCGGCGTCTAGCGAAGCTGTCGGCGTGCTGGTTCGTGCACTTCAAACCTCGGGGCGCTTGCAAGTGTTGAGCAATCCGCAGGTAACGACCATGGATGGCCGCACTTCTTCCACGTTGGTGGGACAACAGGTACCTCGCGTGCAAGGGGTCACTGCGGGAACGTTTGGTCAAACGATCAACGCTGTCGATACGCCTGTGGGACTTGGTCTGGCAATCTTGCCACGCGTCAATCAAGACGGATTGATTTTGATGCAGGTGCAAGTCCAGAATTCCAGTCTCGGTGATATTAACTCCGGTATTCCCGTGGGCTTCGGACCCAACGGCGAGGTCATTCGCTCGCCAATTATCAACTCGATTGAGGCCTCGACTACTGTCAGTGCTTATTCGGGGCAAACCGTGGTCTTCGCTGGCTTGATAAGCAAGAGCCGCTCCAATACACGCTCGCAAATTCCAATCCTGGGGAGCATCCCTTGGGTGGGAGCCGCCTTTCGTTTCGATACCGAAACCGATCAACGCCGCGAATTGTTGGTGGTGTTGACGCCGAGGATCATTCAAAGCGATGCGGACTATGAAACAGTCAAAACGGTAGCGTCGTCGCGCATGAGTTGGTGCTTGGCCGACGTGCTCAATGTGCACGGCGATGTCGGTTTAACAGGTGGCAACGGACTGTGGGGACCACCCAGGAGTACCACCATCTATCCCGATATGCAACCCACTGTCATAGAGGATCGCGCAACTCCGCATTCAGGACAGTACATGCAGGCGCCCTACTTGCCAAACATGCCGATGATGATTGAGGGGATTCCCCTGGGCCAAGAAACGAACTCAGTCATCGAGTCGGCGAAGGCACCCAGTCTTGAAACCAACGCTGGCATGACACCTAACAGTCCGATCTTTCGGCCCGCCAGCTATAGCTCGACCCCCGCGTCGCAGCCCCCAAGTGGAGCACCCGTTCAACGTACGCCTTACTAACTAACTAGGACAGCGTTCGTTCGCTAAATTCAACGGCTATATCAGCTCGACGTGTCAGCGAGTGGGTCGGTGGATTCGTTGGACGTCGCTCTCCACACAATCGACACGTCTGCGACCTACTCGCTGACGCGTCGAGCAAATATTGAATGCGCAACCTCAAAACGGGTGTGTTGAGCTGTATTGTGGCAGAATGTGGCGTCGTCCAACTCAGAGTCCATCACGACGGTAGGGTATCATGCAAGTGAGAACATCGCAATTGAGAACAGCAGCGCTCGTCGGCCTCGCCTGTGGAGTGGTGGCGGCTACCTCTGGCTGTAGTGTATTCGATGGAAAAACCAAGAAGAGCAACGAACAGCCTTGGTCGATCAGCAAGCTGTGGAAGAAGGAATATCAAAAACCTAATACCATCTCGGTGATTTGGTCTCCAGACGTGCTGACCGTAACTGGTAAGCCTCCCACACGCGGTTTCGGTGGCCGTGTCTTCTTCTACAACGATCGCACGCAAGCGGTTCCGGTGGAGGGGGAGTTGATAGTGCATGGCTATCGCGGCGATCCCATGGTTGGTGAATCGGAACAAGTTCAGGCTGACAAAACCTTTGCCTTCACCGCTGAACAGTTGACAAGCCACTTCAGTCCCACCGACTTGGGAGCTTCTTACAGTATCTGGATTCCCTGGGACGCAGCGGATGGCTTGCGGGCTGAAATCACTTTGATTCCCACCTTCAAAGGACTCGACGGGACTATCGTGCAAGGCGCGCCAGCGAAACTATTTTTGCCGGGACGTTCGCTCGACGGTGCTCGTGGTTCAGCCGCCACGACTCAGACGGTTTCCTATCAGCAACAAACCATCTCCACTAACCCGGCGGGTAAACTTCCACAACGCACTCGAGAAACGCAGCCGACCACCATTGAACTTCCTGCACTTGGAACGCTGGGTAGACCGCGTTCTGGCCCAACAAATGACGCAGCAGGCTTTACGCTCGGCTCAGCGTCCAACGCGGGTTTTCAATACCAGCCCCCTGCACTACAAACACCTGCGCAGCACTCCTCCTTACAGTATTCCCCAAATCAGTACTCCCCAAATCAGACCAGTTCAGCGCTGCAACCAACTGCGGCGGGTGCAGGTGCATTGCCGAACTTAACGCTCCCACAGGTAGACCAAGTCGGTTACTCAAACGCGACTGAGCTCATGACGGAAGGTTTGCCCGGTATCCCCATGGGCCATGTACCTCCCAGTTTGAGCTATGGAGTGCAAGCCACCAGTCCCTTTGCTCATCAACCTTGGCACGTTCAAGCATCGAGCGGGAAATAGCCTTTGCCGGTTGCCAAGTGGAACTGCGGAGTCAGAGCGACTTTTTCGAAAGATTAGACTCACGTGACCGCTCAGAGGTCTAAGTCCAGTGGCCGCAGAATTGTGCGGCAAACCGAACTAGAAATCACATCGTCACCTTTACTGTTCCGGCGGCTTTTCCACTCTCCGCGAAACTTCTCCGCAACTCCGCGTCTAAAACGAGTATCTTCGGAGTCTCTCTCAAACAGCGCCTCTCTCAAATTCCTCGCTGGCGCATCGGGCTTGCACTGGTTACCCGTGCAACGCGAACCAAGTTAGCGCGCTGGGATGGGGGCTGGAACTTCTTCCGTGGAATTCGTCGGTTGACCAGCAACTAATAGTTCGTTGCGAACGTCGCTAATGCCAGGCTCCAGCGAGAGAAGGCGTTCGGCCAAACTACCGTCTTCGAGCGAGTCGACTTGGCCACGGAGAACTACGGTTCTCCCTTCCATGGTAATTTGTACGTTACTCAAACTACGCGGCAATGGCATTTTCGAAAAGCGCTCAGTGACCATCTGCGCGGTGGCGCTACTGGTTCGTCCTACGACCGGAAAGCCAAGTCGCACGACGGCTCGGATCTTGTTTTCTGGTTGATTGGTTTGTCCACCAAAGCCACTACCAAAGCCGCCGCGTCCTCCACTACCGAAGCCTCCTCCGAAGCCTCCTCCAAAACCGCCACGTCCTGCGCTTAAGGAGGAAGTGGCGCGACTGACCGCAGCTGCCGTTGCCAGGCTACTGGCCATCTGCGTAGCACCAAAGCTAGCATCAAAACTGCCGAAGGTGCCGCCGCCGCCCATAGTTGTACCGAGTCCGGATTGTGTGCCAGCCCCTGTTTGGCCTCCCGCGGCTCCTAAGGCCCCCAGCGATGACAGTCCAGCCGTTTGTCCGCCAGTCTGACCGCCAGTGGTCCCTCCTTGCGAACCGAAGCCTTGCATGCTCCCCAATCCGAAATTCTGCAGTCCACCTGCCGATGCTACCTGGGCTAGTGCCAAACGAGCTGTAAAGCACGGAAGACTCGACATGACTGCGAAAGTGAATATGAGGGAGCGAATCATGCTAGATCTCCTGGAGAGCGGGGCTGAGCAACTGAGGTCCAACGTAATCGAGTACAAACGCAATCGGGCTTGAACTCATTGGTACAGTTTCTATTAAACCCAAATGACGTATTGTTGTTTTGAGAAAACGCCAAATTCTCGCAATATTTGTTGAATAC
This sequence comes from Pirellulaceae bacterium, assembly GCA_041741715.1. Lineage (GTDB taxonomy): Bacteria > Planctomycetota > Planctomycetia > Pirellulales > Pirellulaceae > Aureliella. Next base: position 16,846 of record JBGSJT010000812.1, on the reverse strand, counting down.
CAGCGAAGAATCGCCTAGTTGCGGTTTCGATTTACTATCGACCCCCGGGGGACTCAATTCTTGCAATTCAGTCAGAGAACAGTTTGAAGCGATAATAGGGCCCTTGGCAGAGCTTTAACCTCGCGTTGACCAGCATAGCCCATCGCAGTTGATAACCCACCGCAGATTGGCCCCACCGCAAATTGATTAACTGTCGAGCTATACAAAAGGATACCAACCGTTCCCTACTGCCGAGCCGCCTTCGGGGCTAAAATTGATATTAACCGCCTGTGATAACCCAGTACGATCGGAATTCAGATGCTACGCAGCACGCGTCTCCTAACCGCCTTCCCCATGCTTGTTTTAGGGCTACTGATAGCTGGTTCGCCCCTCCGAGCGCAGGAGGTACCGCCACGTTTGACGGCTCCGAAGCTCTTTCCCGAAAAAACGCTCGTCTATCTTCGTGTAGACGATGTGCGGCAGCTCAAGGAGGACCTGGATCGCAGTTCACTTGGAAAGCTCGGCAACGATGAACAGCTCAAACCTATTTTCGCTGAGTTCTATGGGTCACTTGTCAATAACACGGCTGCCCTGCAAGATGCCATCGGTTTGAATCTCGACGAACTGCTCTCCATTCCCAGCGGTGAAATGGCGGTGGCGCTCCTCCCCAACGATCGCGGCAACCCGTCGGCAAGTCGCGGGCGTAGCGATGAGGATGGGGAAAGTTCCCGCGCGCCCGCTAGCGGGCCCGCCGTGGCTATCGTGCTCGATGCCGGACAGGAGATTGCCAGTGTACAGGTCATCTTGGGACGCATGCACGAGGCGGCTAAGAACATGGTCCACGAAGAAAAAAGTGTCGATCGCTTAACGTTGCATCGCTATCAGAATCCCGATCGACGTCGACAACAGTTCGCTTACTTCATCGACGACGGTGTGATCGTGGGCTGTTCCGATGCCGATTACCTCGAGCAGCTAGCCGAGCGTTGGTTGGGGCAAGCCGCTGACAGCAGTTCGTTAGCCGATAATCGCAAGTTCACGGCGATCATGTCGCGAAGCGTGGGGACCGCAGGCGAACGCCCGCAGGTTTCCTTTTTTGCCGATCCACTGGAGATTGTTCGTCAGTTAGTCCCCAGAAATGCTGGAACGTCAATGGCGCTGGCCATGATTCCCGCGCTGGGGATCGATGGTATCGAAGCTGTGGGAGGGAGTACGATTATCGCTCCACCCGATTTCGATTCGATCAGTCACCTACATCTCTCACTTAGCAGCCCGCGACGTGGTGTGCTGAGTCTGCTCCGTCCCAAGTCGGGTTCGACCACACCAGAGAATTGGATTCCTGATTCGGTGGCAGGCTATTCGACCATCAACTGGGATTTGGCTTCGACGCTGCAAGGTATCGAGCGGTTGTACAACCAATTCTACGGCGAAGACGGGTTGGATAAAAACGTTTTTGAGCGCATCAATCAACGCCTTGATCTCGATTTGCGTCGCGACATTTTAGATAACCTGGAAGGTCGCATCACGATTGTGCAAGGCTTCGTGCGGCCAGTGCGGATCAATAGTGGCTCCAACGTTTACGCGGTTCGTCTACGGAATCCAGAGTATGTGAAGAACACCGTCCTCCCCAAATTGCTGGCCGAAGTCGAGAAGCGTTTTGAGGTGACGACTGAGGGATTCGGCAAATTGACCGCGCAAGTTTTCAAAGTTGGACCAGCCCAGCAGTCCCCCGAGTCGGCCATTCGTCAACCCGAAATCTGCGTGGCCTTCATCGATGATTACGTGGTCGTCTCCGACAGCAAGTACATGATGCGACAAGTGGCCGATTGTGCGGCTGGAGTCAGTCCGGCCCTTCGCGAATCGCTCGAGTATCAACTGATCTCGGATCGAATCGCGGCGCAATTGCAAGAGAAGGAATGCTCGGCGATTACCTTTGCGCGTCCCGAAGAGTCGCTGCAGTTGTTCTACGAATTGGCTCGCGATCCAAAAAACCGTGAACGCCTCAAGGGATTGTCTGAGAACAATGGTTTTTTTGGCGCTCTGCTCAGCGCGTTGGAGAAACACGATCTTCCCCCCTTTTCCGTCATCTCTAAATATCTAGCTCCCAGCGGTGGGTTTTTGGTGGAAGAAGAAACGGGTTTGCATTACATGACGTTTTCGCTGCGACGAGAGTAGGTGAGGGAAGAAGCTAGAAGCTAGAAGCTAGAAGCTAGAAGCTAGAAGCTAGAGTTGGCATGCATCGGAGGCTCACCGTTCGGAAGCGAAGCGTACAGCTACTTCTTAGCCGCTTGTCGAAAATCAAATTCGACTAGTGTGGCTTGCTTGGATACCGCTTCGACTCCGGCCGGTTCTAGATCGAGCGGGTGTGGTACGCGATCTGTTTCACGAATAATCTCACCCGTCCCGCGCGACAAGCGATAGGGTTCGGTCGCCTTACCCGCATCGTCAAAATCAAATTTCTCGTTTTGATTGAGGTCGATATAAGCCAACACAGCATAGGTTCTAGGCTGCACGTCGGTAAACACCACCACTTGTGGCTTGCCATCGTTTCGCAGCGCCACCGAGCGCAGAAGCAAAGGTAACTGATCGGGTTGCAAGGTTTCAGTTGGCAAGTGCAGTTCGACGATAGCCTGCAATTCGAGTGCGGGTTGCGCTTCAGCGGACGGGGACTGCGCTGGGATGCGAAGCGTGACGACTAACTGACTTTGATCGGCAAGCTGCGTTCTAGAAATGAGCGAGCTATTAAAATTCCTAGTGATCAAACGCACTTCGGGAACCAACTGGAAATACCATACTAGGCACATTAGTATGCCAGCGATCGTCCCTAGTATGAGAAGTAGATTTCCTCGATTGTTCGTCCACGCTTTTAAGAAATGTTGCAGCATGTTGAGCTCAGGGATGGTGTGTGACAGGGCGCGCTCTTAGTAGACAGAGCACTCATTCTAACACCATTCGCATTGTCTTGTGCGGGCCGTTGGTGTTTCGGTCCAATATCAGCTCGACGCGCCAGCGAGTGGGTCGACGTTCTGGCGAACGTAGCTACGACTGTACTTTTCCGCACGATGCTTACCGCCGCTCAACTCTCTACGAAAAAACGCGACCTTCGGTGAGAGGGCCGCGTCGAATCGCGATTTGGTTTGCGGATGCCTATGTGCTAGAACAGCACTTGCACACCCACGCTGCCACCGTGCAGGAACAATTCGTTGTCGTTGTCGACACGTGTTCCGGCGGACGGATTAATAAACTGAGGTGCTTGGCCTGGTACTGTGACAATGCCCGGCATGTACCAGAACTCGTAGCCAGCCGTTAGTCTCACGCTGGGGACGATCTGGTAGTTGGTGAAGACTCCCATCTCGATCAAGCCAGCCACGTCGACACTGTTGTCCCCGGCGTTAAGTATGGTCGTCGCACCGTTTTGCAAGAATACCCGCTGCTCATCAAAGTTGGCGTAGACCCCTGCCTTACCACGCATCCCAAAGTTAGCTCGCAGACTGACCGGATAGAGGATATCGGCACCGATCTGAGCACCCACCATGCGATTATTGACGTTGTTCTGATATTGCCCCAGTCCACGAGCGCTGTCGGACAAGAACAGGTATTCCTCTTGATAGTCGACATATCGCATGCCAATCATGGTGGACAACACATCCCAAGTCCACCAGCGTCGATTGAGTTCAAAACTGTTGAGCTTCGAACGCCAAGCTTGAACATGTTGGTTGGCGTTGTTAAATGTGTCAATCTCAGCAGCCGTGTAGCCGCCATTTGGAACTAAGCGACTCTGCAAGTTGCCAGCCCCGAGCACCGCGTTTTGTCGTTGCCAATCGAAAGGACCAGTGTACACACCTTCCCAACCGTTGACGCAATCGAGCAAACTACCGACGGTATAACGCCCACCAAACTCATAGTCGAAGTCGGGTAGGTAGCTATTGCGCGACAGGGAAAAATATTTGTCATTCCCGCGTCGCAACCACAGCGCATCGTAGTTGGCGTACCACGAAACGTCGCAGCCCGGCGTTCCACAGGCATCGGTTGGGCCGTAGCCTCTCCCCGCTCCGACGGAATTCAACATGTTGCCCATGCCACCCAAGTACGACGCGGGTTGAACCTGCGTCGCATCAGACGAGAGGGAGTAGCTCGCGTCGGAGGCCGCCAAGTTGGATAACCCTTGAGGCATTTGTCCAGAGACTGGAGCCTCCTGGTAGTTCATGGCAGCGGCGGGCGTCACGTAGTTAGCGTGCGTCTGCGCGATGGCCTCGCTGGAACCGCACAACGTGACCGTTAGACTGGCTCCGAATGCGGCTAGACTGACTTGGCGGAACGCCGCTCGCAGCGCGGCGACTCCGTTGCGTGGTAATACTAGGATTTTACGCATGGCAATCCTCGAAATGGCATCCTTGCTAGTAGGTCACGTGCTCAGGCTGTCTGGTCAAGCTCGCAAGCTTGGTCAAACCTCCTCAGACGCTATAAAAATTCACGTTGGTCGCTGGTTGTTCGCCCCATCGGTTATCCCAGCGGGGCTGCTAGTCGGCGCGCTAGTTTTCACTGGTAGTCAATTGGTCAACCACGGGAGCCAGCGAAGTCTTGCGCACTAAAGACAAGATCTTCTTCGCATCACTTTCGTAATTGGTATAACCTCGCACCATCACGTAGTCCTCGTAGGCGATGATTTGCACATCGCTTTTTGGGTACATGCGTTTGACCGTTTGCGAAAGTTCCTTGACGATGGTGGGGAGATTGACTTCCGTGGGCGCGCTCTCACCCACCGACACTTCCCGCACATCGACCTGCCGCTCTCCTTGGCTGTCGTAGCTGATCAGCGCGATACGTGTCGTACCGGGGCGCATGCCAATCACTGATACACTACGGTCGCTGGTTTTGAGCAGTTGACAAATGTTGGGATGCTCCACCGACAACTCGGCAATCGAATATTCGGTCGATATTGCGTTGGATGCTTGTAGTCCCACCGTCAGCGGCTGGCCCGAACCCTGGGGAGCGTGGCTGGCGGCTTGATCGCTCAGTGTGTCGTGTGCGGCAGTGGGAGTCTTGCGTGACGCCAGGACTGCTTTCACTGGCTGTAGTTTGCTGGCCGACGCGGTCTGCATTGTCGATGTGGACAAGTCCATCATCGGCATGGGGGCAGCCGGTCGGAGTATTCCAACGGAGTTGTCGCTGAAGCCCTCCAGAACTGGCGCGGGTTCCCCCTCGATGCGTACTTGCATTGGCGTTCTGGAAACTGTCTTGCTCGCATTCGGGGCGGTGTTGGCCTTTAGATCGACTGCGTCCGAACCGCTACTCAAATGCAACACCGCTCCGCGACCAGTGGTGGTCGTATCGTCTGACGAGTCGTTAAGGTTCCATGTCGTCGGACCACGCGAAGCCACCTTGCTGGGCGACGCTGACGCTACGATTAACGGTTTGGTGGCCCGAACCAATTCCGGTTGCTTGGATTTGGTAACACACTGGTCCGTAGTAGGTGCGATCGATTCTGAGCCCGCCAGCGACGGTGGCTCGCACGGTTGTACGATACCTTGAAGCTGCGTCGCATGGATCGCTACATCCGATGGGATCTCGATATCCAAAAACGATTCGCTTAACGTGGTCTCAGCCAACGCCCCATTCGTTGTGGGGAGCTTGGGTTGTGTTGCGAGCGCCGGTAAAGTTGGCGAGGTCGGCAGGGTTGGCGAATTGGCTGTTGACTGGGACTCAAGCGCAGGTGACTCAGAAGAAGTGGCCGATGCCATTACGACGCTATTGAGCGGCGTGGGTGTGGAAGTGCCAACCACGGAGGATGCGACCGACAATGGATGCTGAGGTCGTACCGCAGTTGCCGTGGGCAGCGTCACCGTCGACCGAGAGCGAGTTTGCAATCCAAGCAATTTGATTAGTTGACGACCCGCCGCATCGCGGTCAACTAAATTCCCTTGATCAGCCGCGGACGTGGCGCACAAGGTGTGGCCAAACGGATAAGGGAGCAGTTCCGTCGGCGACGAGTTTGCTGACGGCGCGAGACCGGGCAAAACCGGAAGTGGCGAGTCAGCCGAAACGCTAGCCCAAGAGCTGCTGGCTATCGCCACAGCCAATGCCATCCGCAATGTGCGACGAGTCGATCGTGTGTGGCTTTTGCAATTGCTGCGCAATCTCATCGCGAAACCCCTTGCTATGTTGAATTCTCACATCTAAGTTGCTAGCGGCTATGGCGTTTTCCATCCCACCTTTGTTGCACTTAGAGCGCGTTACTGCTGGGTATCGGGAAGCGGAGATGTAAAAGTTGAACGATTTTGCCGGATGCGTCCATCGTAGTGATAAAGACATGCGAGCCAGCCCCAAACGGCGGTTGTTGCTAGCTTTCTAGTAGGCTCAATTCGATTGCTAGCAATTTCAGGTCGGCAGCAACAGTTGCGTAGCAACGATAGGCGATAGCCAGGAATTGCCCTAGCGGTTAACCTCACAATTCGGCAGACTGTCGAAGCCAGTTCCGAATTACAATTTCTTGCACAATTACCATCAAATCGTTGTTGCTACCCATGGATGGAACGCGACCACAACACCTCTATGCATGCGCCCCAGAGCCGAGTCGATACTTCGGCACGGTGCTCGATCGTCGCAAGTTGATGCTCTTACTCGGTGGTTTGCTAGCGTTTGGCTGTGGAGGGCTATTTCTCTATACTGCCCTGACGGCGCCGCGCCGCACTCCCCTGTTCATCCTCTCAGCCAACTATGCCCCTGCTTGGGATCTCAACCCTTGGACCAACGAGAATGCTAACCTCTTGCGGCAAATGGATCGCCGTAGTCTGAGTGTGATCTCGGGGGGCGATGGTAGCGATGTGGCAAATGGCAACTGGACCAAGTTTGATGAACAACTCTTAGCAACCATCGATCAGCGCTCGCAAATGCCGGTACTGCTCTATTTGAATTTGCATGGCGGGGTGGACGACGCAGGGGAGCCGAGGCTGATTCCGGTCCAGGCCCCCAGCGACGACCCGCGGTCATGGATGAGTGTATGGGATTTATTGCAACACGTCGACGAACTGCTGCGCGATCGGCCACGTTCGGCAGTCCTGTTGCTTGAGTGTGGACGTTCCAATCGACACACGCCCGCCGCCAGTGGTGCGACCACCTTCGCCAGCGCCATGCAACGTCTGCTGGAAAGTCGGGCCAAAAAGCTGAATTTCGAGAATTTACACGTGTTGCTAGCTTCGACCGACAATCGGCCAACCGTGACCGATTGGCATGTTGGCTGCGATCTATTCACACGTGAACTGGCCCGAGGTCTTCACGGTGCAGCAGATCAACGGGAGTACGGCGGCAATCAAGATGGTTACGTGCAATTCGCCGAACTGTCAGCCTTCGTCAGCGAGCAGGTGGGCCGTTGGTCGCAACATCATCGCGCTTCACGTCAAGTCGTGTGGTCGTGGAGTCATAAGCCAAGTCGAACTGACCTGACTTGGAAATTGTCGGGAGAGTTTCAATTTCCTGAGCCACTACCCGCACCAGCGGCGCACGACTTGGAGCAAATCCATCAAGCCTGGCAAAGCGTATCGGCGTTGCACGACCAACGGCCTTGGAAAGCGTTTCCAGGTCAGTGGCAGACGCTGTGCAATTATGTGCTCGGCTTAGAGCAAGCCGTACACGGTGGCCAAGCGGCCCGTGAAAAAATCCCTACCTTGACCACTGCGGTCAAGGATCGCGCCGATTGGCTACAGCAACAATTGAAAGCACTACCAAACAACCAGACGATTGAGCAACGCGTCGCCGAGGCCCAGTCCATCACCTGGGGACAAGTAGCCAAGGCATCGACCGACTCGCCGGCGCTTCGAGCTGATACTCGCGAAACTGGCGCTGATCCGTTGGGATCGGTTCCCGTTCTCGAGCTACTTGCGCGAGACCAAAGCTACAAAGCGTGGAGTCAACCATCGATCTCGACCCGATACGCTCGCATACGTAGTCAAGCCGCCACCCAAGCAGCCTCTGTCGAGCCAGCCATCCAGGCCAAGTCATGGAGGGAAAGCGATTCGCAGGAAGAGTTACGGAGCCTTGAACTAGCGATCGACGATTCGCTATTGGCCGACGTCGAACCCCGCAAAATTGTGGAGTTGATCGATCGTTACGAACGGAGGGTACAACAATGGGAACAAATCTGCCAAGCCCACCAACAGCAGATCGAGTTTCGCGATGCGACACTGGCGAACTTACCCGAAGTGGCCGAGTGTTTATTGTCTGTCACGCAAATTGCCGAGTCCGAAAACCCTTCGCAGGCTGGTGCCAGTGAATTCCATCAGTTGGAAGATCAACTGGTGTTGCTGTCGATGACTACTGCGCGGCTCTGCGAGGTCTTGGCCGACGACGATGCCACCTTCGGAACAGGTAGTTTGCCCGACCTAGCAGCCATGCTGCAACCCTTGGTTGATCGCCAGACACAACTGTGGGAACAATTGCTCCGCGACGATTTAGAGCCGAGTGCCGCGCACCTAGATCGCTTGCGTAGCCTAGTGAACTTTGCTTGGTTTCCAACTCGGCAGTCCGCCCCATTCAACTTGGGGCTGATCCGCACCAAGGCTTGGATGCGGTTGCGCGAGTGGGAGCATCGTGTTGACAGCGTGCCGCTGGACGCTGCGTTGGCGGAGGATATAACCAGTTCCCTCAACACTCAACCAGATCACGAATTTCAACGGTACTTGGCCGCCTGCGTCCTTGGTAAATCGCGTTCCAGCGCACTGTCCCCAGCCGAAATGCGGGGGTGGTTACGACAGATGCGCGGCCAAGCTTTATCTGTCAACCCCGATGACCTGACTGGTGTTGCACTGCAGGCTTGGAATCGCGCCGCTTTGGAATCGCGTCTGTCTGCCGGCTTAACTGGTATCAGTGACGATGGGCAATCCATCGCCAACTATCACAACCTCTGTGCGGCGCATCGCGTGCTGACTTTTGCGGAAGAAACGCTAGATAGCTTTTGGTCCGTTCCGCGTCATGATTCGCAGCCCTATTATACGTGGCTGACCATGGAGGCCGTGGGCGAAGTACGTTCCCTGGAGACACGCCTTCAGAAGTCGCTGGGCTCTTCCGTCGCGAACAGCGTGGCCGCGCTGGCTGCCGCAACAGGCCGTCGCCAACCTGGCTCCACGAGCGAAGCAGCCTCGTCGACTGCGGTCTCATCGCGGAGGCTGGCGTTGGCTCAGCGGATCCAACTAGTGACGGAGCGCATGGAACAGCGCGAGTTGGCTGCGCGCTCCGCCCTGAAATCGCGACCGCGTTGGATCCCCGATTTAGATACGAGCCTCATGCGCGGCGAGGATGCCCTTAGCTGGCTTATGCAAGTTGATGTGGAAACGGGCGAGCACTTTGGCAGCTTGCCCACGGGGACGGCCTGCGTGACTCTCGGAGGTGGTTCGCTTCGCCAACGCCAGCCGCTAGAAGTTGACCAAAAATTCAGTGGAGCCGCGTTGACCTTCAGCCTGGGGGCGTTCGCGCAGCAGCCCAGCGATGAACCCAGTCCAGTCAACATCGCACTGACCTTTCGGGGGCACGACTATCCATCGCAATTGCTGCCACAACCTGACCCAGGGCGCGTGGTTCGCGCGAAATACGTGCGTGCGTCGTCGACCGGTTTAACTATCTATGATGAATCCCCAGGCCCGCGCCTCCGGACGTTCATTCTTGACTGCTCCGCCTCCATGGTCGAACCTGCCACGGGAGAGATCAATCGAACTGGAGCAACTGCCAATGCGCGTCCCGATATGAATAAATTAGATGCCGCTAAGCTCGCGCTGCTCGATCTACTGCGGCACATGCGCGATGAAGGGGATCAGGTGAGTGTGCTCCTATATGGTCATCGCATTGCCCAAGGCTCGGCCGAACAAGGAACGCTACAACAAACCAAGTACCTCGAAAAATTCCCCTCGTCAGGGCCGCTTGAGCCCTACGCAGACGTTGAGACAATCCTCCCTCTGGGGCGTTTTGGAGAAGCCGAATATCAATCGGTAAGTGCGCGACTAGCACAAGTTTTGCCATGGGGACAAACGCCGCTCTATTTGGCGTTGGCCGAGGCCTTGCAAACCGAGCGACGCAATTCGTCAGCTCACGACGTAGTAGTAATTTCCGATGGTCGCAACTACCAATTTAATCCGAGCCCAGACAAGCGGCCGGAGCCCGAAGAGGTCATTCAACTTGCACAGGATCGCCACGCGGCCATCCACGTGATCGGTTTTGGCGTACCCGCCGATCAAGTCGCAGACAGTAGTCGACAATTTGAGCAGCTGGCCCAGGGGACGGGAGGTACGGCAACCCTGCAAATCGCCGATGCTTCGCTACTCAGTCAACGATTGGTGGAGTTTCGCGAGCCCGCCACCTATCGTGTTCTGCTGGTCGATGGTTCGACTTTCACTGGTTTCGCCAACGAACGGCTGACTTTGCCTGACCCCAAGAAACCCAATGAAAAAATAGCCATCGAGTATGCTGGAAAATCCTATTTCGTACCGCTCAATGCCGGTGCGGCATTGAGGTTGAGTGTCGATGCACGCGGTAACTTGATTGTTGACGCGGCAAGCCAAGAATCAATCGTTCTCGTGGGCCTGCTGGACGCAGACCGTCAACCTACCGGAACACTTATTGGACTATCTCCGCCAACACGCACGGCCGACGTTTTGAGCTGGAAGCTTTCGCTCCAAAGCCAAGACGCCCAAGTGATTCCGCGTCCGCAACGGGTGTGGGTCGAGTTGCAACCTAGTTCGTCCAACGCTCAGCCGACCGAACCCTACCAGCCGTATGTCTTTGCCGGAAATAACTGGTCCAACGATACGCCCCTCCCAGTGCTCGAGTTCACCACTGCGGATTGGCCCATTGATGCGGATCGAGCGCGGATAAGTGTGTGGGTGATGGACCACGTTCCACAAGTCGACGATGAATTGAAGATGGAGATTGGCACGCAGCACTGGCGTCCCCGCGATGATGTGGAAATTCGCATGCATCAAGCTGAAACAACTGTCACTGCATTGATCCTAGGTCAGGCTGGCCACAAGATCACTGACTGGAGTCTGTGGCTCGACCATCCGGCACTGACTGCAGTCATGCACAGCACGAATCGAATCTCGAATACCAGCCTGCATCGCTTCGATTGGCTCCGCGACGATCGGCAGTCGTCGCGGTTGAGCCTAGACCCAACGGAATCCCAGCGCACGAAATCCAAACGCTCGGGGCCGCACATCGAATTGTTTTCAATCAGCCAATTCAAGCAGGGGGCGAGTACGTTAGCTCGGCCAATCGAATTGCAGTTGAATCGTCCCCTGACCGCGCTCTCCCCGACGCCCAAATTGCAGAATCGTTAAAGTCGGCAGACAGTTGTGGGTTCCTCGGAATTACTGGCTTGCGTCTGACGGGTTCACCTTTGACGCCAAGCTAGGCTTCTGCGTGCTAAATTGCCGGAGCTCGGCAATATCGGCTCGACGCGCCAGCGAGTGGGTCGTCAATTTTGTTGAAGGTTGCTCTTAGCGAAATTGCCAAACAGTATACCCACTCGCTGGCGCGTCGAGCTGGTAGTTTTGCCATTCGTCACCGTCGGATCCCACTGCAGAATCGAGTTCTTGTGCCATGTCGACCACTGAAAAACCATCGCGCGGTTTAGGGCTCCTTTACGCCGTCGTGATTTTCCTGTCGGCCTTCTTGTTGTTCCAGGTTCAACCCTTGATTGGCAAGTGCATCTTGCCGTGGTTCGGTGGCACACCAGCAGTCTGGACGACCTGCATGTTGGTTTTTCAATTGCTGCTATTTGGTGGCTACGCATACGCGCACTGGACGACTAAATTCCTCAGTCCACGCGGGCAAGCCTGGTTGCACGCGGGACTATTATGCGCGGCGTTATGCACGTTACCAATTACTCCAGAAGCGAGTTGGAAACCGAGTGGTGAGCAGTCACCAGCGCCGCGGATCGTGATGTTGTTGATGGCCACAATCGGTCTTCCCTATTTCGTGTTGTCGGCGACTAGTCCCTTGATTCAAGGGTGGTTCAGCCGCACGCATGCCGGGCAATCTCCGTACCGGTTGTACTCCCTTTCGAATGTTGGTTCTCTGTTGGCCCTGTTGTCGTATCCATTCGTTGTCGAGCCGACACTTGCCACCAACTCGCAATCGTTTGTGTGGTCGCTACTATTCACTGCTTTCGCGATACTGTGCGCGGTGGGAGCACAGCGCATGGTTGTCGCCGCGCCAAGCTTCCTATGCAACTCCACCATGGCGCCAGAGTTGGCTGTGTCGCCTCCGTCTTGGGGCTTGACGGGACTGTGGTTCGGTTTGTCGATGACTGCCTCGATATTGCTATTGGCCACGACCAACCAAGTCTGCATGGATGTCGCGGTGGTTCCGTTTTTATGGGTGCTCCCTTTGGCACTCTACTTAGTGACATTCATTTTGTGTTTTGATAGTGAGCGCTGGTACTCGCGTCGCTACTACGCACCCCTGGCAGCCGCGTTATTGATCGCTGCCTTTGTGGTCATCAGTCGCGGGAACGTGGTCTCCATCGCGCTGCAGATCGGCGTTTTCTTCGGCATGATGTTCAGTTGCTGCATGGTCTGCCATGGAGAGTTGGCGGCGCTCAAGCCCCATCCGCGCTATTTGACCGCGTATTTTCTAACGATGTCCGCCGGAGGCGCTGCGGGCGGATTGTTCGTCGGTATCTTGGCACCCCTGCTATTTGTCGCATACAACGAGCTGTATTTTGGAGTCTTCACTTTCTTTTGCCTGTATGTCAGTTTGCGTCTTCGCGAAGACAAAGTCCGTTGGCCCTTCCCTGCCTGGACCAGCCCGCTCGCCGTCGCGGCACTCGTCTTGATCGTGCTCGGGATGCTGGTGCAGACAGGACGATACGAAAAGAACGTGGTGGCGGTCGCTCGCAATTTTTATGGTGTCCTTAGAGTTCGTACTGGAACCGTCCCCGATAGTGACGAACCGATGCTGCAAATGGCGCATGGTCGCATCACTCACGGATCGCAATTCGTAGCCGACGACAAGAGCCACATTCCGACCGCCTACTACGCCACCAGCACCGGTATTGGACAAGTTATGCGGCAACTGCATCGCGCTGGTCAGTCGCGGCATATTGGCGTAGTTGGTTTAGGGATAGGAACATTGGCGGCCTATGGCCAAGCTGGTGATCGACTGCGGTTGTACGAAATCAATCCACAAGTGATTGCACTAGCGCAACAGCACTTTTCATTTCTGCGCGATTGTCCTTCCGAGCAGACCATTGTGACTGGAGACGCGCGGCTGTCGTTGGAGTTTGAGGCTCCACAACAGTTTGATGTGCTGGTCTTGGATGCGTTCTCCGGAGACGCCATTCCCGTACACTTGTTGACTGAGGAAGCCTTGGATGTGTACCTCAGTCATTTGAAAGACGATGGCATCTTGGCTTGCCATATTTCGAATTTGCACTTCAATCTTCGACCGGTGATGGCCGGTCTCGCCTCCGCGCGGGAGTTGTCGGTCGCCTTCTATCTGAACGAGGCCGATCCTAAGTCGGCAGCGCTACCGTCGATTTGGGCATTGCTCTCCCGCACTCCAGGGCGATTAGAGCAAGTCGGGCAAGCCGATGCGTTCCGGCCGTCTGCTGGCAAGCCCATCCTCTGGACCGACAATCGTAGCAATCTGCTCGAAGTCTTGTGGTAACCCGCGACGTAACCGTTCACGCTTGATTGAAGAGTAGAACAATTCTCCCCAATTATTCGGCATGTTGACGGTGTTGAGCAATTCGAAGCGGTAAACCATTGAGACAATGGTTGTACTCTGTCTCAATTCTCACCTTTACCGTGAACAGTCACAAATTTTCTTTTCGATGAAACAAAAAGAGAGTGACTGGCTCTTATAATAGTGCGTACCAATCAAGCGAGCGTCTAACAACGTAGGTAGATCTGGCGATTGGAGATTAACTGAATTGGCACTGGTCTTGTCTGTAGGCCTGAAGTTTCGAGGGATCGGCTGCGTATGAGCACTTACAGAAAATCCAAGTTTGAGACGCTGGAAGATCGGCGCGTGTTGGCTGGAGTGGCAGAAGGACAACTGTTCCTGTATCTGCTGAATGAGGCCCGCAGCGATCCGGCCGCCTATCAGCGGACTGAGGGGTTATCAGTAGACCTTTCAGGGGTGGCCAAACGGCAGCCACTCGCTTGGAATTCCATGCTCCAGCAATCGGCCCAATTCCATTCGGCCGAAATGGCTGCGAATAATTACTTTGCGCATCAGAGCGCGGTTACCGGCCAGTGGCCCAATGCGAATGTACGGTCTCAGGGTTATAACCTGCCAAGTTGGTTTACGAGTGACAATAACTATCTTGAATCGATCGGAGCGGGGACTTTCAGGAACACCGCTCGCGAAGGGTTGAAGCCTCTCGTTGTTTCTGGCTCTCACCGCAATCATCTTTTGGGAATCGATGCTTTCAACGCGGACCAAAAGGAAGCAGGTATCGGTTACGCCGTGAACCCGAACTCGACTTATACCAACTATTGGACCGTACATGCCACTCGCAGCGAACCCAGCCCAATTTTTCTGACGGGGGTGGTTTTCAACGATCTAAATGCCAATGGCCGTTACGACCTCAACGAAGGGTCGGCGGGAATTGTGGTCGCGGTTGGCACAACCACCGCTGTCACGAATGAAGCAGGCGGTTGGAGCTTGCCTGTCGCGAAGAATCAGCGACACGTCGTATCGGTCCAAACGGCAGGCGGTAGGGTCTCAGCCGCAGTGGACGTCGGTTCTGAAAATCGCGAAGTCGACGTACGCACCGACTCAATGACGGCCCGTGTCGACTTCGGAGCTTGGCAGATATCTGTTGATGTAACTTCTCCTGCGGCCGCGCTCACTGCCGGGGATGTCAATCTGCGACACCTCACACACCATTTGTTTGTAGTCACTTACAACGATGACGTGGCGATCAATGCGACGACTCTTAAAACAGGCAATGTGCTAGTAACTGGACCGAATGGGTTTCAACAATCGGCCTTATTAAAAACGACTGAGCAGATTGGCAAGGCGTGGAAGGGAACCTACGAAATCACTGCCACAGGGGGCGTATGGACGAATGCCGACGATGGTCAGTATGCTGTACAGATGATGTCGAACGAAGTCGTCGATAATAGCGGGAATGCTGTTCCAGCAGGCGCACTTGGCGTTTTTCAGGTGGCGATATCCAGAGCCATTCTGGCGGAGGACGCCAATGACGACAGCATCGTGTCACCCATCGATGCGCTGCTCATCGTCAATTACCTCAATGGACCCAAGGACGCTGCGTTTCAATCGCTCTTGGATACCAACCGCGACCAGATCATCAGTCCCATTGATGTGTTGCGGGTCATTAACTACTTGAATGGTGCCCCCTCGGGTGAAGGTGAGTTGAGTGTTCCCGCTGTGCTACCTCCCATCGTCGCGCGGGATAGCTATTTCGCTGAGATGGACGACGTGGTTCGAAAGCGATTGGCGCAGCGCGCACACGCAACTCTTCTTTTCGACATTGCCTCGTGACACAGTCTTTGGATGAATCGAGCGGAATGGTGCTAGTGCTCTGTCCAGATAAAAAAGTGGGGTTGGCAGCGCTCAGAGTAGAACGATTGTCCCAATCGTTTCTCAAGCGATTGAGACAATCGCTCTACATATCCCAACCCCAAATTTTAAGGTACACAGAGCACTAGTGCTAAAAACCTTAAGTTCTGTCCGGTCGTGAACCTCAGACGCTAGCCGTGGGGGACAAGTAGCAGTGCCGCCCACGGCTAGCGCCTGAGATTCACTTTCATTCGAACCGCAACACTCTGGCCATCTTCCCAGTAAAGATATTCGTGTTGCGGCTGGGATCTGTCCGACGCTTGTTCCCCGAGCAAAGTTGGGACAATTGATATTCCGTCCGTTGATTGGACGTCTGAGCACCTGCCAGCTCGCACAGCAACTGCAGCACTTCTCCGATTTGCGGTCGACCATCTCCACCATGGCTGCGTATATTTGCGCATCTTTGGGCCCGCGCTGGTTATTTGCGTCCCATTGGAGATCTTTGTACTTCGACCAAGCCGGCTCATCGGCCGGTATGCACCACAAGTGTTTCTTGCTTCGGCCCTTCAAGCGCTCCTCCCGCTCGCCCAACATGGTTTTGCCGCAGGGCCTCAGGTTCCACATCGGAAATGTCTTACCCCTATTATATCTCATTCGCTTCGGTCAAGTCCACTGGCAATTCAATCCCGAGACGCCGTTGTAGTTGTTCCAGCCTCACTCCATTGGAGCGATCGAAGAATTGATTGAACAGCATGGGTGTCATTTGCAGAGATTGATCGCCAGCTTGAGTGGTTGGTCATCAATGAAGGATGAACTCATGCAGGAATCGCTTCTAAGAGCGTGGAATTCGGCAAGCACCTACCGTGGAAACGCTCGTTGATGCGGCCTCAATCATTGAATCCGATCGAATAACTCACTCAAAAACCACTCGCCAAAAAGCCCCCTTCCCGAGCCGCTCAAAGTTATCGTTAATGTGCTTGACACGAATGTGAAAGTGCTCCACGCAACGGCCGCCGCCATGCATGATTCCAATCAGCTTACCCGTTCCTGCTCATTGAGCGCTGGGCAATTAGCATTGCCGCTTTCAAACGCGAGCCACAATATCATTTCCGTCGCCCGATTATTGACGAATACGTTGTTCCTCAGCGGCTGACCATCGTCTCCTAACAGAGTAGTCTCCCAAGTAATCGTCGGCTTCAAGATAACGGTTTGCGTTGGCGGTCCGGCCAAGGGAAAGACTTCCGTAACGCCAAATTGCCGATCCTCACTCAGCACATACACCCGATAATTCTCGCCGAATCGCTGATCGGCGAAATGGCAATGGCCATCCACAACTTTCAAGCGTTCGCTG
>JBGSJT010000811.1:0-28641 GCA_041741715.1 Pirellulaceae bacterium | reverse complement strand
CTCTCAGGAAGTCGTTGCTTCCGCCCGAATAGATCGGACGGAGAGCGATACACAGCCGGATTGTAGTAGGTAGCCGCCAGTTGTCGCTCCGTTGGGGTAAACCCATCGGAAGCGGAACAGATCCCGCCTCAACACAAAATTGCCAAACTGCTATTTGTCGCACAGCCCAGGCAGGCCTGGGGACGAGGGTTTTCAAAACGGGCACAAATTGAGGAGAGGGCAGCATAATTTTTACCCTAGCCGAAGTCGCAGGAGTTTGGTCGAGCCTGTCCAAAGTATCATGGCTGTTTCCTACGGCAGCCACTACCGATACCCCCATCTCCGCGTTACTGCTATGCTGATGGGTTCTTTCGACAACACGAATCCAACAGGACGCCAGTAGGGTTGCTTCATGAAAATCGCTGTGCTCAAAGAGCTTTTCCCCGGGGAGCGACGGGTGGCTTTGGTCCCCGCCAACGTGCCACAATTGGCAAAAGCTAAACTGGAAGTGCTTGTCGAATCGGGTGCAGGGGTGGCGGCCGGTTTTCCTGATCAAGCCTATACCGACAAAGGAGCAACAGTTGTCGCAGACCGCGCTGCCGCACTGGCGGCCGATATCGTGCTCCAAGTTCGATCGGCGGGGATGGACGCCGACGCTGGGAATTCTCTCCGTTCACAAGTTAGGCGTGGACAAATCGTGATCGGATCGTGCGATCCACTTGGAAAACCCAACGCTATCGGCGATTGGGCCAGTTCCGGCGCGACGCTGTTTGCTCTGGAGCTGATACCCCGCATTACTCGCGCCCAGAGCATGGATGTGCTCTCCTCCCAAGCCACGATTGCCGGTTACCGAGCCGCGCTGATGGCCGCCACGGAGCTCCCCAAGCTGTTCCCGATGATGATGACCGCCGCCGGGACCCTGACTGCGGCCAAGGCGTTTATCATTGGGGCCGGTGTTGCTGGTCTACAAGCCATCGCGACGTGCCGCAAGCTGGGTGCAGTCGTTTCCGCCTACGACGTCCGACCAGCATGTCGCGAACAGGTCGAAAGTCTCGGTGGCAAGTTCGTCGAACTTGAACTGGATGCCTCCACCTCGGAAGACAAAGGGGGCTATGCCAAGGCGATGGACGAAGACTTCTATCGCAGGCAGCGACAGTTGCTCGCCGGTGTAGTGGCGCAAAGCGATGTGGTGATTACTACGGCCGCCATCCCAGGTCGCCAATCACCCTTGCTAGTCACAGCCGACGCGGTGCGCGGCATGCAGCCCGGGAGCGTGATTATTGATCTGGCGGCCGAACGTGGTGGCAACTGCGAATTGAGCCAACCCGATCAACGTGTCATCGAGCATGGCGTTACGATTCTGGGGCCCACCAACATTGCCGCTGACATTCCCAACCACGCCAGCCAGATGCTCGGCAATAACGTTGTCAAGTTCTTGATCAACATGATAAAAGCTGGCGAGCTCCAACTTAATCTGGAAGATGAGATCATTCGCGATACGCTCGTCGCCCACGAAGGGGCCGTCGCCAATGGCCGAGTGAAGGAATTGTTGGCGAAGGGGTAAGACGTCCTAGCTACGTTCGCCAGAACGTCGACCCCCTGCGGTCTAGCGACTGCGTCTACAAAAAACTGTTTTGACCGAAATATGCGAGGCAAGTGATATGCTCTTAAAATCCCAACAAACTATGCGGCACTCTCAGCTAAAACCTTTCAGACTTGAGCGAAACTCCAAAGTTTTTAGTGGAACACCCGCAATGCTAGCAACTGCACTGGCGTTTTCGTTCCTCTTGCCTACGCCCGGTTACGCTCAAGACTCGAAGACGACTGGCGAAGTGCAAGCCGAGACGGCAGAAATGAAATTGACCAGCGGCAATTCTACAGAGGAGAAAGCCCAGCAAGCGCTCAGCGAGATAGATGCTAAATCAATTGCGGCGGCAGCACCGGCAACCAACAGCTTGATCTCCGTCTCCAAGGCGTCGGTCTTGGTGGGGAGCTTTACAGTCTTTCTTCTCGCGGTGTTTGTCGGCTTCGAGATCATCGCCAAAGTCCCCCCCACGCTCCACACGCCGCTCATGTCTGGCTCCAACGCTATCAGTGGTATCACAGTTGTCGGTGCGATGCTGACCGCAGGTTCCGCCGTCGGTGGTTTCGGCTCGTTGCTCGGCATGTTGGCCGTTGTGCTCGCCATGATCAATGTTGTAGGCGGATTCTTAGTAACGCATCGCATGTTGATGATGTTCAAGAAACGCTAAGTCTGAATTCGCTAGTGCCACCTTTCAACCGTTCTCCGATAGAAGTTCACCCATGACCGGTTCTGCCCCCATCTTGTTCGCCTATCTGGCTTCGGCGCTATTCTTCATTTTGGGCCTAAAGCAGATGTCGCATCCGCGGACGGCTGTTCGCGGCATTGTGATCGCCGCCATCGGCATGCTCATCGCCATCGTAGTCACATTCCTCGATCCCAGTGTTGCTGGTTACATCTACATTGTGCTCGGCCTGATCGTGGGAGGTGCCGTCGGTGCATGGTTGGCACTCAAAGTCGAAATGACGGAGATGCCACAGTTGGTAGGCCTGCTCAATGGTCTCGGTGGAGCGGCCTCGACGCTGGTCGCCTGGGCCGATTTGCAACTCTATTCGAATCATGCTCTGGATGCGCTGATCGCAATCGGCCTGTCGGGCTTGATCGGCACAGTAACTTTCTGGGGAAGCTTGGTGGCCTGGGCCAAGCTGAAAGAACTACAGCAGTTCAAGAAGCCATTCAGTCTCCCCCATCAGCCAATCATCAACGGTGCACTCTTGGTTTTGGGGTTGGTTGTCGTTGGTCTGTTGGCCTCTACCAGTAGTGATTGGGGACAGACCGGATGGTATTTGTTGATCATGCTGATTGCCACCGCGCTGGGTATTTTTCTGGTGCTTCCGATTGGTGGCGCGGATATGCCAGTGGTGATCTCGCTAATGAATTCGTATTCTGGTTTGGCGGGGGCGGCTACTGGCTTCGTAATTTCCAACAATGCCCTGATCATCGCCGGTTCCCTGGTCGGTGCCTCGGGTGTGATCCTCACGCAGATCATGTGCAAGGCCATGAATCGCTCACTGACCAACGTGCTATTTGGCACGATGGCAGGCGGAGGTGAGGTTGGCGACGTTGACGAGATTTACGCCAACGTCCGCAGCACCACGCCCGACGACGTGGCCATGATTCTTGATGGCGCTCAGCGCGTCGTGTTTGTCCCCGGTTATGGCATGGCTGTCGCTCAAGCTCAACATGCCGTGCGGGACCTTAGCAAGCTCCTCGAGTCGCGGGGCTGCAATGTCGAATATGCAATTCACCCGGTGGCAGGTCGCATGCCTGGTCACATGAACGTGCTGCTGGCTGAAGCTGACATCAGCTACGACAAACTCAAGGAGATGGACGACATCAATCCCACGCTCGACACGGTTGACGTGGCGATCGTAATCGGTGCCAATGACGTAGTTAATCCCGTGGCTAAGACTGATCCGAAAAGTCCCATTGCCGGGATGCCGATCATCGAGGTTGACAAGTGTCGCACCGTAATCGTAATCAAGCGGAGCCTGAGTCCTGGGTTTGCTGGTATCCCCAATCCCCTGTTTGCCCTGCCCAACACGTTGATGCTCTACGCCGACGGCCAACAAGCGGTGCTCGACATCGTCAAGGCAGTGAAAGAGCTCTAACCGTACGTCGGACTTTCTTGCCTGACGTGCGGGTGGCACTGGCAGGGCCAGTGATTATCGAAGTCGTGGTCTTGATAGCGCCTTCCACTATCCAAAGCCTCGAAGTAACCGAAGCTGGTTCAATACGGGCGTCCTCCATCGCCAAAGTCCCGAGTTACGATAGCAGCATCACTTCGAGACATTGGCCAACGCTGGCACGATGTTGACTCTACTTCTTCGATCCCACTGGCTATGCCAGTGCCACCCAATCAACACTGCTCACCGTACGTCAGGCTTTCTTGGCGTCATGGTCGCATTTAAAAAACTCTCTGTCTCTGTCTCTTTCTCTGTCTCTTTCTCTGTCTCCGTCAACGTCTCTCCCCATTCGCGTTCATTCGCGCCATTCGCGGGCAAATCTCCATAACGATAAAAAACAGCTAGTGTGCCTGTAGCCAATTCTGGCCGATGCCAGTCTCGACGGCCAATGGCACTTGCATCGTTAGCGCACCTTCCATGGCGTGGCGAATCACTGGCACGACCGTCTGTTGTTCTGATTTGTGCAAGTCGAACACGATTTCGTCATGCACGGTCAACAACATCTTGGTCTTAAAAGAACCTTCGCGCAGCGCGGAATGGACGCGAATCATGGCCAGCTTCAGAATATCAGCCGCAGTCCCTTGAATCGGACTGTTCATGGCTAGACGTTCGGCTACCGCTGCAACTGTGCGACTCTTCGAATTGATGTCGCGCAAGTAGCGACGGCGACCGGTCTGCGTTTGCACAAACCCATGCTCGCGAGCGAAGGCAATCGTTCGATCGATGTAGGCTCTTACCCCTGGATACTTATCGAAGTAATTCTCGATCAACATCTGCGCTTCCGCTCTGGGGATATTCAGTCGCTGTTGCAATCCAAAAGCGGAAATGCCATAGATAATCCCGAAGTTGACTGTCTTGGCTTTGTCACGCATTTCCCGTGTTACTTGTTCAACATCTACCTTATAGACCTTGGCAGCGGTGAGTGCGTGAATGTCCGCGTTGTTGTGAAACGCTTCAATCATTGCGTCATCGCCACTTAGGTCGGCCATCACGCGCAGTTCAATCTGTGAATAGTCGGCGGAGAGTAGCAAATGTTCGTCATCGCGGGGAACAAAGGCGGCGCGGATCTCGCGACCACGCTCCTTACGCACCGGGATCGTTTGCAAATTCGGATTGTCCGACTGCATGCGTCCGGTCGCCGTCCACGTCTGACTGTAGTGGGTATGCAACCGACCGGTTTGCGGATTGACCGAGGTTGGCAACTGATCGACATAGACACTCTTCAGCTTGACGGCGTTACGATACTCGAGGATGTCATCGATGATGTGGTGCCGACCAACCAATCGCAGTAGCTCCGTCTCGCGCGTCGAGTATTGTCCGGTAGCTGTCTTCTTGGGATTGCGTTCGAGCTGCAATTCGTCGTAGAGGACAACGCCCAATTGCTTCGGCGAGTCGACATTGAATTCATGACCGGCCGCTTCGAAAATCCGTCGCTGGAGCTCGGCAATTTCTGGGACTAGCTTTTGAGAAAACGCAGCCAAGGCTTCGGTGTCGAGTCGAATTCCTTCGTACTCCATATCGACCAACACTGGAACCAACGGACATTCGACGTCGTAGCAGACTTGGGCGACACCCTGCTTTTCAATATCGGGTCGAATCGCGGCGGCGACTTGCAGCGTCACGTCGGCGTCTTCGGCCGCGTACTCTGCGATGGCCTCGACCGGGACATCACGCATGTTTTTCTGCTCCGGCCCACGCTCGCCGATCAAATCGGTGATGGGGATCGGCTTATAGTTCAGATAGAGCTTGGCAAGATAGTCGAGCCCGTGCCGCATCTCGGGTTCCTTCATCGAGTGGGCGAGCATCGTATCGAGTAGAGTCCCACGCACTTGAATCCCGTGCCACTTTAGCAAGGTAAGATCGTATTTAAGGTTGTGCCCTATCTTGGCGATGCTTGTGTTTTCAAAGAACGGTCGGAATTCGTCGAGCACCGCTTGCGCGGCCTCTTGCTGGGGCGGGCAAACGACATAATACGCTTCGTGTTTTTTGAATGAGAAGGCGATCCCCAGCGGAAAAGCCGAACGAGCGTCTAATCCTGTGGTTTCGGTATCGAAGCAGACTTCCTGTTGTTTGTGCAGCAACTTGAGCAATTCTTGCCGTTTTTCGGGAGTCCGCACCACATGGTATTGGTGCTTGACGTCACGGATCGTCAGCTCTTCGGCCAAGCTATCGAACAGCGATGCTTGGATCTCTTGTTCACGTTTTTCGCGGACGACCGTCGCGCGATTCTGCGCTGAGGAAAATGTCTTGCCAAACATTCGCTTCCCAAGCGTATCGAACTCGAGTTCACTGAATAGCGCCTTGAGTTTCTTGTCATCGGGCGATTTCATCTCCAGTCCATACACATCGGTTGTGTGAGGTACATCGAGCTGAATGGTGACAAGCTGTTTGGAGAGTTTGGCTTGCTCGGTGAACTCTTCCACTCGTTCGCGTTGCTTCCCCTTGAGTTCGTGGCTGTGAGCCAATAGTGATTCCAGTGAACCGTATTGAGCGATCAATTTCTGCGCCGTCTTGGGGCCAATACCCGGGATGCCCGGAATGTTGTCACTGGCATCCCCCATCATTCCCAGCACATCGATCACTTGTTCGACTCGTTCCACTTCCCACTTGGCCAAGACCTCTTTCACTCCTGCAATTTCGATCTCCCCTCCCTTGCGTCCCGGCTTCATCACAAAGATGTCTTCAGTCACCAATTGGTCGTAATCTTTGTCGGGCGTAACCATTAGCACTTGAAAACCCTCGCGCGCCGCTTCGTGCGCCAGGGTGCCGATAATGTCATCCGCTTCGTAGCCCGGCATTCGAATCGATTGAATGTTGTAGGCCTCGAACAGGCGATCGATATACGGCAACTGCTTGGCGATATCCTCGGGCATGGCATCCCGCTGGGCCTTGTATTGCGGAAAGAGCGTATGCCGCGCGGTCGGTTCCCGCGTATCGAAGGCGACAGCGATATGGGTCGGCTGCTCGCGTTTGATGATATCCAGCAGCGTATTGAGAACACCAAACACCGCCGAGGTGCACAGTCCGCCAGAGGTCAATCGCGGGCTGCGAACCAGCGCGAAGTGCGCGCGGTAGGTAAGGGCCATGCCATCCAGCAAGACCAGTTTTCTAAGCATCGAGCCATCGAAGCTACTCATCACCAGTGTTCCCCCTGAGTGTGTGTTCAAGAGGATTGAATCTATCTGCAATCTCTGTTTTTTACAATGCGCGGGGGAGTGTGGGAGGGGGAGTGAAGGAGTGAAGGAGTGATGGAGTGGGGGAGTGGGGGAGTGGGGGAGTGGGGGAGTGGGGGAGTGATGCGAGGGTGTTTGTATTTAGGGCTGAAAGCCCAGTAGATTGTCTAGCCCAGGCTGCAGGCCTGGGGGACGGAGCATCACGGAATGGGATAGGGCTGAAGGCCCGGTAGATTCACTGGGTGGCATTGGCACGTGTTTCGTGGTGTTGACTTCGGTTACTTCGATGCGTTGGATAATCAAAACTTAGGGCAAGGCGAAACGCTTCGATCATCACTGGCCATGCCAGTGCCACCCAAGTGATGGCCATGCCAGTGCCACCCAGTTCAGAGCTTTGGGCAAATTCGTTGATAGAGTCGAGCAACGCGCTGGGTCATACGTTCATCGCTAAACGATTCGCGATGCCGCGTCAGCGCACGCTGGCTCATCGCTGACCAAGCGGAACGGTCTCTAGTCAGCAACGCGATCTTTTCAGAAAGACTCACCGCGCTTGCAGGCTCAGCGAGAAAGCCTTCGATTCCATCGCGAACCACCTCGGGCGTACCTTCGACACTTGTCGCGACCACCGGCACGCCCGCAGCCAAGGCTTCCAATACCACCATCGGCATCCCCTCTCCAAACAGACTCGGGAGCAACATTGCATCGAGACGCCGGATCACGGATGGGACATCGTTAGTAAAGCCGCTCCAGTGCACGCAATCACTCAACTCAAGTCGCTCGAGCAGCTCGAACGTCTGCCGCTGGTATCCTTCCGTTTCAAAGCCACCGATCAATTCCAGCGAGACGGGCAAGCCGCGATCCTTCAGCAACTTCATCGCTTCCAGTGCCACTTCAACCCCTTTGCGCGGTCGCATGAGGGCGATCATCCCGAGTCGCCAGGACGAATCACCGAGCCGCGCTGTGGCGTCGATCGGTTCAATTGCGGGAACACCATTGGGGACCACTGCCAATCGAGATCGGGGAACTCCCAGGCGCAGCATCTCGCGTCGTAGACTGCGGCTGACCGTGATTAACTGTTGGCAATTGCGAATCGAATAGCGTTCGATGAGTTGATTCAGCCGATTGACAAAGCCGCGCGTGCTATCGCGTGCGGTCGGGCTATGCACGTGGTAGACCCACGGGAGTCCCGTACGCATGGCCAGGATCGAAGTAATCAACGCCGTGCGTGGCGTATGGGCGTGCAGGATATCGATATTGCGATCAAGCACGATCCGTTTGAGTTTACTCACAGCGCTCAAGTCGAAGCGTCCCTTCATAGCCGCTTCAAAAACTTGCTCTTCGGAAAGGCCGCACAGCGCGGAGAATTTGCCTGGTTTGACGCAAGCGAAATCGGCGGCGACACCGAACTTGGGGAGTTGCTTGCCCAGCAACTGCTGCACTCGTTCGGCACCCGAAAAATGTTCACCGTTGATGACGTGAAGCACGCGTGCCAGCGGCTTTGTTAGTGTTTGAGCAGGTGGCGGAACAACAAAAGGCGTAGCGACGAGTGTGCTGGTGGTAGCAGCAGTGAGGCTCATATCGATCTCAACGAGTAGAAGGGGCGTGCTAAGCGACTGAAGCAGTCGCAACCGCCTGAAGACCTCGCGGTGTGCGGGAAGTCTACAATGGACCGAGCTCGCAGGCGGAGAGATTGCTGCTAGCGCGGTCGAGTTCACGACAGTGCGTGTGTTGGAGAAGTCGGCTCAGGGGGTTGGTAGTAGTCACAACGATTGTGCCACGGATGGGATTAATGGGAATAATGGGAATAATGTTAGTCGCATCTGACAGGATCGTCCCACTAAAAACAGGGCCTACACGCTTGAATAATTTTCTAAAACGACGGGAGCGCTTGCGCAAGAGCATTCGACAATTCGAGGCGCGGGCGATTCTTGTAACCAACCCAACCAATGTCACCTATTTGACTGGTTTCACGGGTGACGATAGCTATTTGTTGGTTTCCTCTGAGGAAGACTTGTTACTCAGCGATCCGCGTTATGAAGAGCAGATCAGCGAAGAGTCTCCGGGCTTGATTACTTTTATTCGTAAACCGGGTGAGCTGCTTCCGGACGTGACGATTCGCGAATTGAACAAACGTCACTTGAAGCACTTGGCAATTGAAGCTGATTCGCTGAGTGTGAATGCGTTTGACCATTGGCAGCGGGAACTTAATACTGGGCCACTGATCAAGGGGAGCGGCGCGGTCGAAGCGCTGAGAGTGATCAAGGATCAGGATGAGATTCAAAAAATTCGTCGCGCGATTACAGTCGCAGAGCGAGTATTCACGTCCGTTCGTGCGCAGTTGACGGCGCGACAGACGGAACGCGACGTGGCCAATGAGATCGAACGACTGGTGCGGGTCCTGGGTGGTTCGGCCTGTGCGTTCAAGCCGATCGTGGCGGTGGGACCGCGGGCGGCGCTCCCCCATGCAGTGCCGGGGGGGAATCAGATTGGCGCCAGCCCATTTGTGCTGATCGACTGGGGAGCGATTGTTGATGGCTACCGCAGCGACTTGACGCGTGTACTTTTGACTAGTAAAATTCCGCCGAAATTTGCAAAAATATACGACGTGGTGCTCGCGGCCCAGAGGGAGGCCATCGCCGCTTTAAAACCAGGGGTCATGGTCAGCGAAATTGACCGTATCGCCAGGGAAGTTGTGGCTCAAGCTGGGATGGGACCGCGTTTCAATCATGGCCTCGGGCACGGTATCGGGCTCGACATCCACGAAGCTCCGCGTTTAGGTAAAAACCACGATCGCGCGTTGGAAGCGGGGATGGTGGTGACGGTTGAGCCTGGAGTATATTATCCGGGCTGGGGTGGCGTGCGTATCGAAGACGATGTGCTCATTACTCCTGCGGGACACGAAGTACTCAGTTCATTGCCCACGGGAATGGACGAGAATCGAGTTGAACTACTGACCTGATCGAGCACTGAATCGATCAGCGGACTAGTCTCTGTTTGAAAAGGGGTCTGACCCTTTGGGGGCAAGTCGATTGTATTATGCCTTTGCCTTGCAGGAGAGGGTCAGACCCCTTTTCAAACAGAGACTAGCATCAATTGAAATCAAGCTACGGGAACACCAATGGCTAAAGCTGATCGCGGCTCCTCAGGCGGGGGAGACGTATTTGACCTGGCGCGCATTCGCGATCTCATCGAATTGATGGAAGAGTGTGGCCTGAGCGAAGTGGATCTCAAGCAGGCAGAACAGCAAATTCGATTGGTGCGGGGAGGCATGGGGGCTCCCGTAGCCATGCCCGCAGCGATCCCCTACCCTGCCGCTCCCCCGGTATCGCCAGTCGCCACTGCGACCAGTACGGTAGACGCAACACACATTGTCGTGATCAAATCGCCAATGGTGGGGACGTTCTATACCAAGGCGAACCCCAAGTCGGAAGATTTCGTCAAAGTTGGCTCAAAAGTCTCTGG
Organism: Pirellulaceae bacterium; assembly: GCA_041741715.1. Lineage (GTDB taxonomy): Bacteria > Planctomycetota > Planctomycetia > Pirellulales > Pirellulaceae > Aureliella. The sequence goes on along the minus strand of JBGSJT010000811.1, from coordinate 18,259 downwards.
TGACACGGTGGTCTGTATCGTCGAAGCAATGAAGGTCTTCAACGAAATACCTGCCGAAGTGAATGGGACCGTTGTCGAGATCTTAGCCCGCAACGAAGAAGCGGTGGACTTCGACCGTCCCCTGTTCAAGGTCGATACCCGAGGGTAACTTTGCCTCGCATGTACAATCGAATCTTAATTGCCAACCGCGGGGAAATTGCACTCCGCATCATCCGTGCGTGCCGTGAAATGGGTATCGAATCGGTAGCTGTCTACAGCACTGCTGATCGTGATTCCGCCCATGTTCGCTACGCGGATCAAGCCTACTGTATTGGCCCTCCGAAATCGATTGATAGCTATTTGCGAATCGAGCACATCATCGGCGCGGCTGAAGTGAGCGGTGCCGAGGCGATTCATCCAGGCTACGGTTTCCTCGCCGAGAACGCGCACTTCAATGAAGTCGTACGCAGCAGTAATTTCGATTTCATCGGCCCCACCCCCGAAGCCATGCAACAGCTCGGAGATAAGAATACGGCTCGCGCTGTGGCCATGGCGGCCAAAGTCCCAGTGGTTCCCGGCAGCGACGGACTGCTGGCTGATGAAGAACATGCCATCCAAGCCGCTCGTGAGATTGGCTATCCAGTGCTGATCAAAGCTACGGCCGGGGGGGGGGGCAAGGGAATGCGTGTGGCTTTGAATGAACAAGCCATGCGGACCGCCTTTCAACAGGCTCAGACGGAAGCCCAAGCTGCTTTTGGTAATGCGGGTGTCTATCTGGAAAAGTTTATCGACAAGCCCCGGCATGTCGAAGTGCAAATCATCGCCGATCATCACGGCAATGTGTGTCACTTGTACGAACGCGATTGCTCTGTGCAACGTCGCCACCAAAAGTTGATCGAGGAAAGTCCCTCGCCGTTGTTGTCACAAAAAACTAGAACCGCTATTTGCGAAGCGGCCGCAAGGTTGGTGACCGAAGCCAACTATCAAAATGCGGGGACGGTCGAATTCATCGTCGATCAGCAGGACAATTTCTATTTCATTGAGGTCAACGCCCGTATCCAAGTCGAACACCCTGTCACGGAAATGGTTACTGGCATCGACCTCATCCAGTCGCAGATTCGCGTTGCGGCTGGCGAGCCATTGCCGTTTCGACAAGCTGATATTCAATTGCGCGGAGCGGCCATGGAATGTCGCATCAACGCGGAGGATCCAAGCAAGAATTTTCAACCTTGTCCGGGTCATATCAAGAAGATGTTCGTTCCGGGCGGCTTGGGGATTCGCTTCGATTCGCACGCACAAGCTGGCTATACCGTCCCTCCGTATTACGATTCAATGATCGGCAAACTGATTGTGTATAAGCCGACTCGGGAGGAAGCGATCGCGTGCATGATTCGCGGTTTAGAGGAGTTGCAGATCGAAGGGATCGCCACCACCGCATCGTTTCAGATTAAGGTACTTAAGCACCCCAGCTTTATCGCAGGCACCGTTGACACCAAGTGGGTTGAGCGGGAGTTGTTGGCCTAAGTACGTCAGGTTTTCTGACCTGACAGGCATTTTGCCCATGTTGCATCGACTTCGAACGCCGCTCATGGTCCCTACTGAACCGGTGAATATTTAGGTGGTCGGTACTTCGTGTCAGGCAAGAAAGCCTGACGTACGTTATTTGGGATCTTTGAGGACGGGTTTAATCTTGCCAGCGGTCTCGTCCTCAAGCGCTCGCTTCACGCATTCAACATACTTGGCCATGCTATGATCGGCCAAATGATCAATCTGCCATTTCCTGAGCGATAGAAAAAACCCGTACCAACGATCGCGAAACCTTCGCCATGCCGTGTACTTGCGGAGCTTGCCAAAGGCATTGAAATACATTTCGCGACCACAGTGCGAATAGCCCATCCAAGGAGGTGGCACGCGCGCGACAATGTCGTTGTTGTTGACCCAGCGATAGTGCGGGATCTTCACGAAATTGATGTAGCGATTGTTTCCAACTCGCGGGCTGCCGAAGGTGAATAGTCCTTCGGGATTTGAGGGGATCTCGGCAAGTTTGCAGCGACCAGCGCAAATCGTTGCCATGGCTCCCCCCAACGAATGGCCTGTGAACCACAGTGGTTTCTCGTTGTCCTTGAGGGCATGTTCCAGTTTGGGCCACAAATCATCGACCTCGCGTTTGAAACCACGATGGACGCGTCCCGCGTTCTCGGCGATGACGGTCATGGCATTCACGTCGGCCTTGATGTCATTCCATTCGTTGGGTTCCGTCCCTCGGAAAACCACCACACAATCGTATTTATTGGCGATGACGTAGGCTTGGGCACCATCGCGATCGAAGAATTCGTACTCCTCGAAACCAACGGCATGCACTGCTTCCCAGACGATGTCGGGCCGATAGTAGGAGATCTTGGCAATCTCAGCAAACAATAAGGACTGCTGTAGTAGACTCAACTCTCCGATGGGACGGGAGAGTGGCTGACTGAGTAACTGAATGGCTTCTTCAACGATAGCTTGGGCCATATTCATTCACTCCATTGGCAAAGTCAAAGGTCCGTGATGCCAAGCACTGAGCACAGTGCGATCAGCGACAATCGTACTTAAACGTAGCTGTGGTCGCCAGACCGCAGGGAATTCACGTTCTGGCGAACGTAGCTACGGGTAAGAATTCACGTTTTGGCGAACGTAGCTGCGGGTATGTTCTCGCTCGAAGTTTAGCTTCGCTGAGACATGGGAACAACTTCGCGGATAGTGGGACCGGTGTAAATCTGTCGTGGTCGACCAATCCGGCTGGTGTTGGATTGGTGCATTTCCACCCAGTGGGCGATCCATCCGGGCAAGCGTCCGATGGCAAATAGTACGGTGAACATCTGCGTGGGCAAGCCCATCGCGCGATAGATGATACCCGAATAGAAGTCGACGTTGGGATACAGCTTACGCTCGATGAAATATTCATCGCGGAGTGCTGTTTCTTCGAGCTTCATGGCAACTTCGAATAATGGGTCATCCAAATTCATCTTAGCCAGCAATTTGTCGCAAGCCTTTTTGATGATCGTGGCCCGCGGGTCGAAGTTCTTGTAGACGCGGTGGCCGAAGCCCATTAAACGGAAATTATCGCGTTTGTCCTTGGCCATATCGACATACTTTTGCACATTTCCACCATCGGCAGCGATTTGTTGCAACATATTCACACACGCTTCGTTGGCTCCACCGTGCAATGGTCCCCACAGTGCGCAGATTCCCGCCGAGATCGAAGCAAACAAATTGGCATTGGATGAACCGACGATGCGCACCGTCGAGGTACTGCAATTCTGTTCGTGATCGGCGTGGCAAATCAGCAACAGATTTAGCGCTTCGATAAACACCGGATCAGATTCGTACTCCATCGTCGGCACTGCAAACATCATCCGCAGGAAATTCTCGCAGTAGGCGAGGTCATTTTGCGGATACATGAAGGGTTGGCCGATCGACTTTTTGTAACTGTAGGCAGCAATCGTCGGCAATTTTGCCAACAGCCGATGGATCGAAACTTCTACCTGTCGCGCATCATGCGGATCGAGCGAATCTTGATAAAAGGTCGACAACGCGCCCACCACAGACGACAGAATTGCCATCGGATGTGCGTCCTTCGGGAACCCATTGTAGAACGAACGCATATCTTCGTGAATCATCGTATGCTGACGAATCGATTCCCGGAAATCGCTTAACTCATGTTGGTTGGGGAGCCTGCCATAGATCAAGAGGTACGATGTTTCCACAAAGTCACAATGCTCGGCGATCTGCTCGATGGGATAGCCGCGATAACGCAGAATCCCTTGTTCGCCATCTAGAAACGTTATGCTGCTGGTGGTGCTCCCGGTGTTGACATAACCTTCATCGAGCGTCACACAGCCGGTCAGCTTGCGAAGGGATGAGATATCGATTCCAACTTCGTTCTCGGTGCCAACGACTAGGGGCAATTCGATATCGTGACCATTCACGGAAAGCTTGGCGGTGCTGGTTGGTGCAGCTTTGGCGTCGGAAGCGGAACTCATCAATCATCTCCGGTGAAGACGACGGCAGAAAGTCGTCGTGGCAATCGCGAAACTCTCGCACGGCGGTGGGATGGCGATAGAGCCGTCGCGGAAGTGAAGAAAGCAGTTTAACCTTAGCAGAGCGGCTAGACAATTGACCGTAGCGGATAACGATTTGATTGATGATTGTTGTCGTAGCTACGTTCGCCAGAACGTCGACTCCCTGCCGTCTGGCGACGGCAGCTATGATTAAGTTGGGGGTTCGGGTTCCAACAACTTTGGGTCAAACTCGTTTTTCGACCGATAGAGTTCAATCAGCTTTTGCACAATCTTCTGCTGATCGGCATTGCCGAGGTCGGCGGTTTTCTCTTGCCAGCCAATTGCCGTCTCGAACTCGCCAGCGGCAGCATGGGCTGCGGCCAACAAGGTTAAGTCGCTAAAGTCTTTGTACTGGCTAATCTCACATACGGCGGTCGCGGCTTTAACCGCTTCGCCCGGATCGCGGACGGTCTCCTCTTTAGCTGTCGTCAACAACCAAGCTTTGTTTTGCAAGGCCAGATGATATTGGGGTGCCAACTCAACGGCCCGCTGATAATCCTCCAGGGCCAGCTTTTCTCTACCCATTTGTTGGTAGTTATAGCCCCGATTATTGACCGCCACCGCTGACTCTGGAGATAATTCGATCACATGGCTGAAATCCTCGACGGCCGCCTCGTGCTTCCCCTGTTGGAACTTGAGAAAACCGCGCCCCATCCAGGCGGAGATGTCCTTCTCGGCCAACTCAATGGCGCGGTCATAGTCTGCGACAGCCTCATCGAGTTTGCCCAACAATTTATAGGCGATAGCCCGCTGGGTGCAGAGCACGGGGTTATCTGGACGAAGTTCGATTGCCGCAGTGTAATCTTCTATCGCCTGTTCGTATTTTCCGGTCGAGACATTCACGGCAGCGCGATTGAGCAGCGGCACCTCATCCTTGGGATCGCGCTTGATCGCTTCCGTATAGTCCTCTGTTGCCTTTTCGTAGTTCCGCATGGCGGCGTGGAATAGTCCGCGACTAGCATATGCATGAGCCTCATCGTAACCCAACGCAATCGCGCGGTCGAAATCGGCGATCGCTTTCTCCGTATCTCCAACAGCCCAATGACAACTGGCGCGAAGCGTGAACAGGCGTCCCTCCTCCGGCTGGCTTGCGATCAATTCATCGTAAATTGGTGCCGCTTCAGCCAATTTTGACACGGTGACGTTGGCGACACGCCCTTTATGGCCGTTGAAAGTTTGAATTAAGTAAGATTTGTCGCGTTCTTCCAAGACCGTCAACAGATCTCCTTTTTCAATCGTATCGAGGACTTCTTCCCCCAAAGTGAGCTTCATTTCCATCTTGGCTACGACCGGTTCGGAGGCTTGTTGAGCCAAGCAATCATTGGGAATTCCGCATGCAAGGGTAACTAAACCAAGCAGAATACTGTTTCGGAGGAACATGCGGCAATGGTTAGACATGGAGTTTTCAGCGTGTGCTAATTGAAAAAACGGGAGGCTTGCGTTGAAAATAGTTGTAAGCAATCGCAACTTCCACATATTTTGCCAGCCCCCAACAATAACTTTCGAGGTACTACGCATATTTTTCCTAAAATACCCATTTTGACGAATGCAGGGTCTTCCTAATAGGCCTAGTCTAATTAGACTTCTAGGCGTAACGGGCCCCCCCTTTTTAAGAATCACCCCCCCGGTTTAGGAGTTTGGAGTTTCGCATCATGAAAGTATTGACGTCAGTTTTATCTTTGATCGTTCTCGTGGCAACAGTCCACGAAGCAGATGCAGGTTGTGGCTTGCTGCGACGCGGCGGCTGTAGCGACCCTTGTGGTGCATCCGCTTGTGGCCAGTCGGCTTGCGGCCAGTCGGCTTGCGGCGGAAGCACGGCTTCTAGCGACTGCTCGAGCTGTGGACAAGCCGCATACGGAGCCGGACCGATGGTTGCCACCGGCCCAGCCTATGCCGCTGGCTGCGGACCTGCTACCCAATCGGCTGGAGGCCAGGGTAGTTTGGTCGACTGCGGCCCAGTCGCCAGCTACCAAGTCGTTATGGAACCACAGTATTTCACCGAGACTCGCTCTCAGTGCACGACTGAGTACCAAGACGAAGTTCGTTACCGCACGCGTAGCATTCCGCGTCAAGTTCCAGTTGAAGTGCAAGACTATCGTACGACGACCGTCATGGTTCCAACCACTGAAACCAAAGCGGTAGAGTACAGCGTACTGGTCCCAGTCAAAAGCGAAAAGACTGTGGAAGTGACTGAATCGGTTCCAGTTTGGACCGACGTCGTAAGCAACTACACCGTGCGGGTCCCAACTCTGGTCGATGTACCTGAGGAATACACCGTACGTGTGGCTCAGCTTCGCGACGAGACTTTCAGCTACACCGTATACGTCCCTCAAACGCAAACGCAAACCAAGATGCAAACTGTTACCAACGCAGTTCCAGTCACACGGACGCGCACCATTCAGGTTTGCCGTCCCGTGACACGCATGCAATCGGTCACCAAGGATTACGGTCATTGGGAAGTTCGCATGGAAGAAATTGCCGGTGCCTCAGCACCAGCCATTTCGTGCGGCGCACCAGCGGGCTCGATGAGCATTGGCAATGGTGGCGGATGCGGAGTTAGTATGGGTGGCTGCGGCAGCAGTGTTGGCGCTTGCGGTTCATGCGGCGGTGCTGGACAGATCTACGGCACTACCAACAGCGGCTGCCGAGTTAGTTCGAGCTGCGGCGGCTGTGGCGGACGTGGTCTATTGTCCCGTCTGTGCGGACGCTGCCAATCGAGCTCCTGCGGCGGAAGCTGCGGCAGTGCGGCCAGTGGCTGTGGTAGCTGTGGATCGAGCGCTTGTGGTGGCGGCTGCGGCGGTTCGCCAGCAGGTTCGATCAGCTACGGTGCTCCGGCGGCTTCGCTGTCGGCTGGCAGTGCCTGTGCACCTGCCACGCAAATGGTCTCGCGCCGCGTGTGGGTTCCCAGCGTAGTTACCGAAAACGTGCCTGTTGTCGAAAGCCAGTCGTCGACTGAGCAAGTTGCCTATACCGCGTTTGAAACTCAAACCGAGCAAGTTCCTTACGAGTGCACCTATGTGGTTTACGCTCCTGAGCAGCGCAGCGGTACTCGCCAAGCGGTCGACTACGTCAACGAAACTCGTACTCGCAACCGCAAGGTTGTCCAGTACAGCGAAGAAACTCGTAGCCGTACGCATCGCGAGCTGAGCTATACGCAACAGACTCGTACCGAAACTATTCCGCATGTAACGTACACCACGGAAAAGCGCACCAAGGACGTGACCTACACCGTCAACGTCCCGCAAACTCGCACCGAGCCGTTCACTACGACTCGTTACGATACAGTTTGCGAAGAAGTGACCGAGCAATATACCGTTCGCGTCGCCGTACCTTCCTCGAAGGAAGTTCAAGTTCAGTCTTGCCGTATGGTTCCCAAGTTGGTTCCCGTCACGATCTACCCATGTTCTGGCGGCAATGGCTCGCTGGGCAACGGTGGTAGCGTCGGATACGGAGCTGGCAATGGCGGATGTGCAAGCTGCGGTGGGTCACCCACCTTGGCACCTGTTGTCAGCGGTTGTGCCACATGTGGCCAAGCTGACTGCACCACTTGCGGTCAATAGTGATCACTAGTCGTAGCAACGCTGGTAGGTAAAACGACGGCGTTACTTAAAAATCTCGAACGGCTGCCAGTTTCGCTGGCAACCGTTTTTTTATGCCTTTGCAATATCAGCTCGACGCGCCAGCGATTGGGTCCTGAGCATTTGGCCGAAAATCGCAGATAAGGCGACCCACTCGCTGGCGCGCCGAGTTGATTTTGGTCGCGATGCGAGGTTCACTTCTTGCGCGTCGTAACGATTGTGCGATTCAGCGAAACTGAGTTGGTCGCACAATCCCCCAAAAAGGGGCGACAACTGCCATTGCACTGATTAGGCTGGTTATGAAAACCACCGGTATGGGCACGCTGCACTTGAGGCAGAAGCCAGGCAAAACCAACCTGAATCCCCTCTTTTCCCTGGAGTTATACAATGCGAAAATTTCTCACCCATGCCAGTTTGTGTCTGGCCCTCTTTTCAACAACTTGCCTGAGCAGCTATGCGCAAGAAGAGGCGGTGGCGGAAGCTGTGGCTGAGCCCGCATCCTCGTCGCGCTCGACGCCAAACGTCCGCCCCCTGACCGTTACCACTGGTCTGACAGACGAAACCCAAATCACCGGCACGTTGCTGGATACCAATTCGATCGCGGTTAAGACCGCCTTCGGCGAAGCTGCCATTCCACTCTCCGAAGTAGCCGGTATTCGCTTTCCATCGGCCGAAGACACTAGCACGACGATCGTCATGCTCAACGGCGACTCGATCACAGGTGCGACTGATGTGAAGTTCGTCAACGTCGAAACAAGCTGGGGGAATGCCAAGATCAACGGGCCTGCCGTTTCGACCATGCTGTTCGTCCCTGGGCTGCAATGGCAAAACAAGGAATCGCTTGGTGGCAAGCGTTGGACGCTGGCTGAAAACAAACCCACACCGCCGGCAACTCAGCCGCAAACGAACCAAGGCTTCCCTAACGGCCAAGGGATTCCACAGCAGGGACGCGTTCAACAAGGGGCTCCCCAGGTAATCTTCGGACGCTAAGCAGCTCCAGATTGATTACGTACGTGCATCAGCCTCCGAACGGAGGCTGATTTCGTATGCTCGACAGGGCGTTACCGAAGGACTACAGTGACGGTTTGCTGTCGAACGAATAACTCATTCACTCTCCGCAAAGGTTCCCGTCGATGAAACGATTGCTGCGTCTGGCCGTCGCCAGTCTAGTGTTGGGGGCGATGGTCGTAGCCCTGGGGCCTCAGAGCAGTTGGGGGGCTGACAAACAGTTCAACGTGCTGTTCATTCCGATTGACGACATGAACCATTGGGTCGGGCATCTGGGAGTGCATCCTCAAACACGGACACCCAACATCGACGCCCTCGCTGCTGCGGGAGTGTCGTTCAACAAAGCCTATTGTGCCGCGCCAGCTTGCAATCCCAGCCGCATTGCCCTGATGTCAGGGCTGCGTCCCAGCACGAGTGGTTGTTATGACAACTCGCAGGACTGGCGCCCTCACATCAGCACCGACAAACTGCTCAACAATCATTTCTTGAAGGCTGGTTACAAGGTCCTGGGAGCTGGGAAAATCTATCACGGCTCGTATGGCAACACCGACCACTGGACGGAGTTCTTTGACAAGGCTGGCGGAGGGAACATGAAACGTCATCCGTCGGCCAAAGATGACGGCGTGGGTGGCATTAAGTTCTCGCCGCTCGCCAATACCGACGAGGACATGCCCGACTACAAATGTGTCAGCTTCGGCATAGAACAATTGAAAATGAAGCACGACAAGCCTTTCTTTCTAGCCATTGGGCTGGTCAAACCGCACCTGCCCTTTAGCGTGCCGAAAAAGTGGTTCGATATGTTTCCGCTGGAGTCGATCGTTCTACCTCCGCACATCGACCATGACCTAGCCGACGTTCCGCCGTCTGGCGTGAAGATGGCTAAGCCAGACGGAGATCATGCGCAGATACTCGCCTCCGGAAGGTGGAAGGAAGCGGTGCAAGCCTATCTAGCAACAATCGCTTTTGCCGACTCTCAAGTGGGACGCTTGATCGACGCCTTGGAGAAATCCCCCAACGCGGAGAACACGATTATCTGCCTATGGACCGACCATGGTTGGAGTTTGGGAGAGAAGGAACATTGGCGCAAGTTTGCCCTGTGGGAAGAACCGACGCGCACGGTTTTCATTTGGAAGGTGCCTGGCATGACTCCCGCTGGTACGCAGTGTCCTCGGCCCGTCGACTATATGAGTATCTACCCGACGCTGTGCGCGCTGACAGGACTTACCAAGCCCGAGCACGTGGAAGGGGCCGATATTACTCCGCTGTTGAAAGATCCCAACGCAGAGTGGAGCACTCCAGCGCTCACCACCTTCCACAAGGACAACCACAGTTTCCGCAGCGAGACGTGGCGCTATATTCGCTACGCCGATGGTGGTGAGGAGCTCTACAATCACACCGCTGACCCAAACGAATGGAAGAACTTGGCGGCAGACAGCCAGTACGCTGAGGTCAAAGCTAGCTTCGGTCCATACTTCCCCAAGATCAACCACAACGAACTTCCCGCAGTTCGCGGCGGAAAAGAATAGGCGGCCCCGTCGCCAGCCTCTCGTCGCCAGCCTCTCGTCGCCAGCCTCTCGTCGCCAGCTTCTCGTGGCCGAAGTCGCCAGACTTTGGCCCAGCGATCCGATCTCTTGCGAGATCGGCGACATTCACATCCGCAACGGAATCTGAGTATCTAGCAATTCGGCTAGCGACTTCCTCACCTCAGGGCGATCCTGCAGGCCCTGTTTGAAAAGCCAGCTTTTTTGGGCATAAACGTGCAATTCGTCTCTACGCACGACACTCGATGCGTCGCGGCAGAAACTCTGAAATGCGTTTTCCACATGCAGCTCTTTCCAGAGCCACACTCCGGCAACGTCGCAACGGCGAAACATGAAATTCAACAATTGATCGAATTCCAGCAAAACGCTAGCACGTGAACGCATGGCAATCAATCCTTCGCAAGGTTTCCACAGAAACAGACTCTTCGAATCTAAAGAACTCTTTGGAACATTGCGGTGCCGCAGAAGCTGCTTGCCATTCCCAGAGAACTCGCCAGCTCAAACTGACGAACTGTTTAACTGTTGGATTGCATAAAGGTTCCGGCGTTTTCGCGCGAAATCCGCAATCCGCCCGAAATTCAATGAAATTGTGGGCATTCTAGCGCCCCAAACAGCGTCTAGTCGGGCCGATATCATTTCGATACCACCTAGCGACTCACGTTGCAAAACCAACAGCTTTGTTCACAGATTGATCCGGTCGTTTTAGCAGCCCTGCGACGCTGGGCTGACGACGACTTGCGCAGTATCAATGGACAGATCGAGTACCTGCTTCGGCAAACTTTGCAGCATGCAGGTCGTCTCAACCGGCCAGTTCCCGAGTCGAACGACACGTCGAACGACACGTCGAACGATAGCCCCGAAAGTTGCGATTCGTAAACAATTCTCCAGACCTACATCGTTAGTTCTAGAGGTCTCAAATTCCGTCCGGTGAGAGCTATTCCTTTCTCCGCGAAACTCTACCTCTCCGCAACTCCGCGTTTCAAACGGGTGCCTTTAAATTCTTGGCACTTGTGCTTCGTCCAGATTAAAAAGTGGGGTTGGCAGCGCTCAGAGTAGAACGATTGTCCCAATCGTTTCTCAAGCGATTGGGACAATCGCCCTACTCTCCCAACCCCAAAATTAAAGTTAGACAAAGCACTAGTGCGCATGTGGCTGTCGTACATTTGCGGTTTCTGTGCTCTCTCGGGGCCTTATCAGGCTTATAAACTAGAGTGTTTCTGACACTTCTCGCTGAACGCCACCACGCACAGGCTCGTTCCCAGGCTCCTGCCTGGGAACGCACTGTCTTGGAGGCTCCGCCTCCCGCGTCCTTAGAACCAACGACACTTCGGCAGGCGGAGCCTGAAATGCATTGGGTTCCCAGGCTGAGCCTGGGAACCAGAGGGTGGCGTTCAGCGAGAAGTGTCGTGTTTCTTAATTATTTTCGGGTATAAAACGAACATTGCCACGACAGAGCGCAAAGTTCGCAGCTAGTATCTGTGTACAATTTCGTTTCAGGTTGCCCCCTGATCATTCTCGAAACAAGCGTTGGCTATCAAACTAAGGTCTGACATGTTCGCTCGATACAGTCTTGGGATCATTACCGTAGCTTGGCTGGGAGCGGCACTTTCGCACATTTCCCTATTCGCGGATTCTCCTGATGTGCAGGTCATTGAGAACCTCAGCCCCACTGATTGGCCGTGGTGGCGTGGGCCGAGTCGCGATGGACAGGCCGGCCAAGCACCCCTGCCAACCCAGTTTTCCGCGACTCAAAACGTCCAATGGAAAACGCCAGTCCCTGGTCGTAGCCATAGTTCCCCGATCGTGTTTGGAGGTCAAGTCTTCCTAACCACGGCGGACGTGCAGGCAGAAACGCAATCGGTGTTGGCCTTCGACCTCGCCACCGGCCGCTCCGCTTGGCAACAAGAGATTAGCCGCGGTGGCCTGGCTGCTAACAATCATGCCAAGAACACGGAAGCCTCCCCCACCTTGGCTTGCGATTCGCTACGATTGTTCGCCACTTTCTTTCATCACGAGCAAATCGAACTAGTGGCCCTGGATCTCAGCGGAGAAGTCCTGTGGCGCAAATCGGCTGGACCGTTCAATCCGAAGATGTTTGAGTACGGCTATGCTCCTTCGCCGGTGCTGTATGGCAAGAGCGTAATTGTGGCGGCGGAGTACGACAACGAAAGTAGTTTCATTGCCGCCTTCGACCGCGAGACCGGAAGTGAACTGTGGCGGACGTCGCGACCAGCCAGCATTTCGTTCTCCTCTCCCGTGGTGGCCCACGTAGCGGGTCGCGATCAATTGCTGCTCAGTGGTCAGGGAAAAGTCTGCTCGTACGATCCGGCTACTGGTAAACTGTTGTGGGAGGCAGCCGGCACCACCTACGCAACGTGCGGCACGATGATCTGGGACGACGAAGTGGTCTACGCCAGTGGTGGATATCCCAAGGCAGAGACGCTGGCCGTGCGTGGCGATGGGAGCGGCAAGATCGTGTGGAGCAACAATCAGAAATGTTATGAGCAGTCGATGATTCTGATCGAGGGGTGTGTCTACGCACTAACCGACAAAGGGATTCTTTATTGTTGGCGTGCCAGCGATGGCAAAGAACTATGGCGCGAACGATTGGAGGGCCCCATCAGCGCCTCGCCGATCTACGCGGGGGGACATTTGTATTGGTCCAATGAAGCCGGGACGTTTTATGTCATCAAGCCGAATCCCGCCAAGCTCGATTTGGTAGCAACCAATCGCCTGGGTAGTGAATCTTTCGCCAGTCCCGCTGTCAGTGGCGGACGCTTGTTACTACGTGTGGCCACAGGCAAGGATCAAGCCAGGCAAGAAACGCTATACTGCATTGCCACGCAATCCCAGTGAGCCGTCGCGCTAAAGCGGCCAGGCGACGCCCCCCATCGCCGGTTTATCCGACAGGAGCGTAAGTTTTGTTGGTTAGCAACTCGTTCGCCAGCGAGCAAGCTCGTAGGGGACAATACCTCTAGAAAAGCACTAGGATACCTGCGTGGAACTGGACCAGGGGCAGCTCGACTACATGCAGCTCGCGCTTACGACGGGGGTGGGACCGTGCTTGCTCGGACGTCTGCTCGAACATTTCGGAACAGCAACCGACGTGCTGTCGGCCAGTCCTCAAGCGTTGAGCGAAGTTGAGGGGGTCTCCGTTACGGTAGCGCGTCGTCTGCGGTCCAGCGAGCCTCGCGATCACGCGCTCCTCATTCTGGAGGACTGTCGGCAACGCGATATTCGCCTCTTGCTCCCCAGCGATCGAGAATTCCCGCGACTGCTCAAGGAGATCCCCGACCCACCGAGTCTGCTGTATGTGCGCGGCGAATTGAAAGCGACCGATGCATTGAGCATTGCCATCGTCGGCACGCGCGGCGCATCACAATATGGTCGCAGCCAAGCCGAGCGGTTTGCGCGGAGCTTAGCCCGCGCGGGTCTGACCATTGTCAGTGGCCTAGCCCGCGGCATCGACTCAGCGGCACACCTAGGGGCCTTGGAAGCCGAAGGGAGGACGATCGCCGTGCAAAGCAATGGCGTCGCGGAGATCTATCCACCCCAACATCAGGAGTTGGCCGAACGAATTATGGCACAAGGAGCTGTCATAAGTGAAATGCCTCCTGGGACGAAACCCAAAAAAGGGATGTTCCCGCAGCGCAATCGACTCATTAGTGGTCTCTGCTTGGGGACGATCGTCATTGAAGCGGCCGAGCGCTCCGGGGCACTCATTACGGCCCGGCTAGCTGGCGAGCAGGGGCGCGAGGTCTTCGCTTTGCCGGGCATGGTTACTTCTCCGGCGGCTGGCGGCTGTCACCAATTAATTCGCGACGGCGCAAGCTTAATACGTTCACCCGACGATGTGCTGGACGAACTCGGACCGCTGGTCGAAGGGATCGAGTTGCAGCCAGAGCAAACCGTGCGACATGCCGCCGAGCTGCAATTAAATGAGCAAGAGACGTGTGTGTTGCAAGCCATCAACGTCGAGCCCACCGACATCAACCAGGTTGTCGCTGCCAGTGGTCTTCCCGTACCACGCGTACTGAGTACCCTAAGTGTGTTGGAGATGCGACGTTTGGTGAGACGCATCAGTGGCCAATTGGTGCAACGTTTGTAGGCACGACTCGTTGGAGTACAGCCTTTAGGCGCCTGTGCATGTCGAACAGCGCAATGCGGCTAAAGCCTGGACTCCAACGCAGATTAGCGCTGACGACAACACTCCCCCCATATCTGCGTAGGATGATCTCCTTTGTCTCTCGACGTCAACTCAATCCTGGGAACCAACGGACTGATTGCGCGGCGGCTGAAGAACTACGAAGAGCGGCCACAGCAGCTTGCCATGGCCTACGCCGTAGCGGAGGCGCTGGAAGGCAAGCGGCATTTGATCGCCGAGGCGGGGACAGGGGTTGGAAAGAGTTTCGCCTATTTGGTACCTGCCATCCTTTTCGCCACGGCCGACCAGTCCGAAAAAAAAAGCGACCCACAGGGGCAAACGTCGAAGCCAGAAGCGAGTCGCCGCGTGGTGGTAAGTACGCATACCATCAGCCTCCAGGAGCAACTGATCGACAAGGATTTGCCACTGCTAAACAGTGTCATTCCTCGGGAATTTACGTCAGTGTTGGTCAAAGGGCGCAGCAACTACATCAGCCTGCGGCGTTACGACGTGGCGCGACAACGGGCGGTCAGCATGCTCAACGAGTCGGAGTTCTATCAGTTCGACAAACTGAAGAGCTGGCTAACCACGACCACCGACGGTTCGCTGAGTAGTTTACCCTTCAAGCCGTTGGGATCGGTGTGGGACGAGGTGGCCAGCGACTCCAGCAATTGTCTTGGACGCAAGTGCGCTACCTACGATAAGTGCCATTACTTTCAAGCCCGTCGTCGCGTGCAGGGTGCACAAATACTAGTCGTCAATCACGCTATGTTCTTTACCGACTTGGCCATTCGCCGGCAGCTCGGCTTTGGCGTCCTTCCCGATTACGACGCCGCCATCTTGGACGAATGCCATACGATCGAATCGGTGGCCAGTTCCCATTTGGGAATCAAGGTAACCAATGGCCAAGTGCAGTATGCGCTCAACAAACTCTATAACCCATCCACGGGGAAAGGATTGTTTGTCGCCCTGGGGCTGGACAGAATGACCGAGAAGGTGAGCGCGGCCCACTACAAAATCGATCAACTGGTCTTCGACTTGGACGAGTGGATAGGTAGGGATGGAGTTCCCACGCGTCGCGTTCGCGAACCGCATATCGTCCCCAATCTGTTGAGCGATCCACTGGAAGAACTTGCGAAATTGTTGGCAGGTTTGGCTGACAGTGCTCAGGATGCGTCCAAACGGCAAGACCTGCTCGCCGCTGGCCAACGACTAGAGACACTATCGAGCGATCTAAAGACCTGGCTGGCGCAATGCGAGGAGGGATTTGTCTATTGGCTGGAACGCGTGATGACTCGTCGGGGCGATGTCAGGATGGAAATGCATGCAGCCCCAATCGATATCGCTGGCCGCATGCGCGAGATGTTGTTCCAAGAGGTACCGAGTGTCGTCATGACCAGCGCCACTGTTTCCACTGGCCGCGAAGGGGGATTCGAGTTCTTTCAATCGCGGATCGGTGCCAGTGGTAGTTTGACTACCAAGCAAGGGAGCCCTTTCGACTACCGACGTCAAGCCGAATTGATCGTCGTGGGGGACATGCCCGATCCCTCGGTCAACAAATCAGAATTCGAAGCGCTTCTACCGCGCATGATCGAACGCTATTTGACACGGACCGAAGGGCGAGCCTTTGTGCTCTTCACCAGCTACAGTCTGTTGCGTTCCACGGCCCAGCGGATGCAACGTTGGTTCGCGCAACACAACATGGTCCTATACAGTCAAGCCGATGGCACGCCGCGCGGGCAATTGCTCGAACAGTTCAAGCAACAGCCACGCGGCGCGTTGTTTGGGACCGATAGCTTTTGGCAGGGAGTGGACGTGCCAGGGGATGCGCTGGGAAATGTCATCATCACTAAGCTACCTTTCAGCGTTCCCGATCATCCACTGCTAGAAGCGAGGTTGGAAGCGATTCGCGAAGCGGGTGGGAATCCGTTTCGCGACTACCAGCTCCCAGAAGCGGTCATCAAACTGCGTCAGGGTTTTGGCCGACTGATCCGCACTGCGCAAGATACTGGAATCGTGGTCATTCTCGATCCACGCATCAAGTCGAAGTATTACGGTCGAGTCTTTCTGGGTGCGCTCCCCGATTGTCAAATCACACAGCATTCGGTCAAGTAATGCCGCTTCCATGGTCATTGCGTTGGCTGTCGCTGCTGGCCGGACTGGGTGTGCTCGGATTGTTGGTCATTGCGCGAGTGCTCGAGCCGGCCGAGGAAGGTTTTGGGACTCATCAACAACTCGGCTTGCCACCCTGCACCTCAGTTGCTCTGTTTGACGTAACCTGCCCAGCTTGCGGCATGACAACCTCCTGGGCTTGGGTAACTCGGGGCGAGTTAATACGCGCCGCGCGGGCCAACGTCGGGGGCTGTCTATTGGCCTTAATCGCTCTAGCGTATCTGCCGACGGTTTGCTATTTCTTGTGTGGTGGACGCACTTCGCTCCAGGGTCGATTCTCCCTGCTGTTCGGTGGTAGCATATTGGCCGCGATGGCCGCAGCTACTCTGCAATGGGTTTTTCGACTGTCGGGCTGAACTCCCTCGAGTAGCTCGGGCCCACTCACTCAACTCAGTCGCTCAAAGGCCAGAGTAACCATGACCAAGTACACTCGGCAGATTCTTTTTATCGGCATGTTGCTGGCAGGGACCGCGTTGACCGGTGGCTGTATCAATTTGGCAGCCAATATGATTCACGCCATTACAGGCAATATGAAGCCAGCCGAATTCGAGGGACTCAAGGGGAAACGCGTCGCAATCGTATGTCTAAGTGACGATGGAATGGGGACCGACGCGACCAGCGCGATGCTCACCAGCTACATTCATGCCTCGCTTAATACCAACGTCAAGAAGATCGATATCGTCCGTCAATCGGAAGTCGAGCGTTGGCTAGATGCCCACGGCAGCAGCGACGCCGATTATTTTGAAGTCGGCAAGGGAGTCAAGGCAGATTTGGTCCTGGCTATCGAAGTGCTTAATGTCCAGCTCAAGAATGGCGCTACGCTCTACCAAGGAAAGTCGGACATTACCGTCACCGTCTACGACGTGCCCGAGCAAGGGAAGATTCTGTACCGCAATCAGATTCCCGAGTTTACGTTCCCCAAGATCGGCGGACCAGCGGTTACAGAAATGAGCGAGTCCAAATTCCGCGCGCGATATATAGCGATCGTCGCGCGGACCATTTCGGGACTCTTTCATGAGACGGACGCCACTGCCGACTTTGCCCTCGACGCCACCTCCAGCAGTTTCTAGGTCGTGGAAATATCAGCTCGACGCGCAAGCGAGTGGGTCGCCTGACAGTGCGTTTCCGGACCATAGTCTACGATCGAACAGGCGACCCACTCGCTTCCGCGTCGAGCTGGTATTGGGTCCGAAAGTGGCGCTCGATCGTAGACTCCCTGCGGTCTGGCGACCGCAGCTACAAGTGCGGTCTGGCGACCGCAGCTACGGATAAGTGTGACCGCTTTATGCTTCGTCAGAGGCTGGTGATTCAGACGGCTTAGGTGGTGGAGGGGGTGCGTCATCCGTCCGTTTGGCTTGATAGAACTGCATCAGGTCGGAGAACGAACGCAACGGTTCCTCCCCTTCCTTCATAGCCTCAGTGATATTGGCCTTGGGTTTCTTACTGGTGACCACCACAGTTTTACTGTGCGAAGGCCCTCCCTTGCCACGTCCGGGAGCCTGCCCACCACGCGAACGCCCGCCACGTCGTCCGTCTCCGGTCTGCCCTTGGCCACCGCGTCCCTGCCCGCCGTGTCCCTGCCCGCCCTGTCCGTGTCCTCCCTGTCCGTGTCCTCCCTGTCCCTGCCCGCCCTGTCCCATCCCGCCGTGTGCCTGCCCAGAAATCGCGTGAGCACGGGGGGCCGATCGTTGGCAACCTCCGCTTTTGTTAGCTCCACCAGCGGTTTGCCCACCGCGA
>JBGSJT010000810.1:0-12399 GCA_041741715.1 Pirellulaceae bacterium | reverse complement strand
TGTGGCAGCGTCGCGTCGGGGATCATTCGCCAAGGGGATGAAGTAATGATTCTCCCCTCGCGTCGCACCAGTCGTGTCAAAAGCATCGTGACCTATGATGGTGACCAGTCCGAGGCCTTTACGCCACAGTCGGTGACACTCACTCTGGAGGATGAAGTCGATTGCAGTCGCGGTGATATGATCGTCAGGCCTGGGAACGTACCCAAGGTGAGCAATGATTTCGACGCGATGCTGGTCTGGATGAGTGCCGATGCGATGGTGCCAGGCAAATCGTATCTATTCAAGCATACCACGCAGACCGCGACTGGGCAGATTGAATCTCTGCGTTATCGAGTCGATGTCAATACCTTGCATCGTACCCCCGCCCCCGATTTGCAATTGAATGAGATTGGGCGTTGTACCATCACGCTCAGCCAACCGATTTATTTTGATCCCTATCGCCGTAATCGCGCGACGGGGGCCTTCATCGTCGTCGATCGCTTGACCAACGTCACTGTCGCAGCAGGCATGATCACCGCCCGCGAGTCGGACCACAAGGCCAAGCTCGCGCCGTGGGAAGTTGATGAAAGCAAAGAAAATACAGTCGCCGCTGGCATCAATGTCGTGACCCCCGAAGAACGACTGGCGCGATTGGGGCAAAGTCCGGCTACGATACTCTTCACCGGACTTAGCGGCAGTGGCAAGACGACGATTGCGCGTGGTGTGGAACGCGCTCTGTTTGACACTGGCCGAACCGCCATCGTGCTCGATGGTGAAGACTTGCGGCGCGGTCTGAGTCGCGATTTGGGCTACACCGCCGACGATCGCTCGGAGAATCTGCGGCGTTGTTCCCAAATGGCGCGACTGCTAAATGAGAACGGCTTTATTTGCCTAGCAGCACTGATCGCTCCCGACGCTACCATGCGTGACAAAGCGGCGGAGTTAATCGGTCGCGGTCGTTATTTGACCGTGCACCTCAACGCCCCCTTGGAGGTCTGTCAGGGTCGCGATCCACGCGGCCACTACGCTCAAGCCGCCGAAGGAAAGATCCCACCGCTCCCCGGCGCAGGTGCCAGCTACGAAGCCCCCACCGCTCCCGATTTGTTGTTGAATACGGCTCAAACGTCGATTGAGGAATGCATCGAACAAGTGCTGGAGCTACTTCGCTCCCGAAAGCTCGTAAGGTAAATCCAAGGCATTGGCTATGCAAACCTTGCGCGGTGGATGGAGCTTAAGATTAGTTCCGGCCGTCAAAAGGATCGAGCGCACGTTGTCGAAGTGCTCAAGAAGAGCGATGCTGAAGCAATCGCCCGCATCCGCAGCCATTTGGCTGGCGTTCACGAGAGTTACTTACAACTCTTCGAAAGCCTAGCGCTAGAAGCGGACGAAGAAAGCCGACAAGAAAAAGACCGACGTTGACAAGTAGCTAGAAGCTAGAAGCTAGAAGCTAGAAGCTAGAAACCTGGAACTTGGAACTTGGAACTTGGAACTTGGAACTTGGAACTTGGAACTTGGAACTTGGAACTTGGAACTTGGAACCTGGACTTAAAACTTAAAACTTGAAACTTGAAACCGCTATGAAAGTTATTAAAAAGCTACTGGCCGCCAATCGCAGTGAGATTGCTACGCGAGTGTTCCGCAGCGCGCACGAGTTGGGGATTCGCACGGTGGCGCTCTACTCGCACGAGGATCGCTTTGCGCTGCATCGTTTCAAGGCGGATGAGGCGTACCAGATTGGCAAGGCGGGAGAGCCGATTCGTTCGTATCTCGATATCGCGGGAATCGTCGAATTGTGCCAACGCTACGAAATCGATGCGGTCCATCCAGGCTATGGTTTCTTGTCGGAGAATCCGAATTTTGCGAGGGCGTTGGAGGAGGCCGGGATCATCTTTGTTGGTCCCAGCGTATCCGCGCTAGAGAAATTGGGAGATAAGGTAGCGGCCCGCGATATCGCAATCAAAATTGGCGTGCCGGTCCTACCGGGAAGTCCCAAGGCAGTCAGTGGTTTGGCCGAAGCCAAACAGCTCGCCGCCCAGATGGGTTACCCCGTCATGCTCAAGGCCTCCAAGGGTGGTGGCGGTCGCGGGATGCGGATGATCGACAATGAATCGCAACTCGCCGCAGCACTCGAGTCGGCGCAGCGCGAGGCCAACTCGGCCTTCGGCAGCGACGAAGTTTTCGTGGAAAAACTGGTCCGTAAGGCGCGGCACATCGAAGTGCAATTGCTGGGTGACGACCATGGAAACTTGATCCACCTGCATGAACGCGATTGCTCTGTGCAGCGACGCCATCAGAAGGTGATTGAACTGGCACCTGCCCCGAATCTAACAGCCAAGATCGCTGCCGAATTGCATGCGGCGGCGCTGGCCATTGGCAACGAGGTCGGCTATCGCGCGGCCGGCACAGTCGAGTTTCTGTACGACACCGAGGAACATAAATACTACTTCATTGAAGTCAATCCACGCATCCAAGTCGAACATACGGTGACCGAAGAGGTGACTGGTATCGATCTAGTCCGCGCACAGATCTTGGTGTCGATGGGGCATAAACTGGGAGATCAATCGGTTGGTCTGCCTCTGCAAAAGGATGTGGCCACACATGGATTTGCAATTCAATGTCGTGTCACCACCGAGGATCCCTCCAATCAATTCCGTCCTGACTACGGTCGCATCACGCACTATCGCAGCGCCGGCGGCATGGGAATTCGGCTCGACGCGGGAAGCGCGTTTAGCGGTGCGGTGGTCAATCCGTTCTACGATTCGATGTTAGTGAAAGTGACGGCCCGCGGGCGCACGTTAGCTGAGACAGCCAGCCGCATGGAACGCTGCCTACAAGAATTTCGCATTCGCGGAGTGAAGACCAATATTCCGTTCCTGATTCAAGTCATCGGTTACGATTTATTCTTGTCGGGAAACGCCTTCACACGCATGATCGACACCACGCCGAGTCTATTCGAATTGCCCAAGCGTCGTGATCGCGCAACGCGGCTGTTACAGTATCTGGCCAATGTGATTGTCAATGGCAACGATCTAGTGAAGGGGCACGCGGTAGCCAAGCGACGTGAGCCAGCTCCGGTCCCGGCTGAGAAAGTTGCTCACCCGTTGCCTGCTGGCACGCGCGATCGATTGAAGAAGCTTGGTCCAGAGAAGTTTTCGCAGTGGGTGTTGGAGCAGAAGTCGCTCTTGCTGACCGACACCACCATGCGCGATGCGCATCAATCGCTGTTGGCGACACGCTTGCGAACATTCGACATGTTGGAGATCGCTGATACGTACGCGCACCGGGCCGCAGAGTTCTTTTCGCTTGAAATGTGGGGTGGCGCAACGTTCGATACGTCACTCCGTTTCTTGAAGGAGAGTCCCTGGCAGCGGCTCACTCAACTTCGTGAGAGAATTCCGAATGTCTTGTTTCAGATGTTGTTACGGGCTAGCAATGCGGTCGGCTACACCAACTATCCAGACAATGTTGTCAAGCTCTTTGTGCGCGAGGCGGCGGATGCGGGAATCGATGTCTTTCGCGTTTTCGATGCGCTCAATTGGGTCGAGAACATGCAAGTCGCAATGGAAGCAGTGGTGGAAAGTGGTGCGATCTGCCAAGCTGCAATCTGTTACACCGGTGACATTCTCAATCCCCAGCGACCCAAATACGATTTGAAGTATTACGTGACGCTCGCCAAGCAGTTGGAAAAAATGGGCGCGCATATGCTGGCCATTAAAGATATGGCTGGGTTGTGCAAGCCCGAAGCGGCGCGAGTATTGGTCCGCACGCTCAAGCAAGAGATCGGCATCCCCATTCACTTTCACACGCACGATACGGCAGGGATCCAGGCCGCTTCGATCTTGGCTGCTGCCGACGAAGGTTTGGATGTGGCCGATGGCGCGCTGTCGAGTTTGTCCGGAGGGACGTCGCAGGTCAATCTAAACACGTTGGTGGAAGCATTACGCTTTGGGCCACACGAGAGTGAGCTCCAGACGCAGCCGTTGAATGATCTGTCCAACTACTGGAAGGCGGTTCGCGAATTCTACTTGCCGTTCGAGAGCGAAGCCTTGGCGGCTGACGGCGGGCTGTATGAACACGAAATGCCTGGAGGACAATATACTAACCTTTATCATCAGGCCCACGCCTTGGGTTTATCCGATCGCTGGGCCGAAGTCTGCCACGTGTACGCTGACGTCAATCAAATGTTTGGCGACATTGTCAAAGTCACACCGACATCGAAAGCCGTCGGTGACATGGCATTGTTCATGGTCGCGGGAGGACTAACAGCCGAAGACGTTCTGAACTCAGAACGCGATATTTCTCCCCCCGCCTCGGTTATCGACTTGCTCAGCGGCATGATGGGGCAGCCGCCTGGTGGCTTTCCTGCCCAAGCCATCAAGTCGGTGCTACGCGATCGGCCGCTGGTCAATGGGCGACCTGGGGCGTCTCTACCACCCGCCGATCTGGAAGCGACCCGCGAGAAGCTAACAGATCTTCTTGGGCGTTTAGCCACTGATCGCGAATGCGTGACTTACTTGCTCTATCCCAAAGTCTACGAAGATTTTGTTGAACACCAAAAAACGTATGGTGACGTCAGTGTGTTGGCGACGCCGTATTTCTTTTACGCCGCCGATACGACCGACGAGATTTCGGTCAATATCGAGAAAGGAAAACGGCTGATTATTCGCTTCCTAGCCGTTGGCCAACCGAAACCCGATGGAACGCGGACGGTCTTTTTTGAACTCAATGGTCAACCACGGGAAGTGGAAATCATCGACAAAGGACTGGACAATGTTGCTGCGCAAGCGGTTAAAGCAGATTCCAGTGATCCGACTCACGTCGCCGCAAGTATGCCGGGGATGGTCATTGGCGTGGCGGTCAAACAGGGGGACGCCGTCAAGCAGGGAGATAAACTACTGGCACTCGAAGCGATGAAAATGGAGACTACAATAAATGCAGAGCGCGACGGCGAAGTTGTGCAGCTCTTAGTAAAATCAGGTTCTCAAGTTGAAGCGGGCGATCTACTGCTAGTTATCAAGTAATCCACGCTGGACGCTTTGACAAGAAAGGTCATGCATGGCGCACCGCATCGGTGACTATATTTTACGTGGCGAATTGCGCAATACGCGAGCCAACGGTGTCTTCGGTTGGTTGGAGTTTGCACCTGACTATGGAGTTCATATTGAGCTGACTGGCAATTTGAGTGGCGAACTGCAGCGCAAACATATTCGTTTCTGCACGCCGCGTGGTAAGTCTCCACAACTTGGTCCCGACGTGGAATTGCCCGAGTCTATCGAAAACTTGGCCGACAGACAGATCGGAGTCATTAGCGATGTCTTGTTGCGGCGGGTGCGCGTCCCGACTATTCCGCTACCCGAATTCGCGAAGCTGGAACGCGCCGAGCAACAGCGACATTCCGTCGAGAAAGATTGCCTGTACTTGGAATGGTTCAGCCAGGACGGTCGCGTGGAGGCTGAAATACTCGACCCGGAGATTGAGTTCGTGGACGAGCGACACGACGACCAAGTGGAACCGCCCGCCTTTGAATCTCTAGGGGACGGACTGAGCAGCAGCCTAGCCGAAGCCTACTTGGACGTAGAGGGGGGCGTAGTGGGGCCGGTCGATCCCGACGGAGAATTGGACGAAGAAGAGTCGGACGAAGATCCGTACGGACTGTTCGCTCCTGATCTACAACGTGATGTTAGCGACGCACTAGCTGCAGATAGCCAGTTCCCTGATGAATTCGACAGCGAATTCGATTCCCAGGAGCCAGAGGGACACGATCCGATTTTTGGCGACGCTGACAAGCCTCCAAAGCGGAGTTGGGACGAGGTCATGCCAGGAATTGATCCTGAAACCAAGGCCATGTACGAGCAGTGGGACGAAATATTTGAAGGCGAAAAGGACGAACCGGTCGCCTATTTGTTTGAGACGCCCCTCCGTCTACCTCCGCCCGATCGCGTCACCAGTAATGAGGAAGCTCAAGCACTTGTGGTCTCGATCCTAGCTCAATTGGCTCTATTGAGCGTGGCTGTGGACGTTTGCGAGCACTTTTCACCGCTGCAGACCTATCAATTATTGATGTCTGAGATACTTCCCACCGCCAAAGTTCATCCTAACTTGGCCGCTAGCCGCATGGTCCAGCACTATTCCACCTCCGATTATTGTGAGACGTGTGAGGCAGAGTTTGACCAAGCCTACGAAACCGACAATGATTCCGATGGTTAAGCGAGCGGCTGAAATAACTGACGTAGCTACGTTCGCCAGAACGTCGATTCTCTGCGGTCTGGCGACCGCGGCTACGTTTAAGATCGGACAGTTATTTCCCGCACAATGCCTAAGCGCATTCGCTCAACTGATATCCGATCCGCTGGCTGTGAATTGCTCGTAGGTACGTGTCCCGAACTTGGCAACTTGGCCAATGTTCTGCAAGGCGATGTTGTAGAGTCGCTGACCGTGCTCGGTGGGATAGTCCCCTGTAATACATGCTTGACAGAGTTGATCCTCGGGGAGTTCAATGGCGCGGGCGATAGCGCTGACTGGCAAATAACGCAGCGAATCGCATCCCAGCGTGGCGGCCATGCGACGCTGCGACTCCTCGGTTAAATCTCCGCTTTCTAAGAACTTAGGAGCGAACAATTCGTCAATGGTCGACATGTCGATCCCGTAAAAGCAGGGAGCGATAATGGGTGGACAGGCGACGCGCACGTGAATTTCCTTAGCACCGCCCAACTGACGAATGCGATCGAGCAGCACTTTCATGGTCGTCGAACGCACAATCGAGTCTTCAACGAGGAAGACGCGCTTACCTTCCAGCACTTCACGCAGTGGGGTGTATTTGCTCGAAGCCTTACTGGCTCGCGCGCGACCACCTTCGATAAAGGTCCGACCGCTGTAGCGATTGCGAATCAAACCTTCGCGACTGGGGATTCCCAATTCGAAGGCCATCGAGTCGGCGGCTGCCTTGCTGGTGTCTGGGACAGGGACGACGATGGTATCACGATCAAGGGGAACGCGGTTCTCGGCCACTTCCATCCTGGCCAATTCCTCTCCCAGACGAGTGCGGGAAAGGTAGACGCTGCGATCATCGAGCGTGCTAGCCACATTGGCAAAATAGATCCATTCAAAGAAACAATGCGCCGTGCGATTCGCCTTAGCAAACTGCTTGACCTTCACTCCGTCCGGTCGCACGATGATCATGTGACCAGGTAGCAGTGAACGAATACTGTCGGGCTCGAACCCCAGATTCAGCAGCGCCACACTCTCGCTGGCCGCTGCAAACAGAGAACCTTCCAACGCATAGCAGACCGGCTTTATTCCCAACGGATCGCGGGCAATCAAGAGTTCACCGCGCGCGTTGAGAAAGGCCAAGCTATAGGCCCCATCGAATTGCGCTACGACTTTGGTGAACACATCACCGATGTCCCTGCCAGGTTCCCCAGAGGAGAGTTCTCTTCCGAGTTCATGCATGATGATTTCGGTATCGGTGTCGCGCGCTAAATGATGCTCACCTTCGCGCAATAGTTTAGCGCGGAGCTGTGAGTAGTTAGCCAACTGTCCGTTGAAACAAAAGCTAAACCATTTGTGCTTATGGATATGCTGCCGCTCAAAGGGCTGCGCATAGTTGCGATCATCCTTGCCACACGTCGCGTATCGCACATGGCCAATTCCCGCGAGTCCCGCATATTCGTCCATTAGGGCTTCGCTCTTACCGCGATGCGACAGTCGAAAAACTTCAGCGACGGTCCCAATGTCCTTGTAGGTATCGAGCAGATTGGCGCGTTCTGCGCAATAAGTGGTAATACCCGCAGCCAGTTGCCCACGATTCTGAATGTCT
The DNA here is from genome assembly GCA_041741715.1 of Pirellulaceae bacterium. Taxonomy (GTDB): domain Bacteria; phylum Planctomycetota; class Planctomycetia; order Pirellulales; family Pirellulaceae; genus Aureliella. Next base: position 4,604 of record JBGSJT010000810.1, on the reverse strand, counting down.
TGCAACATGCGTGGGAGCAGTCGCGTCACTTCGTGGGGTCCCTGTTCGGGACATAGCGGGCTGGGCTCCGTGCTGGGGAGATGGTAGATCGCCGCGATGCCACATTCGTGATGCAGTTCACTCATCTATTGTGTTGTCCCGTTAGGTAATCGTAAACCGATTTCTCAACATGCGTTTTCCAACTTTAGATCAGCGTGAATGTACTGACCCACCGCGCCATGCCGTTCTATCATAGTTTAGCCACCTCGGTCAATTGAGCAAACGACCAAAGGCTAGTTTATGCCGGTCCTTGGCGAATAACCGAGCTCAGCGGATAATTGGGCCCCATCACACCTAACTTGAATTCAACCCAGCACTACCAATTATGGATCAATCCCCGCGTCAGTCGCTGATTCACGCCACCCAGACCATTGTGGTCAAAGTGGGTTCCCGCGTTCTCTCCACTCCCGACGGGCGACTTGACAGCGATCATGTCGGGTCGCTGGCGGCGCAGCTAGTGGCCATCGCCGAGGGGGGCAAGCACGTTGTCTTAGTCAGCAGTGGTGCCGTCGCCTCGGGTATGGGACGTCTGGGGCTCAAAGCACGGCCAACCGATCTAGCCAGATTGCAAGCCGTGGCGGCGGTCGGTCAGGCCCATTTAATTCAAACCTACGAGAGCTATTTTGCCGCCCTCGGCAGACACGCGGCCCAAATCCTATTGATCGCCGACGATCTGGACGACCGCACGCGATATCTCAACGTTCGCAATACTTTGGGAGCTCTCCTACAATTGGGAGTCATCCCTGTCATTAATGAAAACGATACCGTAGCCGTTGATGAATTGTTGACAACTTTTGGCGACAACGATCGACTGGCCGCCATGGTCGCAGGCATTTTCACCCGCCCCGCGCTGATTATTTTGAGTGACGTGGCGGGTGTCTACGACTCCGACCCTAGCCATCCGGGGGCACAAGTGCTGAGTACGATCCCGCAAGTCGATCAGTCGATCATCGATTTGGCGGTCAATCGCACGACGGGAATTAGCAAAGGTGGCATGGCCAGCAAACTAAAAGCGGCTCAGTTTGTGACTCAAAGCGGTGCGCCTGTCATTATCGCTGGCGGTCGAGTTGAGAACGTACTCACACGCTTGATCGCGGGGGAAGAACTGGGGACATTGTTTCTTCCGCGATCACGCGGGCTGGCACCTAAAAAGCGTTGGATTGGCTTCACGGCTCAAGCGGCCGGGAGTGTGGCTGTAGACGCTGGCGCCGCGCGGGCGATACGATCCAGCGGTCCAAGCTTGCTGGCAATCGGCATCGTCAGTGTCAAAGGTGGCTTCAGCAAGGGAGAAGTCATTTCAGTAGTCGATGACGCAGGAGTCGAAATCGCCCGTGGACTGACTAACTACACTTCGCACGAATTAAGTCAAATCAAGGGACTACGTTCTCCAGCCATCGCAGAAGTGTTAGGGCACTGTCCCTATGAAGAAGTCATCCATCGCGACAATATGACTGTCGTCGGACTGGCCGCAGTCAGCCCTGCCTCTCCGTGAACCTCAGCCGCTAGCCGTGGTTCACAATCGGGCGACGCCATCATTAATCCACTTGCCCCAAGTACATTTATCTTTTTGCCGCACATCTTTTTGTCTGCGAGTCTTTGAGTTTGGCCACTGCTGACCCGCGTTTAGATCGTTCGTTGCGCAATATCAGCCGCGAGAGTTTTTTTCCGTAAACGTTCACGGTAAACGCGGGATTTGAGACAGAGTAGAACCATTGTCTCAATGGTTTACCCCCTTGGATTGCTTAACCCCGTCAAAAACCTGCACAATTGGGGACAATAAAATCCTGAACAATTGAGGACAATTGTTCTACTCTTCAACCGAGCGTGAACGGTTACTTTTTTCCGACAAAAAAATGTGCGGCAAAAAGATGAAAGACTCCGAAGAGATATCAAAAAAACGATAGCCGTTCACACGACAATCGCGAACCAGTTGATGATCAATAGCTTTAGCGTCGCCAAGCCAATCGATGAATCACGGCCATCACCCCCAGGCATCACTGATTCCGAGTTTGCTATGTCCCGTGGAGCGCGCGCGGAATTCAATAGGTATCTCGCGCAGCTGGGCACCACGGCGATGCAAGGCGACTAAAATCTCTTCCAAAAAACCATAGCCGGGACAAACCAAGCGATCAAAATCGAACCCTAGCAGCGAACTAGCGAAATTGCCTGGGGACACTGCACTTTTCCGGGGGAGAAACGAATCACTCGAAAAGGTACTTTGTCCCCCTACCTTCCTGGCTGTCAGGAAGGACGCCGGACGCATCAATCCAACGTTGTTTTAACGGCAGTTTAATGGCATAATAACGGAAGCAACAACTTACGAACACACGCAAATGCCATTTTCTCCAAGATTTAAAATTCGGCCAAAGCTTGCGGTCTACCTGATGCGAATTGAGGCAGCCAAGCAATCCGTTCAAGACTTGCCGATCACAGCCAAAGTGCTTACCACCCTGCGTGAAACCGCTCGGCTGTTTTCGACGCATTACTCGACCATGATCGAAGGTAATCGACTAAATCAGGAGCAAGTGGCGAAGGTCATTGAGGACAATGAACACTTTCCAGGTCGCGAGCGTGACGAAAAGGAAGTGCTCGCCTATTATGTCGCCCTCGACAAACTGGAGACGCTGGCTGCTGCGGGTAAACCGATAACCGAGACACACATCAAGACCCTCCACGGGTTTGTGATGGCTGAGGGACGCAGAAAGGCAAGAGCTACTCCCTACCGCGATGGCCAAAATGTAATTCGTGACAGCAAGAGTCGCGGTATCGTCTATATGCCACCAGAAGCCAAAGATGTGCCGCTCCTTATGGAGCAGTTGGTTGACTGGATTGAAACGACCGAGGCGGCAGAGCTTCCCTGTCCCATCCGAGCTGGCATCGCCCATTACCAGTTTGCAACGATCCACCCATACTACGACGGCAATGGTAGAACTGCACGACTACTCACTACCCTAATTTTGCATCTTGGCGGATATGGGCTCAAAGGCTTGTACTCACTAGAGGAGTACTACGCCCGTGATCTTGGCGGCTACTACAATGCGCTGACGGTCGGCCCATCGCATAACTATTACGAAGGACGAGTAAAGGCGTCTATCACTCGGTGGGTCGAGTATTTTTGCGCCGGGATGGCTGACAGTTTCGAGAGCGTCAAATTTCGCACGCTGGAAGCGGCGCAGGCTGGTCAGCAAGATCAATCAAGACTACTCCGTCGTCTGGATACTCGGCAACGCAAGACGCTTGCACTCTTCAAGAGCAGTATCAATATCACCAGCCGTGACGTCGCTTTACTTTTCGGAATATCAGAACGAGCGGCAAGGAACCTGCTTACCTCGTGGGTCGACAACGGCTTCCTTCAGATTCTAGATGCAGCAAAAAAGAGCCGGAAGTATGGCCTCAGTTCAGAATTCGAAGCACTGGCTCCTCTCCCTCGCTAAAGGTTCAGCTTGATGTGATTCGGCGCGCGAAGTGGAATTGCCTGCTGAAGCGTAACAGGAATTGCCTGGGGAAGGAATTGCCTGGGGACACTGCACTTTTCTGGGGAGAAACGAACTACCCTGAACAAGCCCTATGTCACTCTACCTCCCGCCCCACTGTACCTCCGCTATCGGGCGACGTCATCATTAATCCTCTTGCCCAAAGTGCATTTATCTTTTTGCCGCACATCTTTTTGTCTGCGAGTTTACAGAGAGTGTGCATCTAACCATCCGGATAGGCGGATGAATCAGTAGCCCTGTAACTAAGATGTCGTGCCAACCGACGAAGACGCTCCAACGCTACTGGCTATCTTCTACCCCACATATTTTTACTCCTTGATTGCCATGCCTAAGTGCCGCTTCATCGGTGAAGGGCATACGGGGACACTCAGTTTTCCCAAGTGGTTTGCGCGCCCCCCGACAAAATGCTGTGTCCCCAGGCCTCTGCTGTGTCCCCTGGCCTCTGGGCCTGGCCTTCCCGTCTAAAATAATTGTTTTGCGGCAGCCTTTGAGTTTAAAGTAGCCTTGCAGGCAACTGAGGGATATCTATGGCGTATATTGACAAATAACGGGCGAAGGGGCAAACTGAAACTAGTGCGAATGAACTAGGAGAATGGAGAATACCGCGATGCCATCATCACTCAATCTCTCGCTAACTGATGAACTACGTGATTTCGTCAACTGCCATTCCGGTGACGGAACGCTTTACGCAACGCCTAGCGAGTTCGTTCGGGATCTTCTGCGCCAACGTAAACTTCAGCTCGAGGCTCAAAAAGTGCGAGAAGGCATCTTGGAAGGTATTCAGGACGTTTTCGATGGTCGTCTCCATGAGTTTAGCGGCAGTCTCAAAGAGGTTATGCGCAAGAAGCCATCGTGAGTTGCGTGTCCCCGAACCTTGCGAGCAGGAGCGGGAACCCAGGATTTCTTGGAGAGTGACGCATGAAATCGCGTGTAATGACAAGGGCGCTGGCCGTGGGCTCCCCATGGGTCGACGCCACTAGTGATCCTCAGGCCCAAAGTGCATTCATCTTTTTGCCGCACATCTTTTTGTCGGCGAGTCTTTGAGTTTGGCCACTTCTGACCCGCGTTTAG
>JBGSJT010000809.1:0-8866 GCA_041741715.1 Pirellulaceae bacterium | reverse complement strand
ATTCAAGCAGTTTGCTTGAATTTCCGCGGGGAGGGTCGGCCTATCCGAGCCGGGGAGGGTTACAACAGTATACCCCCATCCCGCTGGGTGAGCTGCTTAAAACTAAGGCTCGACCGCAAGCTGGCTTGGCCCTTGGGCGGCCCGCATGACCGCCTCAACATCGACCGCCAGCCCTGCATAAGTAGCGGAGCTGGCCGTCTCGCCGACACGAAAAACCCCGTGACTCAAGTAGCTTGCCGCTCCCGGCTCAAGCTTGAGCACCTCAATCGTGCAATTCTCTGGATCAACGATCCAGTACTCGGCGATACCGGCGCGGCAGTATTCGCCAGGCTTGATTTCCATATCGCGTCGCCGATTGTCCACTCCTGGGCTGACAATCTCTACGACCAAATCAGCGCCACAGGGATAGCCAGCGTGCTCTGCCCTCCCCTGCTTTACCACCACGAGATCGGGCTCTCGATACTTGTCTTGCCACAACCGGACAGGCAGCGGTGCCATGAACACTTCCCCCAGTCCATGCTCGATGACAAATCGATGGAGCCAGAGAAACAGAAATTGAACGATGCGCTGATGTTCCTTGGTTGGCATATCCAGCACCTCGATGCAACCATTGTCAAATTCGACAAGTGGCCCATCACCTGTCAACGATAAGTAGTCCGTCTCCGTCCAACTGCCCTGCGCAGGGTAAAACAGTGCGACCCGCCAAGCTGGCTGACCTAACAAGTTTTCGTTGGAATCATCGACGCCAGTGCTCATTGGCATTCCCGCAAAATGAGTGACTATTGCATTGTAAATTGTAATTATAATCGCAAGCCAGTTGGACCCGCTGAATTTCTTGCACAACCACGTAGTCGGGTCTCTCCGAGACTCGAGGCATTCAGCACGAGGCAGTCAGCGTCTCGGAGAGACGCTGCTACGTGTGGGCGTTGATCATGCGTTCCAAAACGTTGCGAGTTATCTGCTGCAGTCGGTCATCGGGGCCTTGCGGCGACGTGTAAACTTGCGGTCGCACGTAGCCCGGTGGTGCGGACAGCCCATCAGCCCACCAACAGGTAGATGCGTTGAACACGATGTTCCCCCTGGGCCCGGGGTAAACCGTCGCGGTGTATTCTCCGCCATTCAATGCACCGGGGGCTGATTGCGTGGGACCACGCGCGACGACCTCCAAGCCGGGAATGTCCGCTGGATCGCCGTGCCATTCCCAACCAATCACACCCGGGATCGAATCGCCCAGTTGCATGCCTGTGTTGGCGTAGATCCAATGCTCGGGCAGTGAACAAATCCAATCGGCACCGCCGGTTACCGGCCCGGTACTGTGAGCTCCGATCAATTCGTTGGCATAGGGGCGCTCATGCTTGAGCGAACGCATCGCTTCAAACTCATGAGTCCCTTCCGGTGGTCCAAAGACTCCGATCCTTCGCATCGAGCGCGTGCTCTCATCCCAAGCAATCTTCCCACACACGGCGTTGCCCGAAAAGAAGCCAACGCCAACCCCCTCTGCGATGGCCGCCTGCACGTTGCGATACATGTCGATCGTCCAATACTCATCATGCCCCACACTGATAAAGCCGCGGGCGCGCTGAGGCTGCATCGCATCTCGGTGCAGGTCGGTGTTCGAAATATAACTCACATCGTAACCCTCGCGTTCCAGCCAAAACGCAAACGGAAACTCCCACAAAAAGAACTCTCCCGAGCCGATCGATAGGGGCGCGTCGAAGATCTGACAGTACTTACCATAGGGACGATTGAAGCTCACCTGCGATTTATCTCCCCAATGCCATTGGTTGAGGCCGTCATCGTAGAGCGAATACTGGGAAGGCCAACGATTGTAAGCTTGCCACGTGTGATCGCTACACTGAAAGAGCAGGTCCGAACGGCGTTCGTCGCGCACCACAAAGATCACGTAACTCTGAACTCCACCCGTGAACTCCGTCAATTTGCCAACATACACGCCGCTGATCCAATCGTCGGGAATCTTTAGCTCATAACTCGGTTCCCATTGGCAATTCTGCAGGCGATTTGGCCCCACTTCAGGCATCGGCTGCTCACGCCCCTTTAGAATCTCTGATGAAGCCAGCCAACGCCCTCCGTCACCCGCGTAGTATCCCAGACGAAAGAAATCGATCTTAAAATCAGCGACCGGGGCGGTACTCACCATCACTTGCAGTACATCCCCCGCTCGCACACTGGCCGCGGAGACATAGCCCTCGATCCACGGACAGCGGTACTTGGTGGCAGGCTCGATTTGCGTTTTGGTTAACATCCAATCGCGAGTGCCCGGTTTCGCATTTTCTTCGGCCACCACCGCCGATGCGTATGCCGCCCCTTGACTCGAACCACCGCTGGCCATCCAGCCCAATCCGCCCGCGGCACCCAAGAGCAGCATGTCGCGGCGATTCAGTTCACGAGGGTCTTGTTCAGGCTGATTCACTTCATCCCGCATCGATGACTCCCATCATAAAAGTGCGTGGTATTTTGAATAAGCTGGTTATAGGGTAATTTGCAGGTGAAAACAAATTATCCATCCCCAAGCCCTACTGCCATGCAAGTGGGCAAATTCCTTCCAACGAATCAAGGGAGACCTCGAATTTAAGCAATCCTCGAATCAAGGGTGACGTTGAATCTCGCCTATTCCATTCGCCGTCTCCTGCAAATCGTTGGACAACCCGTTCACAGTCACTCGTTACTCTTTGTAGTCCGCGCCCAACTTCTATTCGTCGTCTGGCCCCGGGCGTACCTCGAACAACTCAGCCGTGTTGAGCAGAGCCTGCGGAAGGCATTGCGGAGCAAGTGGGCTGGGAGGCACGACGACTTGGATGTCCTGATAATGCTGGCCATCGCTCTGGCTCATCACATGGATACGAGCCCTCTTCACGTCCACGACCCAATACTCAGCGATGCCACTTTCCGCGTAAACATCGGACTTCTCCTGGAGATCTGTAGCCAAACTACTATCGGATACTTCGATCAGCAGCAGAACGTCAGCTGCGGTTGGCCTAGCTTTTCCGTAACGTTTCGGCTTGAGCCACAAGACGTCCGGTTCAGGTCGATTGTCATCGCAAATGAACCCGCATTGAACGCGAACCTTGGCCGTGCCAGCCTCGTTAGCATGCACTGACCAGTGGGTGAGGAATTCAATGTAGTCGTCATGGACTGGTCCGGCTGGGTTCATGAAACGCAACTCTCCTCGGATAAGCTCAATCTTTCGCGGCGAAATTCGATCGAAGGCACCACGATCAACCATTGAGTCAAACTCGGCACCGGTTAATTTACTGACTGTGCTCACTGGCCTCCCCTCCCGGAAAACGTGATCGAGGAAAATGATTGAGACACGGACGAACCGCACACTGCTTTTGCCGTTCTGAGTTGCGACAAGCTTCCATTCTACCTCTTACGGCACATCAAGCCAACGTTGTGGCAAGCTGAACGGCAGCTGGAAAACTGTCAAATAAGCCGGCAAGCAAATTCCCTCCAACGAAAGGAGACCTCGAATTTAAGCAAACCTCGAATCAAGGGTGACGTTGAATCTCGCCTCTTCCATCCGTGGTCTCCTTCAATTCGTTGGCCCCCCGTTCACAGGCCTTCAGTACCGGCGTTTTTCCTTTTGGCTTTTCGGCCTTGGGCTGATCCATCCCCAACCCAACCACGATCATCATGGATGTTGAGAATCCGTAAGAAACGGTAAACTTATCAGCTATTTCCCGACTATCACCAGCGGACTTCGATGGAACCACGACGCGATCGCATTTACGCACTGCCTCAAAATCAAGTGGGGGAATTCACCTTTGACGAATCGGTTGTGGAGGTTTTCCCCGACATGATTGCGCGTTCCGTCCCAGGCTACGCGTCGATCTTGTCGATGATCGAGCAACTGGCCGGACGCTTTGTTCGCAATGGCACCAACGTTTACGATCTCGGCTGCTCGCTTGGGGCAGCCACGCTGCTGATTCGCGGCCAAGCGCCGGCCGACTGCGTGATTCATGCCGTCGACAACTCGACCGCCATGGTCCGTCGCCTGCAGGAGGAGTTATCCCGAACCACTTACGCGGCGCCACCTTCGTCCCCTTTGTGCTCGGTGGTGGTGCACGAAGCCGATATTCGCGGCTTTGCCATGAATTCAGCGTCGTTTGTGGTACTCAATTTGACGCTGCAGTTTATTCCACCCGCGGAACGAGCCACCTTACTCCAGTCGGTCTTTGATGCCTTGCAGCCCGGCGGTGGGCTGCTGCTCTCAGAAAAATTAAAATTCGAGGAGCCTAACGTGGACGCCTTGCTGTGCGACCTGCACCACGATTTCAAGCGGGCTCACGGCTACAGCGATCTGGAGATCGCACAAAAGCGAACTGCCATCGAAAACCGACTCGTTCCCGAATCGCTCCCATGCCATGTCAAACGATTGCAGGATGTGGGTTTCTCGCTGGTGGCTCCCTGGTTTCAGTGCTTCAACTTTGCCTCGATCCTTGCCGTCAAAGCGGATGAGAGTGATGCATGATTTTGTTTGATCGCGAATCGCTCTTCAATGAATTGAAAGCACGCGGGCTCGACAACTGGGCCAAGCAATTGCGACTCCTTTGCGATGAAAGATATTCCCCCACCAGCCACGGCGACTATAAAAAATGGCAAGCAGCAGTCGAAGCACTGCCTGCTATAGCCACCCAATTTTCCGCCAACCACGATGCGGTCGAGGTCGCTTGCGATCGAAGTGAGGCCAGTGCTTTGTCAGCTGAGCAGTTGGCTGAGGTGCGGAGCGCATTGATGCAACTTCATCCCTGGCGAAAAGGGCCGTTTAAACTTTTCGAGCTGTTCATCGATACCGAATGGCGATCGGACCTCAAGTGGCAACGCATGGAAAAATGTGTCGACTTCGCCGAAAAAATGGTACTCGACATCGGCTGTGGAAATGGCTACTACGGTTGGAAAATGGTCGATCGTGGTGCGGACATGGTCATCGGTTGCGATCCAACGTTGCTCTACAACTTTCAATACGAGGCAGTGCGGCGTTACGCGCCTGATAACTGCGCGAATTTTCTTGTCCCCATAGCCGATCACGAACTACCGCAACAACTAGGCATCTTCGATTTAACGGTTTCAATGGGAGTGCTGTACCATCGCACAAGCCCCATCGACCATCTAATAAAGCTAGCAGAAACTCTACAACCCAACGGTCAGTTGCTGCTCGAGACCTTAATTATCGACGCCAGCGATGCACGACACGTACTGGTGCCGGACGGGCGGTATGCAAAAATGCGGAACGTCTGGTTCATTCCGTCGCTCGGCTTACTGAGAACTTGGCTGACCAGAACCGGCTTTACGGAGATTGTAGTGGTGGATGTGACAGCTACGACAACCGATGAGCAGCGCAAGACCGAATGGATGCGTTATGAATCGTTGGCAGATTTTTTGGATCCCAACGACGCATCGCTGACGATCGAGGGCCACCCTGCCCCGCTCCGCGCGATGTTACTCGCGAAGAAAAGATGAACCGATCTTCAGGCGGCAACCACTTCCGTTTGCCTTGTCGGTTGATGGAGTACCTTAGCCTCGAACTTCAAACAGTTCAGTCAAATTGAGCTTTGCATCTGGGTGGCAGAGCGGTGCAAGCGGTGAGGGTGGAACAACAATACTGATGTCGCGGTAGTTGTGACCGTCACCCGCGCGCATTACATGGATGCGAGCTCCCTTGACGTCGACCACCCAGTATTCTGCCACACCACTCTCCGCGTAGAGGTCTGCTTTCACTTGAAGATCATTGGCGAGACTACTATCGGAGACCTCGATCAGCAAGAGCACGTCCGCAGTCGTTGGTCGAGTATGACCATATCGTTTCGGTTTCAACCACAACACATCTGGCTCAGGGCGGTCGTCGTCGCAAACGAACCCTGATTGGACGCGGATTTTTGCGCTGCCTGCAAGATTTGCCTGAACCGACCAGTGATTTAAGTACTCGATATAATCATCATGGATCGGTCCAGCGGGATTCATGAATTGCAGCTCTCCACGAATGAGCTCGATTTTTCTTGGGGAAAGTCCGTCGAAGGCACCGCGTTCTACCATGGAATCGAATTCGGCGCCGGTTAGTTTGCTACCTACACTCACAAGAACCTCCTTCGCTTATCCAAGTGGGCTGAGTGGGACTTCAGTTACTTCATAGACATTCTACACACTTTCAGCAGACAACTTTTGGTACAGGAACAGAGAGAGCATCATCAAATCGTCCCATCTATCAGCTCCTAAAGGCAATCGCCCATCGCTCGCAGCCCTGGCAGCCGGCTTCGCTGCCATCTATCTCATTTGGGGTTCCACCTATTTGGCGATACGAGTTGCTGTAGAAACGATGCCGCCAATGCTCTTGGCTGGCAGTCGCTTTATCATTGCGGGAATCATTCTATGGATGGTGCTGAGTTTATTTGGGCGATTCCGGGCAACTTACAGTCAGTGGAGAGACAATTTTTTCATCGGGGCCTTCATGTTACTCGGCGGCAATAGCTTAGCAGTGTGGGCGGAACAGGAGATACCGTCAGGAGTCGCGACGCTGATCATCTCCCTCAACTCCATTTTTGTAGTAGCTGCTGAGTGGATTCTCGTAACGAAATGGTGGAAGCGTTGGTTTCGGCGTGTTGGGTCTACCGATCAGTCGCTCCAAAGCATTGCCGACTCAGCCGCTCGACCATCCCTGCTAACCATCTTCGGTCTCGTTTTGGGAGTGATCGGGTTACTGATTCTGGTCTGGCCGTCGCTTGGAATTGAAGGGGCTGGAAGTCTGCCTTTAATGCGCGTGCTGGCACTCATCGCTGCTTGCGTGAGTTGGACGATTGGCTCGTTGGCCAACCGCGGTCTATCAAACCCGGCCGACCCCTTTAGTGGTGCTGCAATGCAGATGCTCGGAGGTGGAATGTGGCTTACTTTTGTCGGGCTCTTGCTGGGAGAGACTCAGCAATGGAGTTGGACTGGGATTAGCTTCAACAGCTGGCTCGCATGGAGCTATTTATTGGTGGCCGGCTCGCTGATTGCATTTACAACTTTCATTTGGCTGATGAAGCATTGTTCGGCGACCACGGTGTCGACCTATGCGTATGTCAATCCAATCGTGGCGGTTTTGCTTGGCTGGTGGATTTTGGCGGAGGAGATCGACGCGCGTGTGTTGCTGGCAGCCGCGATCATCATTGGAGCGGTTGCGATCATCACAATTTCCAAACAAAAACAGGCGAAGGCGGCTATGCTGCGGAAAGTTTGACCGTAGGAAAACAACAAAATTAGTCAGTAACCCCAATAGGCGCTTGAGCCACATGTGCAAAAGATGTCAGTTGTTGCAGGTGACTGCGATTTAACGACCCAGCGATAAACCCAATGAGGAGGTTCGAGGAGATCCCAAGAGCAAAAGAACTTTCCAATGCCTATTCACTCTGGTGGTCGTCTCACAAAAACATATGGGGCGGTTGCAGTGCGCTCCAACTCTACTGAAATCTTTTTACCATCCAATGTGTAACTCATCGGATTGCCTGTCATCCGCCCAACCATATATTGCCAGCCATCTTTGCTTGTTTCCAAAACAAGCAACGCTTCCGGATCACCATCGCGAACCATAGAAAAAATGGCGCCGTCGTCTTTTTGCGAAGATTTGGGATAGCGATAAATGGGCTCGAGCTGAATATCGAATTCAACTTCTCCTCCCAGGTACTTTTCGCTCCCACCAAAACGTTCCAACAACTTCTGCATCTGCTTCAAGCGACCTTCCTCGGACTCTTCAGGCTGCGGAGCATCTTGAATTTCAATTGGATCGCGAGCCGCTGATGGCTTCCAATTGAATCCTAAAATATCGAATTCGAGCACATGCTGGCTGAACGAGCAAGCTTCAATAAACCGTTGATCTTTCCAAGAAGAAATGGCCAGCACCACTTCAGGTCGCCCCATCGAGTTGAGAGAAAGCCACAAAGTTGAACTGGCGACATCGTCGACATGGGTTAAGACCGGGCCAATGGCTTCGAGTGTTTCGCGGAAATTGCCATCCACGATCGACCCCTTCACACACAAGGCAAGTTTCCTTGCCAGCTCGTTGACCTCTGCAATTTTTTCAGGGCCTGCATCATCGGCGTCCTGACACAGCAGCGGAGATTGAATTGCAAACACCACGAACAAAAAGCAAAATAGCCGGTGAAGGAAGCGCATTGCTTGAACTCCATCGAATGAGCTGTGGGGACGCGTGTGGGAAAGGTGGTGCGCGCAACCTAACACGAACTTTGGGGTCGGTCAAGAAAAAAGGAGTTGGTCAGAAAAGAACCGTCACAAATATAGAGCCGTTTAGCCGAGGCAAACCAGCGACGCGAGCTAAGCGAAATCCGAAGCGAAAGGCGTCGAGAACATCGAAGTTATCCAATATCTCAATCAGAGGCGAGACGTCAGTCGTTAGGAAAAGGCAGCTAAACCAAGAAACAAAAAAAGCCTCCTCAGATAGACTGAGGAGGCTTTTAAAAACCCGGCAATACCTACTTTCGCACTTGTGGGCACTATCATCGGCTCCGAAAGCTTGACTTCTGTGTTCGGGATGGGAACAGGTATAACCTTTCGGATATGGTCACCGGAAAGACTCTGGCGACCTATTCGCTCGCCAGAGCCTGGATTCGTGTGAATCCGCGTTGATTGGTAAAGGCATTACAATGTTGGAGTTACCTTAGTAACCACTTACTTGAAACGATATGCAAGAGTGCAGGATATCGGTGGTCAAGCTTTCGTCCATTAGTATCAGTTAGCTGAACACGTTACCGTGCTTACACATCTGACCTATCGACCTGGTAGTCTTCCAGGGGACTTTCGTGACTGTGTCACTTACGAAACCTAATCTTGGAGAGAGCTTCACGCTTAGATGCTT
>JBGSJT010000808.1:0-7355 GCA_041741715.1 Pirellulaceae bacterium | reverse complement strand
CAGGCTGGAAGCCTATCCCACTTATTGTCCGCTTGATCCAAAACAAATTCAGCGCAGGGCGTGGCCCACGCGGTTAAACACGACTGGCATGAATGCACTCGAACAGGAACTTGTCCGCGGCTGGCAGATCCACCAGCAAGGTGACTTAGCGCAGGCTGAAAAAATCTACCAGGCCGTGCTCCAGCGCGCGCCGGAGAGTCCTAACGCTTGGTGCTACCTGGGGATCTCGCTGCACGACCAGCGCAAGTACGTACCCGCCGTGGAGGCCTACCGCCGGGCTCTACGTCTGCAGCCTCAGTTTCCAATTGCGTGGAATAACCTCGGCAACTCACTGCGCTATGTGCACGCCTACGACGAGGCCGATGAGTGCTTTCAAAAGGCGATCGACATCAAACCGGACTATCTGAACGCCTACAAGAATCGCGGCACGCTCCACGTTTGGACGGGCAATTTAGAACTGGGGCAAACCTACTATGCTCAAGCTCTAGCGATCAATCCCAACGAAGCCGAATTGCACCGCAACTTGGGCGTGATCTATTTGCTCCAAGGTCGCTTTGCAGAAGGATGGCGGGAATATCGCTGGCGGTGGCGGGTGGGTGATTTGCAGCGTCCCAACCTCGCAGCCCCTCTCTGGTCCGGCGATGATTTGGCCGGCAAGACAATTTTATTATCCGCCGAACAAGGACTCGGAGATACCTTGCACTTCGTGCGCTTCGCCAGAGAGCTGCGCAAACGCGGTGCAACTACCATCGTTTACTGCCAGGCGCCGTTGGTAGCAATTCTACAGGGATCGACCGAATTAGGTCCTATCTTTCCCAACAGCCTCGCCGTGGATCGTCATATTGATTGCCAGTGCTCGTTGCTGGATGTGGCGGACCTACTCCAAGTGGACGAAACGAACATCCCCTGCCAAGTGCCTTATCTAAAACCATCGCCGCATTTAGAAGCCTACTGGAAACGGCGATTGCCCGTAAGGTCCGCAGGTGCGATTCGCATTGGGATCGCCTGGCAAGGTAATCCCGACCACCAAGCCGACGCCTTTCGCAGTATGCCGCTTGCCTGCTTCGAACCTTTGGCCGACATACCGGGAGTTGAATTGATTAGTTTGCAGGCTGGAGCTGGAGCTGCTCAAATTCAGAATTGGCGCGGCTCAGGACCGATCACCCAGTTGGAAGCTGGCGTCGATCAATCCAGCGGAGCTTTCATGGATACGGCAGCGATCATGAAGTCCTTGGACCTTGTCGTGACCAGTGACACGGCCATAGCGCATCTGGCAGGCGCCCTGAATGTGCCCACTTGGATAGCGCTGGGGTATGTTCCCGATTGGCGCTGGCTGCTAGGTCGCAAGGATTCGCCCTGGTATCCTAGCGTGCGACTATTCCGCCAGCCGACGATGGGCGACTGGAAGAGTGTGTTCGCTGCCATGGCTGCGAGTCTACAGGACATGGTTCATTCGCTACCCAACCGCAATGCAACTCTCAATGCTCCTTGACCTTTCCGTGACAATCGTGCTGAGCCTCTTAGCCCTAACCGGTTGCGTCGCCAACGTACTGGGTTTGCCCGGTAACTGGCTGGTGGTTGCATTGGCGCTTGGAGGCTGGTGGTTGGCGCCGCAGGAGAACCATTCGCATGTGGGAAGTCTGCCACTGGCGGCCATCGTGGCTGCTGCCGTTGTCGGCGAACTGCTTGAATTCGCTGCCAGTGCGCTGGGAGCGAGTCGCATGGGAGGCAGTAAGCGCGGGACGGTTCTCGCCTTAGTGGGTTCGATCGCAGGTGCCATTGCCGGGCTGTTCTTTGGTTCCATCCTCCCCATCCCGATCTTGGGACCTGTGGTAGTCTCGTTATTACTTGGAGCTAGCGGTGCTTTTGCGGGGGCACTCGTGGGCGAGCGTTGGGCAGGTAAAGATTGGGATTTGAGTATCCAAATCGGGACCGCCGCCTTTTGGGGTCGACTCCTGGGCACCGTCGGAAAAGCCGTCTGCGGCACCATCGCCTGCGGTGTGTTCCTGTCTGCGATTTGGCTGTAATCGAGTCGATATCTCCAACTTGCTCGGTGGCTAAAGTGCCGCTACTGGCTTGCGCGACCTACATGGATTTGAATCCGATCCTCGCGTCACACCGCCTCAGGCAAGCTGGGCTCGACGCGCTATCAGCTCGACGCGCTAGCAAGTGGGTCAGCGCGTCCTGCCAGAAGTGTGTCCCCCAAATACAGGGCCATCTCATGGGTGCATTGTTTGGCATTGCCTGTCCCTGTAGACGTTCCTCTGTAGACGTTCTGTCTGCATTGCCTGTCCTTCATTCGTCCCTTCATTCGTCCTTTGGCGATGCCGTCCGAGGGTGGCGCGAGTTACGCATCTATGACCTGCCACACGCTGGCTGATGTCGAGCACGAGTCAAGTATCGCAGTGATTCAGTTCGCGTAAGGCCTGGGGTCACAGCCCGTACATGGGCAAAGGAAAATGTCTTCCATCCGTCATTCGGAAGGACGGCTATTGCAATTCCCCCAGCCATGGACGCTGTCAGCAATTGACCAATTGTCAATTGCTGTGACCCCCGCGAATGACCCCCGCGAATGGACGAAATGCTGCGACCCCAGCGAACCCTTCTAGCAACCCAAAGAAGCTGTGTCCCTAGCAACCCCTCACATGAATAAATGGCGTCTATCTTTCCGCGCGACGATATTGCACTTGAGCCGCGTTCGGCAGGCATTATCGGTTTCATGCGTAGCGAACCTTATGCGCTCAGGCACTCTGGGGCTTGAACGACTTGCTCCAAATAGCAGTGCTCTGGCGTCCACTGTTTACATTGCCTGTCGTGCTAATTCTCTACAATTCTCTACGGTGTGGCTAGTTTAGCTAAGTCCGTCTTCAACATCTCAATCATGGTGTCGCGAACGGTTCGGACCTGTGCGTACAATTGCCGATCTCGAGCCGAAAGGTCTTCCACCTTTTCCTCTACCGGATATGCCAAATTAACTGGAACGCCTTGCCTGGGAAGTTTGAATCGCAACGCCCGAGGATCAAATTCGTTCGTGAGTTGACATTTGTCGTAAGCCATCGCGATTCTGCCATTCAAAGATGCATCTGCATCCAAGTTTACACTGGCTATCATGACGATCGCATCGTGTGCATAGTCGCAGATTCTGATGGGAGGAATCTGCGGACCAACTCCCGTCGATAGTCCGAGACCGCTCGGAACGTGCTTCTGATTGTCTAGCTGTAGCACTAGGAACTTGACAAGTGTCGGGTCATTAAGCAATTCAATGACCTCGATGAGCTCCTTTGACCATTCATTCCATCGCTCCATTTCACCGGTACGGTGTAGTTCCGCAACTATAGGTTGCGTGGTAGTAATATTCAGCCTGTCGTGCTTTCTAAGTGCTCGGAGAATGTCCCTCCGTACGGAGCTATTCTGATTAGACAAAAACAACTTCTGCAACGGCTCAAGCAGCTCATCATGCCAAAGTAGGTTGGATTCTTGAATGTCCGAGACGGCAGCGACATTGCCTTCCATTAATTCTGTCATGTAAAAACCTGTGATTTCAGCAGGGATCCCATAGATCGAAATGGAGTTAACAATTTGTGGGCGAAGACTCCCTAGTCTTGGGAATTTCATGAGTACATCGAGCAGGTCCAACGTGTCGGAGATGCCCAATGACCGAATGCAATAGGGTATTGCACATATTGATCTCAAGCGCTCGATGTCAATCTCAGAAGTCGCATTTGACCTGGAAAATTCTCGCAACCATTCAACCAAGCGTTGAATTGCCTGCTTGCTTGGTAATCCCATCTCAAAGCGGACAGTGGTTTCTTGGGTCGCAAGACTTTGCTCTCGAATAGGCATCCGCAACTTTGTTCGTAGCTTTAATTCAATTGACCGAACTTCAAAATCAGCATCGCTGAACAACGTATTACTCAGCGAGTTGGAAGAGATCAAATGGTGTTCTCGCGAGAAGTTGGATTCGATCCAGCTAAGAGAAAAGTGAAGGCCAAGCGTTTGCATGTTGGGGAGCAGCTCGTAAATCGGGCTATCGGAAGTTTCTCCCAGCACTCTAAATTCTACCGGCCAAACATATCCGTCCGACTTTTTGGACCACCGCTCACTGGAAGTGTTTTTAGCCTCAATTCGCAAACACTCTTCTCGATCTAAGCTTGCACTCGGCATTACATGCAAACGGAAGACGATGTCTTCGAATTTCGCAATTTCAAAGACCTGCGGCTCTTCTGAATAGCAGCTTAGCGCAATAGTAACTTGGAGCGAAATGGCGGCAGAAAGGCAGAAAAAGATGGTTTTCAGCACTTCCAATTCCTTTTTTGTCAGGCGGTTGCACTCAAAAAACTTAAGTTATTCAAGGGGAATTTTCCGGCGGTATCTCTCGATACGATTGTAGACTCGCTTGCGTAGTATTTACGAATGGCTCATCAATAAAAAAGTTACCAAGCTTTAAATCAAAATTGTATTGGCCCGTGCCCGCGACCGCTTTCGTTTCCCAATCCGCTACCCTTAGGATCGTCGTGGGGCCTACATATTCCACTCCATAGCTTGGGTCAAACCAACGCCGCACTCCGCCGACAACCAATCCAACGAATTGGTGATTTTTAAACACTGAGGCTTTCGGGTCGCTTTCATTTTGGCCGTCGATTTGGTTTCCAGGAGTAGGATTAGTGACTTGGTCGCCAGGTTGAAGACCAGCGGTCCCATTCTGCTGTTTTATAAAAATTGCGTTTTCACCTTCAGCAAAGGGACGGACTGTAATGTGTGATTGCGTCGCGTCGGTCAGTTTCTCAAGTGGTGCGAGCGGTGGTAGTATGGGCTGGCCCGGAGGGTTGGCAATGGCCGGAGTTTTTACACCTTGGGTACTCAAAACAGCTTGGAAGAGCCTTGCAAACGCTCCACACTGGCCACACTGTACGATCTGAGATTCTGATGAATTGATTTGGTGAAGTTGGTCCACAAGCAATTCGGCCGTTGTCGCTGCCGTACAGCCCGCATCCTGACTAAAGCGATAGTAATACAGGGGCGCATCGAAGTCCTTGACTTCGTAAAGCCCATTAAACTGTGTCACATCCTGGTTTTTGACTTGAAGGCCTTTAATGTAGTCCCACACTTTCGAAATGAGGCCGTCGGCAGTCGTTTCTCCCGCCCCGTAATGAGAACCAATGTGCAGGACCGTATGATAGTAGGGCATGAGGTTCCCGTTGTTGTCGATGGGTGCCGCATAGGGACTGTCGAGAGTCACGTAAACGTGATTGTTGGACTGGCCAACTTGCGTCCAATCGGCTGCGCCGCCCACTAAATCCACATCAAACCTGATGCTGACGGATGTGAAATGTTCGACCTTGTCGTAAAAGTTGGAAGTCGCCAAGTAATCAAAGTGGTAGTGTAAATCGGCCGGTTCAAAACCTACGAGTACGGCAGGCTGCGACGAGACATTAATGTTTAATGGAGTTACGGGGTTGTAGGCACGAGCCCAAACGAGAGGTGGGTAATTCTTGCTGGGGTCGGCAGCCCAAAGCCTTGATCGCACGTTGGCTTTCGTATTGGCAACGATGGCGACGGGAAGACTGGCCTCGTCTAGCAAGTGATCTATGACACCATCGCGGTTCGCATCCTCCCACTGAAAATAGCGGTTATAGCTGCTGCGTCCACCAACACCAGCGCCACTATGTGGGTTTTGAGTCGGAAACGTCTTGAGCCCTGCCATGTCGCGGGTGTAAGGATCTGCGGAGATATCAAACGAGGTGTAATTGACAGCATCCAGTTCCGGTAGATCCCAACTCGGTTCAGGTGGGCCACCGTACTCACCTTCCGAGCGCATATCTCCCGGAAGTTTGTATTTCTTGGCGGTGAGTACGGCTGTGACAATTGCGTCGAAATCGTATTGGTCTACGCTGCGGTCGCGATTCAAGTCAAACTTTATGTCCCATCTCGCTTCAGGCATGTTTGACGCATTGGCTACCTGCAATGAGTCAAGCGCATTCAGCCTGCTATCTCCGTTCATGTCGAAGTACGAAAAAACGGTCCAAGCGGCTGCTGACAAGACTTCGCGTTTTTCAAGCTGCTCAAACTGTAGTCTTCGACTTACTAAGTTCTTTGAACGGAGTTCTTTGAACGGAACGCGCTTCGGGGAAGTGCCAGGGAGGGACATGGCGAAACTCCTTTAATGGGCGAGTAACGGAGTTGATAGCATAAGCACACCGACCAACCATCGAAATCCTAACACTTCGTTTTGCACTTTGCAACTAACGGCCGTACAATCGGCAGACTGACGTAAGTCGTTGTTATCACTGCATATCGCGGTGTGTCCGTAGGGCCCAACTGCTGGGCGAAGACGGGGGCGACGGTGTGGGCCAACGCAGCTTGAAGTTTCAGTCGGTAGCTTTGCGGTCCTCGACAGTCACCTGCACTTTTCCACTATCAGTTCGACGCAATATCAGCTCGACGCGCTAGCGAGTGGGTCAGTGCATCGGACCGGGAGTGTGTCCCCCACATACACCACGTCCGCCACATACAGCCGCGGACCCACTCGCTGGCGCGTCGAGCTGATATTGGCACGCACACCTCGGTCAAGCAGCGGGTGCAGCACGCAAATCGTCAAGGTAGCCAGAAAGATCTACGGGCCGCGCTGGCGGGTAGTTCGGCGGAGTCATGGCAAACGCGTTTGTTGAAGTTGAGCGGAGGTAGGTCGTTGGGCCGATTCCTGTCGGCCAGTCGCCAAGGACTTCGCGACGCAGTCGTGAAGCTCTGCGTCCACCACTTGGCTAGTCTTAACGCCTGCCCCGTGGCGTAGTTGGCGTATTGGTTCTGAACGTGGGATAGGCTTCCAGCCTGTCGATTACCGCATGACAGGCTGGAAGCCTATCCCACTTATTTTCCGCTTGATCCTTGACGTCTATCTTTTCGCGCGCCGATATTTGTGCTTGAGCTACGTTCGGCAGGCATTATCGGTGTCATGCGTAGCGAATCTTCCGCGCCCAGGCACTCTGGGGATCGCGCGTCTTTCTCGAAATAGGATTACCCTCGTGCCAATTGTCTGCATTGCCTGTCGCCTTATGGCATTAGGTCATTTAGTTTTATGTCATTTATTAGGCCCTGTCCTCGTCTCGTTATTACTTGGAGCTAGCGGTGCTTTTGCGGGGGCACTCGTGGGCGAGCGTTGGGCAGGTAAAGACTGGGATTTGAGTATCCAAATCGGGACCGCCGCCTTCTGGGGCCGACTCCTGGGCACCGTCGGAAAAGCCGTCTGCGGCACCATCGCCTGCGGTGTGTTCCTGTCTGCGATTTGGCTGTAATCGACGAACTGTCGCCAACTTGCTCGGTGGCTATAGTGAAGTCGGCAGAAAGTTCGCGTTGAC
>JBGSJT010000807.1:0-10093 GCA_041741715.1 Pirellulaceae bacterium | reverse complement strand
CAAATGTAGGCTAGCAGAATACTCTGACAAAAAAATGTGCCGCAAAAAGGGACACTTCTCGCTGAACGCCACCACGCACAGGCTCGTTCCCAGGCTCCTGCCTGGGAACGCACTGTCTTGGAGGCTCCGCCTCCCGCGTCCGTGGAACCAACGACACTTCGGCAGGCGGAGCCTGCAATGCATTGGGTTCCCAGGCGGAGCCTGGGAACCAGAGGGTGGCGTTCAGCGAGAAGTGTCCAAAAAAGTGTTGCACTGGACCGCACACATGCAATTTTGACGAGCGACTTCCACTTATACCATCACGATTCTTAAGGTGACGGTAAAGCCTCTCCGGCGGGACGAGCGTCGAGTCGCATTTCTTCCTGAAACAGAATCACCATGCCTCGCAGCTTGCGCATGATGTCATTGTTTCTAACCGGTTCGGATTCGCCAGGGTCTTTGGCAAGGTCAAACAACTGAAGGCTGGGACTCAGACAGAGCTTCCAGTTGCTCCAGCGTACGGCAGCCAGCGCACCTTCGCTACCATGATAAAAGAACGCGTCGTTGTACTCATCGCGCTGGATCAAGGGGGCCCATTCGCCGGGAGGATTCCAGCGACGTCGAAGCGGGACCGATGCGTTGAGCGATTGTTTCATGCTCGGAGGGGGGACGATCTTGCTCTCCCCCTTCAACAGCGGGCTGATGTCGCGTCCGTCAATCACACGGTCTTCGGGTACGGTGATCCCGGCGAATGTAGCCAGCGTTGGATACCAATCCATCGCCCGCACAACCGCCAACGATTCTACTCCCGCTTGCAATCCAAGCCCAGGTCCCCACGCAATCGCGGGGACGCGGATGCCCCCTTCATAGGTTGACAGCTTGTGCCCGCGAATCTTCTGTTCCGCCGTGCGCCCCGGCCCACGTCCATTGTCCGATGCGTAGATGACGAGCGTATGGTCAGCAATGTTCAACCGCTTCAACGTTTCGAAGAGCCGACCGACGTGATGGTCGAGTTCCTGAATTGCGTCACCATACTCGCCCCAGTCGGAGCTCCCCTGAAACTGTTCGCTCACGCCCAACGGATTGTGGAGCATGGTATGCGGTAGATAAAGAAAGAACGGACCTTCTCGATTCGACTCGATGAACTCAATCGCTTCGTCGGTGTAGAGCCTGGTGAGTTCGGCGGGATCGGCGGGACGTTTAACGACATCGTTGTTGCGCATCAAGGGAACTCCTCCCTGGTCCCTAAAATAGACAACCTCGACTGGGTCAAGATTATGCAGCAATCCAAAATAGTGATCGAAGCCCTGATTGCGAGGGAGTAACGGTTCATGAAAGCCGAGATGCCATTTGCCAATGCAAGCGGTCGCGTAGCCGTTGTTCTTCAACAATTCGGCTATCGTCAATTCGTCAGGATGGATGCCAGATCGCGAATCCGCGCGATGCACCCACGTTTCGTTGCCGATCCGGCGCGGATAGCAGCCGGTCAACAGCCCAGCGCGCGATGGGCTGCAAATTGGAGCTGCTGCATAATAGTCGGTGAAGCGAGTCCCCGCGTTCGCCATTGCATCGATCTGCGGCGTCTTGACCTCGGTCGCGCCATAGCAACCGAGATCGTAGTACCCTTGATCATCGACGAAGATGAAGACAATGTTCGGTGGGTGGTCGGAAGCGGCCTCCGACAAGGCACAACACACCAGACCAACCGCGAAAAACGCCAAGCCTATCTTGTTAAAACTCGTCAGGTGAACCATGGCTCAATCTTCCTTGTCTTTGGTCTTAACGTATTCTTTCGGTAGCGTACTGACCCAGGCATCAAGCCGCGCCACCAGCGTTCGCATGATTTCCGGTTGCTCCGCAGCAAGATTGTGTAATTCGCCCGGATCGGCTTCGATATCGTACAGCTCGAATTCACCAGCGTTCTTGCGAATTGGGTGAAAGAGTTTCCACTTCCCGACGCGGATGAGGGCTTGCGCGCCTGGCGAACTGGTCTTCCACATTAAAGGTTTCGTGCGCACGTGTGCTGCTTTGCCGAGCCAAGCCGCAGAAACGTCCTCTCCGTCGAAGTCATCGATGTTGATCTCAATTCCCGTCAATGCGCAGAGTGTCGGCAGGAAGTCGACGCCACTGATGACCGACCGATCATCGAGGCGATTCGCACGAACATGACTAGGCCAACGCACAATGAAGGGGACGCGCAGGCCCCCTTCGAGGTTCGTGTGCTTGCCACCCCGATGCGAGCCGTTGAAACCCATCTGATTGAAGCGCACTCCGCCCAGTGATGCCTTCGTCATGTCGGCCCCTTGATCGCTGGAAAAAATAACGAGGGTGTTCTCGCGCAGCCCCCATTCGTCAAGCCGATTCAATAGTCGCCCCACTGAGTCGTCTAAGGATTCAATATCCGCCAGATACCGCCGCATGGCATCGTTCACATCGCCACCGGCGGAACGCACTGCCTGGAACTTCTCGCGCATCGGCTGCGGGAAATCCATCTCGTTGACCTTGAGCGTGCTCCAGCGGTCGACGAGCGACTGAACCGGATCGACTTGATGGTGCGAGATGTGTCCCCAGACGTTGACGTAGAAGGGGCGATCCTTGTTGGCTTCGATGAAGCGGATCGCCTGATCGTAGATCGGGGCGTCGCGACCGCGCTGTTCGTTACGGCTCTGCTTACCAGCTTCCTCATCCGCATCACCTCCGATGACATCGATGCCGTAAGTGCCGGGACTCTGGTCAGGCCCAATGTGCCACTTGCCAAAATGTCCCGTCGCGTAACCCGCTCCCTTGAGGAGTGAGGTGATGGTGATACGATCGGCGAAACCGCCATTGGCCGGGTAGATCGGATAGGTAGCCGGGAACTTGGATGTCATCAACCCCGTCCGCGCTGGACAGCAGGTAGTGCCGGTGGCGTAGAACTGCGCGAAGCGCGTTCCCTCTTTTGCAAGTTGGTCGATGTTGGGTGTCCGGGCGTAGGGATGACCGTAGCACCCGAAATCGCCGAAGCCCGCGTCGTCCGCTAGCAGAAAGACGATGTTGGGCGCTGCCGCCGTCACCATACTGCTACAGGCAATTAAGCCGTAGAGCATTCCCAAGGAAAATCTTATCAATAGTGTCATAGTACTTACGAACACTCTTTCACACTTACTCGGCGGTGATCTTGTAAATTTCGCAGACGCATTTCTTGGGAACCTTTTCAAACAGTCGGTAGACTTTGCCGAATTCGCGCAGCTTAGTTTCGACCGTATTGAGTCGAAGGCTAAGGTAAATCCAAAACCTGCTTCTGAGCCAACAGTCGCTCGCGGAGTTTCTTGTACTCCAAGCTCTGCACTGCCACGTCCTGATCCGCAGCCAACGCAGCGGCAATTCCGGCTCCCTGGCCGATCACCATCCACGTCCCTTCGATCCGCAGCGACGAGATGCCCACGTGCGTGCATGACAGCGCAACGGGAACGAGCAGGTTGTCGCACTGCTCAGGCTTCGGCAGGATCGCGCGGTACGGCACCTGGTAAGCGTATCCCTGTTTGGGATTAGTCCTTCTTACCGGGAAGATTGTACCTTCGTTGATGACGCCTCCGCCTTTGAGCGCCACACGCTGGCAGTCGTGCGAGTCAATTGGGAACGACGAGATCGCAATCGGGTCGTGCTTCTCAGGCTCCTCCAGGATGTCCTTCTGGCTGATGACATACATGCCCTGCATTCGCCGTGACTCGCGAACGTAGAGTGCTGGCGAGAAGTGGTCGGAGCTCGCGAACTCATCCTTGCACAAACCGAGCTTCGCATACCGCTCACGGATCGCAGCGGGGACGGCAGAGTCGGTTGTCAGGAAGTGGAAGAACTCCAGCGTGTATTGTTTGTGTGCTTCCCAAATCGTCTTCCGCCCCGCTTCGTCGGCCGAGTGCCAGGCGATTCCGCCGCCTATCAATCCGAGCGAAAACTGTCCACCGATCGAATTATTGCCGTCGAGTTTTTGACCGGGGAGCGGGTAGAGGTCGAAGCCAATTGGTTTCTCACCAGCCTGGAGCGCGCGGCGGACGATCTCGAACCGGGCAGGATCATAATGCATCGGTTTAGGTAAGTTCACTCGATTCTTTGGGGCCTCGGTTAAGCACAGCCGGAAGCTATAGGTCATGACATTCTTGTCCCCCGCCTCTTCAGGCCCGGCATCGTCGGCGGTGACCAACGGCAGTAGCTTGCCGTTGTCATCAAGTCCGTTGATGTTCATCTTCTTCTTCGGGTACTGCTTGCCAGCCAGCGACTCGCCGTATTCGTCTCGGCCCTCGCGACCGATCGTCCAGTCGACTCCTGCGGCTGCCATCAGGTCACCTTCGTAGGTGCCGTCCACAAAAACTCTAGCAGTAAATGTGCCCTTCTTCGTGAGCAGCGACGTAATTCGCGGGCCGTCTTTTGTGACCGATTTGAGATATCGCTCGGTTAGCACAGTGACCCCTGCTTCGTCGAGCATCTGCTTTGTCACACGCATCGCGACGTGTGGCTCGAAAGTCCATAGCGACTGGTCTTTCACTGCCGGGTCGTATGGTGCCTTGAGTCCGCGACCAGTATAGTCCTGCACCACGCGTGTATGCCACTCGTCGAACAGTCCTATCACGGTGCTGCGGACCATCTGGTTCGAGTCGCAGTGGCTCAGTCCACCCGTGTTCATCGCGCCGACATGGTCCGTCGATTCCAACAGAATGACCGAAGCCCCTTCACGAGCGGCAGCAATCGCAGCGCAGAATCCTCCAGGTGTCGAACCGTAGACGATCACATCCGCGGAGGTGCCATCCGTCCGATCGGCGGGTGACTCAGCCGCTGGAGACAAGCCATGAGATAACACCATCAAGGTGGTCAGAAGAATGAAAGTAGGTTTCATCGTGATTCGCGTTTGATTGTGTTTGAGTGGTCAAGTCAGTATCCACCAGCAGCTGGACCGTTTTAATCGTGCTCTTCTATGTTTCCGCGCTGGTTGATGCGTAACCTTTATAAATGGCACACGGTAGACTATAAATGGCACACGGTAGACAAGCAGGAAGCTAGGCCCTCAGTCCTAAAAGCGATGGCCCCAATCACTTCCCCTCAGCAGCCCAACGTTTCATCAGCGCAATGTTGTCTTGAATGGTTTTCAGATGCTCGGGATCTTCCTTGCGTTGCAGTGATTTCAAATAGATTGCCATGTCGCTATCGTACATTGCGTCGGACTCCGGTGTTCGTCCCAAGTCGCTGGTCGCGTCCATCCACTCATTCAAGCGGCCTCGCATTTCAGCGAGTCTTTCAGCCGATGCGGGATCATCCGCCAGATTGTTGATCTCAAATGGATCGGCGACCAAGTCATAAAGTTCTTCCTGTGGACGCGTTTGGCGAAACAGAAGCTCTTGGACCTCGTCCAACGTTCCGGCCTGATGGGCTTGACGCAGTGCGATCAGAATGCCCTTGGCATCTTTATAAGCACACGGTTGTAGGTAAGGCCGTTCCGCTAAAAAGTTGCGGATGTATTTGAAGTCTTTCGTCCGCACCGATCGAATGTGATCGACGGTTTCGTCGCAGCGGTCACGAGCCGAAAAAACCGCATCGCGAGCAACGTAGTCCTTCGCCAAGATGTCTCGGGCTTGCATGTTCGATGGGACGGGAATTCCTGCGGCAGCCAATGATAAGGCAGCAATGTCAATGTGTTCCACCACGTCGTCGCGGACCTTTCCAGCCAATATCCCAGGTCCGGCGATGATCAGCGGAACGTGAATACCTTCGTCGTACAAGAATTGTTTTCCGCGCGCGTGACTGATGCCATGGTCAGTCATGAACAGAATCAAAGTTTTGTCACGCACCCCCTCTTTTTCCAATCGCGCGATGACTTCACCCACCATGGCGTCGGTCATACGCACCGAATCCAGATAAGCGGCCCAGTCCCGGACGATGTCCGCGTGACGGGGATAGTACGGCGGCAACTTGACGGCGTCCAGTGGCGTGCGGCTTCCGAATTCCATTTCGGCGCGGCTGGCGATCTTCTCCCAACCCCCCGCATCAATGCCCCGCAACTTGCCCCCCTGCGTTTGGATTTGGGCAAAGAAAGGCTGGCCCTCTTTTCTGTCGGCCCAATCGTAGGAATCGTAGACCGATGGATTCCACTCAAAGTTGTAGTCGGTTTTCCCAAGCTTGCCGTTCATAGGCCAACCGCTGATCGAGGTGTGATAGCCGGCAGCCTGGAACAGCTGTGGAACCAACGCCACGTCGTCCGGCAAATTGATTTTCATGTCACCTCGGCCGCTGCGGTGGTGATGCGCACCGATGCTGGTTTGATACATTCCCGTGATGAAGGCGGATCGGCAGGTTGAGCAAACCGGAGCCGTCACGAAGGCCCTGGTGAACTTGACGCCGCTTGCGGCAAGTCGATCAACGTTCGGCGTTTCAATAGACGTTTCCCCATAACAAGAAAAATTCGCCGACATGTCGTCCGGAATGATCCACACGATGTTGGGACGTTGATCGGCCGATGCGATGGCTGCGGCGCTGCACAAGGCGGCACTAATGAACATAGCCTGCCAAGAAAATCGAATGCGATTCAAAGTGTTTTCCTCTATTCAGAGCTCGTGATGACTAATCAGCGGTGACAGTCGGCCGTGATCACAGTGCGCCGCCACTGATTTCAGTTTAGCGTAAACGCTTCGCGTGGGGCCGAGGTTACTAGATACGAAACCCGTGCCTGACCCCGGCGCAGTTCAAGCTCATGTAGATGCTGAACAGCGTGAGGCGAGTAAGGCCGGTTCCAAACATGATAGATTTGGCCAGCAGGAACCTGGCCCTGGCTGGTCGCGATGATGCGGGCTATTGTTGCTGAAAACACTTGCTAAAACGATACAATGTACTATACTTTGATCAATAATGTTGTCTATTGATTCATCTATAGTACATTAACATGAGAACTGAAAAGCCGTTACTCCCCAAGCACCGACGAATCCTGGAGGGTTTGGGAGAGAATATTCGCCTTGCGAGGCTCCGGCGCAAGCTGTCGGCTGCTAAGGTCGCCGAGCGCGCCGGGATTAGCCGAAATACGCTCTACATGCTTGAAAAGGGAGGGAGCAACACCTCGATGACCACCCTGTTTCAGGTGCTCATCGTGCTGGGTCTGGAAAACGACTTTTCAAAACTGGCGTCTGACGACGTATTGGGAAGACGATTGGAGGACGCCAGCCTAAAGTCTCCTCGTTCACGGGCTCCCAAAATCGAGAAGACGCTCAAGAGCAAAAGCGAGACTGACAAATGAGTCGCGAAATCCATGTCTTTGGTGCTTGGCAACAGTTGGGTGAACTTCAACTGCTGGGACTGCTGCGCGCCGAAGTCGCTCATGGAACAGAAACGTTTTCGTTCGAGTATTCTCGCGAGTGGTTAGAAGGGAACAGCGCGATGTCCCTGGATCCTGAACTTCGGCTATTCCGGGGCCCGCAGTATTCCAGTGACAATAATCGGCCCAACTTTGGTTTGTTTCTTGACTCGAGCCCAGATCGCTGGGGGCAATTGTCTTCACGATCTGCGTTTCCAATTGCGATGATCACTTGCGCAACCACGGTTTCCTCCTCCAGCCAGACGGATGGAAGCTCTCGCCAGCCTATGACATCAACCCAGACCCGACCGGCACGGGATTGAGTTTGAACATCTCTGATGTGGACAATTCTTTAAGTCTTGATCTGGCTTTGGAAGTTGCAGAATACTTCCGGGTCGAAACTTCCAAAGCAAAATCCATCGTTGATAGAGTTTCCAACGCAGTTTCCGGGTGGCGCGACGTTGCGAACGAGCTGGGGATCTCTCGTGGCGAACAGGAAGCGATGGCTCCCGCGTTTCGTGTCGTTGAACAATGATGTTCCGGCTGCAGCTTCACTTTGCGGAACTCACTCCCATAGACATCGGCAATGCAATAATGCTCGGCGAGCTTCTGATTGGCGATCATATAATCGGCGTGCAGGAAATCGATCACGCTGCGATTCTGATTGAGCACGTGTTGAAACATCTCTATCGGTTCCCGGCTCATCGCTTCGAGAACCTGATCGTCATCTCGTTGCGGTGGCAAATGCCCAACCATGACCATTCGGAATGATCGGCTCGCCACCGCGAAGCTTCGGAATCTCGCCGAGTGGTATCAGTGTCTGTTTCCATGCCGTGTGCTGCGCGGACATCTGCTTGACGACTGCTGGGTGTTTGGCCGCGAGATCATGCTCTTCCTGCGGATCTGACTTCAGATTGAATAACTGCCAGGGATCTCGTTCGTACTTCTTATACAACCGCCAGTCCTTCCAACGAATTGCAATCAAGTGCCGCCGCTCAGCGTCATCTGGCTCGTTGTTGAGCCAGTTCAGATACTCGTGTGCGTCGCCAGATTGCTCGCCGCAAAGATACGGAAACAGATCCACACCGTCGCAGTGTTGCGGAATCATCTGCGTCGTGAGGGAGGTGATCGTGGCATAGAAGTCAAAGTTGGCGATCAGGCCGTCGTACTGTTTTCCTGCGGGAAGCTTGCCCGGCATGGAGAAAATGGTCGGCACGCGAACCCAACCTTCTTTCTGAGTCCCTCCTCCTTTACCACCCGTGTACGGCGTGGACGAGCCGCCTTCGCTTCCATTGGCTCCATTGTCGCTGGTGAAGATGAGCAGCGTGTTTTGGCGTAGCCCATGTTTGTCCAGAGCGTCCAGCAATTTGCCAACCTGATCATCGACCGAGACGATTGCACCGGCTAACTTCTTACGATTGTTCGGAGCGGTGGTTCGATCGGTGAGTCTCTTCGGCGCTTCTTTGTTGGAAGAGTGAACGGCCTCGGGCGACCAGTAAAGCCAGAACGGATCGGCCTGGTGACGATCGATGAAACTGACCATCGAATCGCCATCGTAGTCAGTCAGCCAGACAGTTTCGCCATTTGCATCGACGCAGAAGTATTTTGAAGGCTCGCCCAATTCGTTCTTCTTTCTCGGCGGATTCTTCGCGACTTCCGTGAATCCCACGTTCAGCGGGCCTTGTTGTGGCGTTCCGATGTCCCACTTGCCTATCTGACCGGTAACGTAGCCGCTATCCGTCATATACCTCGCCAGCGTCGGTCGGTCGTCAGGAATTGGAAGACCACGGGACGATGTTCGGTGTAGGGATGTCGGTGCATCCGTAACACCCAAGGTCTCCGTATCCCAAATCGTCGATATAAATGAGGACAACATTCGGCTTCTCGGCTGCAAGACTGACTGCTGAAAGAACGGCCCAGCAAGCTAGCATGAGTAGAGCGGCTATCGCTGGCTTTAGTGATTTGCATCGGTGTGTCATGCTTACTCCGCAGAAGTGGCTGTTGTTGAAGAATCAAGTATACGCGAAATTTTCGCCCGCAGACTTTCGACCTTCTCGGGCATTTGATCGGCGAGATTGAAAACGAGCATCGTGGCTATTGCATATTTGTCTCGTGCGGTTTCGGCTTCTTCTCACTTTTCTGTTTTTTCTGGTCGACTTCCTACTTCCCATATCGCTTGGCACCACCCTTAATCGGATTGGCCATGTCAGCCAGCCAAGTGTCGTGCAACGCGGTCAACTCGGCAAGCTTCTCAGGCATCTGCCGAGCGAGATCTTGCTCCTCTGAAACGTCCAAGCTCAAGTCGAACAATCCGATGCGCTCTTTATCCCCGACGGCTTGACACCACATCGGCGTCATCAATGGTACTAGGTTCTTAGGTGCCAAAATGTTTCAAAGTCGCTGGCTTCTCATCGTACCTTAATAATAGCTCGCTAGACTTTACCGCAGTGGATAATCACGAGAGCACGACGGGACACAGCTCTTTCATGGGTGGTGAGACAACCACCCATTTAGACTTAATGCGTGGACCGCACACACCCTTCCGGTGGAGGTGGTGTCAGGATGAGATTGAGGCTTTGGCTACAGTCGCTTCCCACGCCAGCTCTGCCTATATCGACTGTACTTCCGAAAGATCACCATCACCTCGTCGAGTTTCGCAACTCGCTCGGCCTCGTCGCCGTTCTGCTGCGCATGACGAACACATGACTTCAAGTGTTCCTGTAGTACGATCTCGCCCACGCGGCCAAGCGCTCCGCGCGCCGCCGAAACTTGCATCAGCGTATCAACGCAATACGCATCTTC
>JBGSJT010000806.1:0-5645 GCA_041741715.1 Pirellulaceae bacterium | reverse complement strand
TCCACGACAAGCAGAAATTTTTCGGTCAGAAGTTGAGCCACTGGCTAACAGCTTAGGCTATGCGTCGAGAGACATCACCAGTCGTTCCACCAAACCTCGCCTGCGTACCGATGCTACAGCTCCCCCCACACCATCGTCAGTCAAAAAACATTCGGCCACTCCTTCCAAGATTGAACTAGATGACGACAGCGGTGACGACACAACCGTTTCATCGGCACTGCAGTTAATCAGCGCAGGACAATCTCATGCTGCGGAACAGCTGCTCCGCACAACGCTCGAAGCCCGACCCAATCACTCCGGTGCTTGGCATGGGCTGGGCTTGGCCTACCTTTCTCACCATGACTATCCACAAGCCATTCAATCGCTCACTCATGCCATCCAGCTCAACGGCTTCAAACCGGTTTATCACAACAATCTTGGTGTAGCCTATCTACAACGGCATGAGCTGTTGCTGCTGAATCTGGATGACGATAACGCGAATAGCGTGGAAGACTATTTGGATACCAACCCTTGGGGAGCGACGATTGACGACGATCTTGTCGAGGTCGCTCTTGGGCTTCCTACCGTACCATTCCCAATAGATGGATTCACATTCGAATTGCTAGGCGGAATATCGTACGTTATTTCTGTTTGGGGGAGTCAGTCAAAGGAGTTGTTGGCAGTGCTTTCACGGTCGGAATCGATACCATTCCCACCTCATTGTTCGTGGAAGGTATCGGTATCGGCACGGCCAATTTGTCTTGGACGCTGAAGACTCCGCAAGGACATACGATACTTTCGGATACTGTGTTGTTTACCGTCATCAGCGGTGACCTGAGGGCCCACCGTCAAAAGACGCCGGTGTTTCAAGACTACGTAATACCGCCCGAACTAGAAGATCAGCAAACGATCGGCATTCGCAAAAACGGGGACGATGATGATGGCGATCTGTTGCCAGACGGCTACAAGAGTCCCATAGCGGACGAGAACGATACGATGGAACTAGAGACTTTAACGCTCGAAGGTGGGCCGGGAGTTGAGTGGCTCATCGCTCGGAGTGGTTCACTCGACAATCGATGATGCGAGCGGGGTTCACTACCTATTAGAACTATGGTATCAACAGAAAGTGTCGAGATAAAAATGACATTGTCACGAGAAAGCCATGTGCGCCCGAGGCTATGGTGGGCGATAATCGTCGCGTACTTTGCCCCCATCGCGGCTGGGATGTTGTTGAGCATTGAGTCAGTGTGGTATGGACAAGGGCTCGGAAAGCTGGGGGGTCCTGCGATCATAGCTTTTCTGTTATGTGGCATTGGATGTTCGTTGTTCGGACTGATTTACGGTGAACTCATCCAGCGGATTCTTGGCGGTATCGCAGCGTCAATTTATCTCCTTTTAGTTGTAGGTTCGTTCTTTTGATGGACAACCCGTACGCATCGCCGAAAGATACATCGAATCGCATCGCTAGACTTCGTTTTCGCTGGCCAGTGATGGCATGCATTTTGGGCCTAATTTTGCTCGTGTTACTCTACTCAATGTCACCTGACGATAACTGGAGATGGCCAGTTTTCCTCACCTCGCTTACTTCGCACTGCGTTGGTTGCGTGTCGTCGCGTACGCGAATTATAAGTCTAACCGCGATTTTCGGACTAATTCTGCATGTCGCGCTCACACTCGGCTGACATAAACAAGGACTCCAGACCAAAGCGAGTTCTAGTCGAATTGATGTGCCAATTTTCGAGCAGATACTTGTGGCGGATTGCCGGGTCAGTCGTGATATGTGTAGTAGCGTGGTACTTATTTTCAAGCATTGGAATGGAGGCGGAAAGGGGGGCAGAAAGATGGGCAGCAGCCCTGTTGACAGTACTGGAGGCTTTTGACTCGTGCTGACCTGTCAATTGGCTCCTGGCCCCTTTCCCGAGCCTCTAGATCTCGAGCAGAATGTTTTGTACTTCAACGCTGATGGCCCCGAAATACCTTGCCGCCCGACCAAGTCCTCCGAGAAGGTTGAGGAGGGCGAATTGAAGAAAGATTCGATATGAAATTCGCCACTGAAGCCGATTTGCCAATGCAAATGAACGAGTCGAGTAGGCAGTTGCTTGCTGAACTCAGCGGCCATGCGAAAAGATCTAAGGGCTTGTCGAGCGAGCTGTACAATCTGACGATCAGCCATCACTACCGATTTGTCTGGTTTCGTGTTGCGAAAGTTGGTACGCGAACCATTCTGGAACACTTCAAGGCGAGCGATGTGCCACTGGATGTCGGGCCGTTGGCCCTGCGCGGGGTCTATGTGTACCGGTCCCCCGGCCTGCAGCCGAGGCTAGAGAATCGACTGGGCTTTCAGCCCGAATGCGGCGGAATCTGTTGAGCGGTTGGCCCGAATGCAGGCGAGCGTAGACTGGTTCTTTGTTGCGAATGACAGTTCACTACGAACTCTATAATTTTTCAGTCGCTAAATCTTTCGGTCGATGGACGATACCTGGCGGCAGGTTGTCACGTCACTACTGCCAGCCTGCAGTCGAGGCTAGTTCGTCGCAGAGGCTTTCAGCCCGCATGTGGCAATCAGCGGTGCGGCCCAGGTGGCGTCGTCGTCGGAGAGTGGAGGGTGGAGTGACTCCCGGTAGGTAAGATCGTCGCCGTAGCGACCGTTGACGTAGATCTGATCGATGAGCGCTTGCAAATCCAAAACGATGTCACGATCCGTCTTGCGTAGTGGAATTGGAATGCCTCCCAGTCGTTTTCTGAGTGGTAGCTGATAGAACCAAACGCGCTGGCGAATGCCAGCCCGTCGTACCAGCGCGGCATAGGTCGGAAGATGCTCGGGCTGTAGTTTTTCAATTGGCATCACCAATTTACGACTACCACTGCGAGTTAAATCGATTTCCACCAGATTGATATCACCGTCAATGCACTCGCGTTGCTTCTGCAGATATTTATCTAGCCCATCGCCAGGTTGCTTGTTCGATGGACTAATGAATTCAATCACGGTGATAACTTGGCCACCGGAACGCGCGTCGCGTATCTCCAGATAACGTTGTTTGATCTCAACCAACTCGGGTAGCACCAAACACTGCGACTCGGCCAAATCCACACCACCTCCCACGACCGAAGGTTCTGATAAGCCGCGCTCGAATAGGGAGACGTCTGGATAGATATCGCGATCCCAGCCGCCAATTGGGTCGCTGACAATCGCACGCTCCTCCGACCGCGCCAGCAGCCCCGGTGGCAGGGACTGACTGATGATGTCGCTGGCGTAGATGTTTAAACGCGAGTGCACGTCACCCCACCGCGTTTCAAGATAGGGGTCCATTCCTGGAAAAGGGCTCTTCATGTCAGTCCTCATGGGCCAAGCGACCACTGGCAAAGCTAGGAAGCACTCATGCTCACCATTGTAAGTGATCGAAAGTCATTTCACAAAGCCGTTTAATTGAACAGCGCCACTTTCGGTCCCAATATCAGCACGACGCGCAAGCGAGTGGTTCGCCGGACAGTGCGTTTCCGGAGCAAAGTCTACGCCCCGAATAGGCGACCCACGCGCATGCGCGTCGAGCTGACATTTCCGCCGATTTTAGCTAAACTGCCGCTGTCCAATTAAGGATTGGCAAATCGCTTTTCAGCGAAGAACTGATGTAGAATCAGTCCACTCTCACTCGACATTTGACAACTCACAGGAGCAATTCTCAACTATGGCTACTCTACTTCTATGGCTGCTAACCGCCGTGATTGGTGGCGACGCAGCCTCACTACCTGCGACGCAGAGAATGAATGTCCTGATGATCGACATTGAGGATTGTCGCGCGGATGTGTGGGGCTGCTATGGCAACACCATTTGTCAAACACCCAACATCGATCGTTTGGCGAAAAGTGGCATTGTGTTCGATCGGGCCTACTGCCAGTACGTGTGTTGCAATCCATCGCGGTCATCCTTTCTGACCGGACTACGACCACATACGACCGGCGTACTTTCCAATTCCGATGTGTCCCGCCAAAAACTACCGGCTGGTACGCTCAGTTTGCCGCAGTTGATCAAGCGTCATGGTCTGTATGCCGCCAATATTGGAAAACTCTTTCACTCCAGCGGCTCGTTCAACGACGAAGATATGCTGGTCTTCGATCGTATCGAGTTTCAGAATCATCCGCCCGGTTGGACCGGTCCAGGGCCACTGCTCCAATTCCCGACGCCCGCGAAGAGTGACGATTCCAAGCAACAACCAAAGGCACCAGCGGGCGATCCGAACGACGCTGCCGCGAAACGTGCTCGCTCTGATCGCTATGGTAGCTCTGGGCTGAGTGATGAGCAGGAAGCGGATGGTAAGTACGCGCGGACGGCTGTCGCCATGTTGGAGGAATTCGCGCGGAGTGGCCAGCGTCAGTTCTTCTTGTCGCTGGGTTCTAGTCGCCCACACACGCCGCTGATCTGCCCGCAAAAGTATATCGACATGTACGACCCTCAGGAAATCCCCTTGCCTCACGCGCCACGCTCGGCCGATCAAGGAGTGCCAGATCTCGCAGTCCGCTTCGGGCGTTCCGCAGATATTTGGATGAGTCGCAAGCCAAGTGACGATGAGGTCAAGGCGACCATCGCTGCCTACTATGGATGCGTGACATTCCTAGATACGCAACTCGGGCTAGTCCTCGACTCTCTCGAGAAATCAGGATTGGCCGACAATACGATCGTTATCTTCTTTTCCGACCACGGCTTTCATTTAGGGGAACACGGGCATTGGTCAAAATACACACTGTTTGAGCAATCGACACGAGTACCGATGATTGTGCACATCCCAGGTAACGCGGCCAATGGCAGTCGCTGCGATGAGATCATCGAACTGGTCGATCTTGTTCCGACGCTGGGCGAACTGTTGGGGATGGCGGTTCCCGCGAAGTTGGAGGGGAGCAGTTTTGTACCGCTACTCAGCAACCCCGCGCAACCCTGGAAGAAGGCCGCCTACAGTGTCTATGGCAACGAAGGTCAATACAATTCTGTTCGCACCAAACAGCATCGCTATACCGAATGGAAGCACGATGGAGCTGTGATCAAGGAACTCTATAACATGGAGGCCGATCCATGGGAGACGGTCAACTTGGCGGATACTGCGAAAGTCGGTGAGACGCAAGCTGAGTTGTCCGAGTTGCTACACCAAGGTTGGTCAGCGGCACTACCGAAGGAGTAGGATTCTAAGTGGGTCGCTCTTGCCAAGTGCGACATTCGCCACGCTGGTTCCAACAAATGCACGTCACACCCGGCAGGAGTGCGGTGAGCCCTAGTGAGCCAAACGTAACCCTAGGACAACTGACTTACACCGGTTGCGAGGAACCTAGTGGCTTTCGAAGACCACAGATGGTACGCCAGAGTGAAGAAACCCAAGGGACACAGCACTTGCTCGGGTGGTTCGATTGCCACCCAGTAAAACTGCTGGCTGACCTTGCCCCTCATCTGGCTACGGTGTAGTAGACCGCTGGCGTGCAGCGTCCCCTGTCATTTCCTGGCAATTTAAGTTGAAAACTGGTCAGCTCCTGCAGACGAATAAGTTACGACTCGTCAGATTCAACCTTCAGCCGTTTTTCGAATGATAGACCCAAATCGATTATCTTTGTTCTCAAGGTGCTTCGGGCTATGCCAAGAATCTCACTCGCCTTCGCTTGATTGCCATCGGTATAGCCAAGCA
>JBGSJT010000805.1:0-5881 GCA_041741715.1 Pirellulaceae bacterium | reverse complement strand
CATCTGGTGAATCGAATCGAGTGCTATCCGGAAGAGGAAGCGCATTGCAGGACGATTCAATTGTCTTACTTCCGTGAACTAATGTTGGGGCGCTCCTACACATCTCGCGTCAGTGGGACTCAGCTCATTGCACGGTACACGAAATCGACGTCATTTTACGACGACTATCGCGCGCGACTCAATCGTTGGTGGAGTGGGGACCTGATCGACTCCATCTTCAGCATGCCTGAATATCGCAGAGGGTTGGAGTCATCTGAGACTGCGAACTTTATATCGCGGAGTATCGATTGGTGGGGCGGATTAGCGAAGCGATGGCCAAGTACGAAGGGCTACTATTTGCAGGCACTAGCCGCGCAACATGGGGATTATGCAGAACTACTCGTAAGAATTCTGGAAAGCATGACCCGCGATCAATGGCTGGCCGCCAGAACCTGCGCAGGAAACGTTGAATCAATTCGGGACCATCTAATGAGACATCCACAGATTTTTAACAATGCATTCCCTGGGCGCATACAACAGGTCCA
Source organism: Pirellulaceae bacterium (assembly GCA_041741715.1). Lineage (GTDB taxonomy): Bacteria > Planctomycetota > Planctomycetia > Pirellulales > Pirellulaceae > Aureliella. The sequence continues at coordinate 5,357 of JBGSJT010000805.1, read as the reverse complement.
AACCACGCTGGCTGAAAACTTCGGTGTTCACGCGAGTCGCGTTCCCTAGGGGCCGCTCCCGCAACACGGCTTCCTTGACCACGTTAGTAATTCTGCCGCTTACAGACTTATTGGATAACTCATTTACTTACTTGTCGGAATCACAACTCATAGGATTTGCTTTTGACTACATGAATTGCTTTCGAAGTATGACAGTCGTTGACCTACGCACGGGAGCGATGGCACCCGGTTGTCCGATTGAACCCAACAGGAGATCCACGACGATGATTGACATTCTGTTACCTGAACCACCCAGAGTTGTACAGATTCAAAGGAGGCTTCGTGACAGACGCAACCCTCGGCGATTTGTTACAACTAAATTACGTCTATTGCGTCTATTTTTGGCCAGCGCGAAGTGGTGTCGCCGCCGGTTCGCATGCGCTGGTAATTTATGGGGTTCAAAAAGGGACCATGTTTATAATGGATCCGGCGCCAACCCGTGGAATTGTCCGCGAACCGATCAGCTTTTTTCATAGGCCAGGAATTAACGTGGCGCTGGGAGTCTCATGGCTGTCAGAGCTGGGACGCAGTCTTGACCGCAGTATCGCGACAGTGCGTTGAGGAGCAAGATCAGGTGGTACCAACAAATTATGAACCAGACGATGCGACGACCAAGTTCGATGTGCCTGATGTTGGTACGCAGTGCCCCCCTACGGACCAGGCTCAATCCTTTGAGAAACTGTGTGAAGTCTTTCGGCCAGTGCTACGAAGCGTGGTAGAAGCGCGCATCGACGCTGGCTTGCTCCAGAGAATCGACGCGTCGGACGTGGTGCAGGAGACGCTGCTGGAGGCTTTCACGCGCCTGCAGGATTTTCACGCGCGTGAGCCGATGCCAATCGAGAATTGGCTCCGCGAGACGGCCATTCAACAGTTGCGTGTCGCCATGCGCAAGCACGTGCTGGCAGGCAAGCGATCGATATTTCGCGAAGTCTCTTATGAGCAGTCGAGCGTTTACCGCTTGGCTGAACAATTGACCGCCGTAGTCTCCACGGCGGAAAATCGCTACCAGGAAACCGAAGAAGCGGCGCAGACCCGCGCTGCACTATTGAAGTTGGTCCCACTGGATCGCGAAATCCTGCTGCTGCGTTATATCAATGGCTTGACCAACACCGAAGCGGCTAAATTCTTGGGAGTTTCAGAAACTGTCGCCAGCAAGCGGCATTGCCGTGCGCTAGTGCGGCTGCAGAAACTGCTGCCAGGGGAGTGAGTCTAATAGCGCGCGCCAGGGTGGCTTGGCGTCTAAATCGGACAGATCGAAACCGGACAGGTCGAACTGGATCCTATCGATCGCCAAGTTTGCAGGGACCGTGGGTACTTCCAAGTCACGGGAATCCCAATCCAACCCCATTACTTTGAGCTCGCGACGAATGGCGGCAATGTCCCACAGTTGGATTCCGCGTTGAGGATAGGTACAGGCGACGCGATGCCCGCTGGGACTCAGAGCAATCGCATGGCGCAGCTCTGGTTTTTCAATCGACTCCAACTCGGCTAAGACTTCTCGATCATGGAGTCGCACCAAGGCCGATTTTCCCGCGTCCAAGGGGATGGCGGTCAGTGAAGAATCGGCGTTAAAACCAACCTCAAAATAGACAACACGTCCCCGGACCGAACGATAGACTTCTCGCCAATCGCCGCTGCTAAAGATCCTTGTATGGGCATTGCTAGTTAGTACCAACCAACGATTATCGGGACTCCAGCTGGGCACACTCAAGCCGTCATTGGGAATTCGCGTCAATACTTGATACGTGCGTGCATCCCAAATCTCCAGGCTCTCCAGGAACCCGACTGCGAACCACTCCCCTTCGGGACTCATTTTGAAAGTGCGCAGGTGTGGTGGGGCAATGCGCTCCGATGTGAGGTCAACAGGATCGACCAGCAGCACCGATTCGGAGAACGACAATGAGGCGGCAATGCGTGAACCATCACGCGTGACCGCTGCATAAGCGGGGCCCTTAAAGGGGATCAAGCGGTTTGGGGGCCCGATTGTCAAACTCCGTTCAGTGGAGTGCAACGGCCACAGGAACACGCCACGCCCATCCGCACTGGCTAGGATCGCATCGCGTGCGGGATGAAATATCGCCGTCGTGTGCGGTTCATCGATGCGGGCCAGCTCACGACCATCCGCGGCGGAACGGACCTGTAGAGCCGCTTTGCTGGTCGTCACCAATAGTTGGCCATCCGAGCTAAAATCACATTGATAAGCGGTGTTTTCAAAGGCCGGCATGTGCAGCCAACGACATGCCTGCGCGGGGAGTAGGTGATGACGCGCGACGGATTGAAGGTAACCAATGGCAATTTCGCTTCCGTCTCGCGACCAACACGCCGGACTGCCACCGGTCGTCAATTCCAGCGTGCCATTTTCAACGTTCCATAATTTGACGGTATTCTCCCAGTTCATGGAGACTAGTACCGACGAATTGCCCGGTTGAAAGCTCAGTCGGTCAACGGGGCTGGGCGTACAACGCAGCTCTGTGGCGGGCCGATCGTTATATTCGCAATCCCAAACCAAGATACTATTGGTGAGCCCGGCCGCGATATACTTTCCATCTTCGCTAGTACTCAAACTATAGGCGAATTGGCCGTGCGGAACCGTTCGACGCCATCGTTCCGCAGCGGTCTTGATGTCGAAGCCGACGACCTGACGCTCGAATTGCGTTATGATTTGTTGATCGTCGGCGGTGAATTCCACGCCGTTTATTTTTCCTGCAATTCGCGTCAGTCGTTTGCCGTTCTCAAGCGAATAAACCTCGAGCGCGGGAGGTGAGGACGTGGCTACTGCAAATCGCGACGAGTCATGGGAGAAGCGAAAGTCGTTTTCGATCGAATGCACCGCCGGGATATCAAGCACTATGCGCTGCGTATCAATCTCCCAAACCATAACTCTGGCAGGGCGTACGCCAATTGCGAGATATCGATCATTGAGACTGAATTTGACCGCATAGCTGGTATGATAGGTGCGGTCCGCGGCCGGTAACTCAATTCGCCACCGCTCACGCATGTCGGGAGAGAAATCCCGAGCGATAGCCTGGAATTTCCCTGCGGCATCCGGCTCCACGCTAACGATCGTACTGAAGTCGCTTGTCACGTCGAAATTGGGTTGATCACCGGAAGTCAACGGCAGCCGATATTGTTGCACGATATCACAGCGTGAGAGCGCGGTGATCGCCAAATTTCGCAGCCCAAATGAAAAAGCCGCCAGCGATCCCTGCGAGCGGGCCAAGTCAGCGGCCTCGTTAATCAGTTGCAACGCTTGATGCTGCCCACCAGGGGCTGAGGCGTGGCTGGCAGCCCGGGCGAGTGCCATCTTGGTCTGGAGTAAATTCAATTGTGCGGCACGTTCGGCCATCTCGGCACGCTGGGCTTCGAGCTGTGCTGACTGCGTGGCCTGCTCCGCCAGTGTCGTCCGCCGAGACAGTTCATGGTTTTGTTGAGCAGCCCAACCATTCCACCACCGCTCGCGGAGCCACAATCCCGACATGATCGCCAGCAGCAGCAGCATGGCCATGATCGATGTGAACAAGAGCGTTGCGTGCGATCGACTCCAGCGCGTGATTCGTTGGCTTGAAGTCATCCGCTGTGCCGCAATAGTTCGACCATCCAACACACGTTGCAAATCCTCAGCCACCAGCTCGGCTGAGGCATAGCGATCTACGGCCTCGCGGGCGAGCATTTTTTGAATCACCGTCTCCAGATCGCGCGGTAGACGAGCATTCAGCCGCGATGGCGGCTCGATCGCACCGGTGGTTACTTGCAATAGTTGTTCCGATCGCGACTCGGCGGTAATCGCCCGCTCTCCCGTCACCATCTCGTACAGTGTGACACCCAACGAATAAATATCACAGCGATGATCGACGGCCAGGCGTCCCCCGCTCGCCTGTTCGGGACTCATGTAACGGAGCGTTCCGAGCAGTTCACCAGTCATAGTCAGCGTCTCGCTACCCACGAACCGCGCCAACCCAAAATCGGTGATCCAGGTCTTGTTGGATTTATCCAGCAGGAGATTGGAGGGCTTAATATCTCGATGAATGACTCCGCGTTCGTGCGCGTGTGCCAATCCGTAGGCCACATCGCGGATATGCACCGCAGGGACTCGCCAATCGGGCGGTTCGAAGGTATGACTAAACGTAGATTCCAGGCCCCGCCCACACTCATTCTCGACTCTCGGCTTACTGCCGTCGATTTGAGCGCGCCATGTCCAGCCATCGATCAGTTTCATCGCGATGTAATGACGATCGTCGACACAATCGAATTCGTAGACCGGAACGATATGTGGGTGGTCTAACGCCGCAGCCACTTGGGCCTCATTGCGAAATCGTTCAAGACTGGCAGTTTGATAATCGGAGGGATGCAGTCGAGGTAGCAACTTCAAGGCCACACGGCGTTGAAGGGAGAGCTGCTCCGCTTCGAAAACCTCCCCCATACCTCCGCAACCGATTAGTCGTATCAGTCGAAAATCGCCAAGTACCAGTTGGCTGCGAATCGCCCCTTGCTTCTCCGCCAGTTGGAGCATGGAGCGCAAGGCACGCAATGCCGGACGAAGCTGTTCTGCCCATTCATTGTGCTCCGCAATAAACGCGTCCAAGTCGACGTCGCCTCCCTCCCCTAGTTGGTGGGCGTATTCTTCGACGAGCTGTGACACTCGCGGATCGACCGAATCCTCCGCTTGTGGTTGAGAATGATACATGCTCGCGACTTTGAAACCCGGATGCTGGGATGGAGCGTCTTGACAAGGAATACCTAGCTACGCGACCGCAGCGGATCGTTGAGCAGGGGGGCACCTCGGCAAAAATGGGGGTGCTCCTCATATATTCCTGCAAAAAAATCTATCCAAGGACAGGTTTGAGCCAAAAAAATGCAAGTTCCTGAACTTGAACTACTGCCACCTAACCTTTACTGTCCGAAATTCGCAATACCTAACAACTCGAAAAACGGACTGCAAATCTGTGATGGTGAATTCTGTCATGGCACCGACATCCAAGCCGGCACCTCTGCCTCGTCTCCTAAATCACCCGGCCAGATCAATTGCGAACGATTGACAATTGTCCACTGCGAAACGCCCAGCACGGCATCCACCTCAGCCTGCGCTTGGCTGGCATCAAGTGCGTTCAAACGTCTGCGGTCCTCAGCCTTGATGCGCTGCGCATAGGCTAACAAACTTTCAGACTCTGGCTCAAATCGTTTCATTCGTAAGCACCCACGCATAAGTTTCCTGTTATATCGGTCAACGGTCGCTAACGCCAAAACGGCTAAGCATCGTACGGAAAATAAGTGTCGCAATTGGAAGTGGACGAGGCCCGCGAGTCCCGTGTTCTGGGATT
>JBGSJT010000804.1:0-2235 GCA_041741715.1 Pirellulaceae bacterium | reverse complement strand
GGCGGCATACCCCGCCCGAGCGCCAGTGATACGAAGTACGCTCAAGTCCGCACGGGCGGAAACGAACAGCGCACTGTTAACATCCAGTCGCAGTTCTTCAACTACGCGGCTCGTCTGGGTATGTGAGATGCCGTTGGGATTGCGACTTACCGTTGAAGTGGTATCCACCACTTCTCGCGTACCTGAAATCATTTGGAGATACTGCAAATCTTTGCGGCTTGAGATCGAGAACCACTGGCGGATGTGGCAATTGCTTTCAACGATGTTCATCAGCCCGCTCCCGTGAGCCCCCAAGTCTTCCATGCTTTGATTCGCCAAAATTATGCTGACGTCCATGCTTCGCGCCAGCTGAAAAAGGGAATCGAGATTCTCACTTGCCATGCGTTGAAATTCATCGATAACCAAATAAACCTGTTTGCGCTGTTTCACCGATTCGGCAGCGGTTAACAAGAAATACGCTGCCAGTCGTGCTACCGCGCCGGACGCTCCGGCGGAAATTGTGCTAGGTAACTGGAAATAAACTAGTTGTGGAACCTTAAAGCACTCTTCTAGGTCGATCGTCTCGATGTCGCCCGATTTATCGCTGGAAGTAGATGTCGCTACATTGAGTGCTTCGATGGAGGCGAGTCTTCCGATGATGTCGAACGCGTGCAGACCCGATCGCCGCGCATCGGCGGGTAACTCATGATTCTGCTTACCTGTCATGAAGCGTTCGATGTCAGAAAACAAAGTGGCAATTTTTCTCGCGTCTTGGCTGACGCGGTCAGCCCAACCGACAATACATGAATTAACTGCGCTGAACACAGCTCGACCATAGTCGCTTCCATAATGCAAGCCACAGGCGCCGCACAATGTGTCCGTACGTTGAATTGGCGTCAGTCGATTCCAGGTCCCAGTAGCGATAGGATTGAAAATAGCCGTTGCCTGGTTATTCTTCAGGGTAAAATGCTTGAGTGGCAGTAGTTTGCCAGTTCGTTTTTTCAACTGGTTGCGGGCTGCCTCCATGCTGGCCAGAATCTCAAGCTTGTCACCCTTGAGGTCGAGCACGATCACGGTGGAGTCGCCAAAAGACACCAACTGCTCAATCAATGGATTTAAACCCATTGATGTCTTGCCTCCCCCCGTATCACCCAAAAAATGAACATGCTCACGCAGTAGACCGCGATCGACCAATATAGGACTACCGTCGGCGGCAACGGTGCCGAGGTAGATCGAGTCTCGCTCCAATTGATTGGGCGATTGTCGCAAATGGTCGATAAGAACTTGCCATTGTTCGGGCGACACGCCACCGTTGATTTGAACGTACTTTGAAACGGACAGATACCACAAGCAGCTCATCAGCGCGAGCGGACCAACACAAAGATTCAACACCAGGAACGCCGTCACCCACCGGACGAGCTCAGACCAGTATGCAGTATCGCGATAGTTCCCAGGCAACGTTGGAAGCGTTTCGAGCGTAACTGCGAAAGCGGCAGTAGTTAGAAACAAAAAGGTGGGCAATAACCGTAGCGGTTCCGACGGTAGTGGGGACCGCCACAGTCCCGGAATCCCGCTGGCGGAATGAGGGTAGGTGAGGAAATGATAAATGCAGTAGCAGACTATCCTCCACGCATGAGCTATCTTTTTAATTCCACGAAGGAATGAAAAAAGAAAGAGCATAATTACGATTCCCGCCGCCCCGTAGACGGGATTGGCGAAGGCGGGAGCGTGTCCAACAGCAAGAGAAAGGAGCGCGGTGACCACCAGCTCCGCTGATGACGGTCGCGATTGTGGTTTGGACTGTGCGTCATAGCAAATACCCCCGTGGAGGCTAATTTGAGACCAGTGTTCGTAAAACCAAATGCAATTAACGAACAGCAGCAATCCGTAGGTCAACCAAACGATTCGTTCATCACAACCGGTTTGCAGTAAAGCACTAAACAATAGCGCCGCACATAGAGTGGATTCGATGTTGCGCTTTAGGGATATTGGTAGCTTGCTTGATCGGGACATCGCCATGGCGACGGTGAGTGGTGCGCCGATGACGAAGACTATCGCCGCAACGGCCGGCGGTATGCAGCCAGCAATTTGATGGTATACGGTGAATGCTGCTAGCCCACCGATCAGTACCGTCCACATATAGAAAACCGCAATAGACTGTTTAGGCGGCATACCTTGCGAGAGGTTGGCCAGCAGGGTGAACGTGGTCGCCTGTGACGGAACCCGTGTTGTGTCCAACGGGTTGTCAAAAACGGG
>JBGSJT010000803.1:0-47248 GCA_041741715.1 Pirellulaceae bacterium | reverse complement strand
AAGGATTTAACAACAAACTAAAACTGATTACCAGAAAATCATACGGCTTCCGCACTCAAGAAGCCTACGAAAACGCTCTCTATCACAACATGGGAGCACTACCTGAACCCCAATTCACCCACAGATTCTTCTGACGAGGCTCCTTTATAAACCGATTCTTTTACTGTTGTTCCGCACTACAGCCGAACTGACTGCATTCCCACAGCACGACAAAAGTATACTTCGTCACGCGTAATAAACATCACAGACTCATCGCACCACCGATGAAAACGCAAAGCCATCCAAGCAAAACCAATGTCGAGCCATAAAGCCAGAAGCGGCGTGCAACTACAAGCCAGGCAGGCTTTGGTATAGCAAGACGTCCATCGTTGTACTTGCCAAAAACATTTGCGTAACTCGCATACAGAAATACGCCGCTGATGCTCATGAAATTGAGGAAGACAAATTCCCAGAAGATACAAGACCAGCCAAGAATTCGGTAGGGAAATAAAAGTAGTGCGAATACGAGCGTCAATTCAAAGAGCGCGGTAAGTTTAAAGTGCACTTGCGCGCTCATTTGAAAACTCTAGGCATTGGAGTAGTGAGGTGTGTTTTGGGGAAACTAAATGCAATTAAACTTCAGATCAAAAGCTAGCTCAACCATATCTGAACCAAATGCGCAGCCTACTCGGTATTCTAACCGCGTTCGCCCGTCACGACTCAGGAAACACATCGCTGGCGACGCCTATAAGCAGATATTCCTCGAACGCCAGCTTCGTGCTGCCGTATTCGGCCCAGACGCTCTGGCGCTCAGGGCCCCATAGGCACGCCCAGAACAGCGTTTCCGCTTTGAGCGACACTGTGTCGCCATCCACATCGAACAGCCCGCTGCGCCAAGATTTGTATTTGATTGTTTGCTTCTCAGGTCGATGGCCTGGAAACGTGACGGCGCTAAGGTCACCGAGGTGGTAGGCGTAGTTGTATCCCCACCGTCCAAACTTGCCGTAGCCCGTCGTTAGGTCGCTTACCAACCAACGCCGGAACCAGTCAATCCATACAGGAGTCCGCATGCTGAATCGTTAATTACTTCCGACCCACGTATTCGCCGCGTCTGCGAAATTGTTCGCGATGCTGCGTTGGCCCTCCACTACGCGCACGAGCAAGGAGTCGTGCATCGCGATGTCAAGCCGGAGAACATCATGCTCTCCCGAGCAGGCAAAGTATTTGTAATTGACTTCGGGCTGGCGGCCACTGGCACATCTACTCTGGTGGGCACACTCTGGCTCCGACTATCACCACGCGCTGCACAGGCGTCGCGGCACGTTGCTCCTCCGGTTCCGAGTTTTCTTTTTTCATGTTCCCTTTGGAGCAAGAAGCAACAGCCTCCGCCTTCCGCCTCTACCCTTCCCCAAAAGCAATAGCTGCCCCAAGGATTAGCTTCCGGCATTGTTTCGCAGGCGGCGCACACCACTCACTAAACAGCCGTAATTCGCCTGCGTGATGTGCGATTCCACCTTTATGGCTAGGTAAGGAACCTTATGGCAGAACTATCATTATTCTTCTGGTCCGTCGCGATTTGCGCGAGCCGCCGCCGCGAGCAATCACGAAACAGGCTTGCAGTCAACCGCGTGCGAGTCATGCCCGAGCAATTTGCAAAAGAATTTGCTAACATTAGCGATGAACTTGAGAAATTGATAAATCATTAGGGAGACCATCGCGATGAAGACGCTTATAGCAATTTTTCTTTTAACTGCGTCGGCGTTCGGGCAAGAGGGGGTTGCTAAGACCATAGGAAAAACTCCATTGCTCGAGGGAATGGAAGGGGTTACCGATATCAAAACAGTGCAGCTCTTGAGGGTCAAAGCGTTAAAGGATCAAATGCAAATTTTTACTGATCAAATACAGAGCGGCACCAATGCGCTGTCCCAACTCGCCGAACTGATTTGTACGACGCAAATCGAATTAGTTTTAGCACAGTTGGACATGACGGATGTTAAACAGGAACGGCTAGACCATCTCCAAGCAGCGGTCGATAGTGCGATACAACTGTGGCGGGTTGCCAAGGACCGATCCAGAATAGGGGCCGAGGGGTCTGGGCCAGAAGCGGAAGCTCGGGCAAGGGCGGAGGTGTACAAACTTCGCGTCATGTGGCTTAAAGAGAAAGCAAATACCGATTCTTAGCATGCGCCATTCGCTTGGTGCAATGACCGGCGTAGAAACAAAGCGCTTCCGAGCGACTACCTAGCTCTCGCTCGTCTCACCGTAAATAAAACGAGAGTATCAGTTCGCGACATGCGGCCCGTCTGCACCAATTGTCGTGCGGTTATCCATCTAAGAGGGGCCAATCGGAAAATAGAAGAAGTTAAACAGCTGCTCAGGGGGAAGCCATCCAGCTGGTTTGTTAAGTAGTTCTTCTGGAGTAGTCCGCCGTAAAGAAAGTGTGTATCCTTCCTGCATCATTTAGCGGTAAGGAATCCCATGGCTGAGCCCAATCTATCATCATTCATTTGGACCGTAGCCGACCTGCTACGCGGCGACTACAAGCAGTCGGAATACGTTAGTGGACAAGCTGAAGCGATACAGCAAGCTGAGCAGAGGCAAGTCATTGAACAAGCAAAAACTAGCTACATAGCTATGGGCGGCACTCCGCTACATGTTACTGTGCATTTCAGCGCCAACGGTTTAAGTAAGCTAACGCGTCGCCGTACAGCTGAATGGATTGCAGCATTGGTTTATCAGAATCAACCGGCTATCGGTGAAACATTCCATTGGAATGCGATTGAGCAGAAGTACGGTACGTATCCACCGACGATAAGCAGCGTTTTAGCACATAATTTGACTGGAATTACTCGTCACTGTTGGCCTCATAACTTTGCAGCTTGGAGTTGTAGTGGTGTTGTCGAGTCTATTGAAGCAGCCATTGCGTCAAAAGAGACCAAAATTGATTTGTACACCGGTAAGTGTGATCAGTGCTGGTTACTGCTCGTAGCAGATTACAACCACGGAAGTGTCGCGCTTTTTGATTGGGATGGAATTCCACAGCGCCCATTTGTCACAGAGTGTTTTCCGAGGGTATTCATTGCGTCGTTGACTATGTGTTCCCATGTAGCCACGTTTTTTCGAAATCCATTCGCGTCGGCGGTTTCAACCAGCGGAATGCCACAATAGACACACACGGTGTCACGTGCGCGAATTTCGGTTTCGAGTCAATTGGGAATTCCCCACCTATTCATCATTCATCCCCACTCTTCCTGCCAGTACACCGGTGGCTATCGCACACAGTCCCTGGGCAATCGCAATCGTATCCGATGGCGGATAGGGAAAGCCAGCAGCTAAGAGGCTGGAAGCAGCTCGGGGGTGGCGCAATAGACAGGAGCTATTTAGGGGTGATTTGGTCCCTTTGAGGGCATATGGCCGACATCCATCGATTGGGTGAAGATACGAAAAAACCCTTGAAAACGTTAGGTTTCCAAGGGTTTTTGCTAATACCCCCGCAAGGACTCGAACCTTGGACCCGCTGATTAAGAGTCAGCTGCTCTAACCAACTGAGCTACGGAGGCGCGTGTGCATGGTGTTGGTCAACTGTGCACAGGATATTAAACGAACCGGCGCAACTCGCAACCCCCGTTCTACTCGGGTTGGGAGGTCAAGTTGATTTCTGGCGTCTGTTTTGCGCGATTTTTCAGGTAAAATAAGATGTTCCAGGCCAATTGCTGGCACTGAATGGCGGAACCCAGGGGCAAACTTGGGGTTAAATCTGACTGTGACTAGAATCGTAGGCTGCTGTTTTCCCCTCTCCGTAAGAGAATTCGAGGTAATGTTCATGCGACCATTTATTGGATCTCTGATCGTGACATTGTGCTTTTCTACTTGGCTTGTGGCTCAGCCACCAGGCGGAGGGGATCGAGGAAGTCGCGGTGGCGGTGGTGGATTCCCGGGGGGAGGGGGCGGCTTTCCAGGTGGGGGCGGTGGTTTTCCTAGCGGTGGTTTTCCTGGTGGTGGTTTTCCTGGTGGAGGGGGACGTGGCGGTGATCCGGCGGCAAGCGGGATGCGCGGTGGCGGGCCTCCAGGGGGAGGTGCTCCAGGGGGAGGGAGTCGTGGAGGTGCACCAGGGGGAGATCGGGGGAGTCGCGGGGGAGGAGATGTCGGCGGTGGCGGGTTCAATCCGGCTGATATGCTCAAACGTTTCGACCGTAATGGCAATAACATGATCGACCCCGAAGAAGCCCAGGGGCCAGCTCAATTCTTCCTCCAGCGCTTGGCGCAAAACAATCCCAAAATCGACTTGAAGAAACCGGTCCCCATCGATCAACTAACGTCGGAGATGGAACGCATGCGCGGCGGTGGCGGAGATTCTTCGGGACAGTCGTCCAGTGCCAGTAAGGAACCGGAATTGTTGGTTCCCGATTTCCGGCTGGCCAGTGAGCCACTCCCGATCGAAGGTTTTGGTTCGGGGAGTTCTCTATTCAATGTCAAAGTCGAAGAGCGTGACCTAAAGGAAGCCGAAGATCGACTAAAACGCTATGACAGTGACAAGGATGGTGTCTTGTCGGAAGCGGAGCTCAAGGCGGGACGTTGGTCGGACGATCCGATGCAGTATGATCGCAATCGCGATGGCAAGCTGAACAAGTCGGAGATGGCGGTCCGCTATGCAAATCGTCGCGTGCAAGATCAAAATCAAAAATCGGCTGGCAACGATTCGCGCGGGCGGAGTGGGAATGATCCCCGCGGTTGGAATCGTAGTGACAACAACCCGCAAGATGCGCCTGCGGTCGTGGATCGTTTTGGCGATGCCAAGAGCTACCGCTCGACCGTCTCGGCGACCGACAAAGTAAGTGGCCTACCCGACTTCTTTGCGCGGAGCGATGCCAATGCGGATGGGCAAGTTCTGATGAACGAGTTTAGTAGTTCATGGAACCAAGAGACGCTCGACGAATTTCTGAAATGGGATCTCAATCGCGACGGGATCATCTTGCCACAAGAGTGCGTCAATGCCTTGGCGGCAGGTGCGCGTGTTGGCGGAGCGACCGCTAGCGCAAGTGCTAGCACAGCGGGGACTGGTAGTACGGCGAGTACTGCGAGCAAGTCGCCTACATCTAGTACCCCCAGTCCCCTGGGTGGCTCGCAATTGGATTGGGCCAAGCGCCAGATCGGCAAGTACGATCTGAACGCCGATGGGCAATTAACGGCCAACGAATGGGAGAAGATGATCATCAAGCCGACGGGTGCCGACGGCAATGGCGATGGAGTTATCACCGCCGACGAGTACGCCGCGTTTCGGGCTAAGTAAGTAGACGAAAACTGTCGTAGCTATGTTCGCCAGAACGTAGGGCCCTTGCGTTCTGGCAACCGCAGCTGCGGTTGTTCGTGCGGTTCTTTACGGATGGTTCTGGTCCACAGCGCATTCGGTCGGCGGTGCATAGGGATCCGCGCGCATGGCTCTATTTCTCTTGGGAGAAACGAACGAACAGGACGCAACCACAGATCAACAAGAATGGACACAGATGGAAATGAAGAATCGATCTGTGTTAATTAGTGTGCGTCGGTGGTGTTCAAATACGGTTTTTGCAAATGACCTGAAGGGTTATGGAAGCTTGTGCTTGGCTTTTAGGGGACAGTATTAGTCCAGTCCGACCATCTTCAAGAGTTTCATGGCGTTGGTGGTGGGGGTTGAGCCGGGACGCATCTTGTAGTCGAAACGCATCACTTCTTTGCCATCGACGGTCTCAAAGTACTCGTGAAAGTGAACAATCTGACTGACCTGCTCGATCGCGTCCACATTGGCCAAGTCGAGATCATGAGTCGATAATAAACCAGTGGCACCGTAGCCCAGCAAGCGCTGGACGACGCTGGTGACTGCTAGCTGCCGCTCGCGACTGTTAGTCCCTTGTAGGATTTCATCGAGCAGAAACAGGATTGGATTGTCTGGTTGCTCGGTTGACGATTGCCGTTTATTGCGAGCGTGGGCGATGTCGACGACTTCTTTTAATCTTTGCAATTCAGCCATGAAGAACGAGACGCCGTCGCGGAGGCTGTCGCGAACTCGGATGCTGGTCGCTAGTTCGTAGAGGTGCGTCTCGAATTGCACCGCGCAGACGGGACTGCCGACGCGGACCAGCAGTAGATTCAAACCGATGGACCGCAAAAATGTGCTCTTGCCTGCCATGTTGGAGCCGGTGACCAACAACAGCGGACGATCCGTACTGAGTGTCAGATCGTTCTCGACACGTTGCGAGTCTTTTAGGAGTGGGTGCCCAACGCCAACCGCATGCAGTTTGAGGGCTGGATCGCAGAGCGGTTGGGGGAAGGTCCAATGTCGATTCTCATCGGCGAGTGTCGAACTGCTAATGAGTGCTTCGCAGACACCGAGCGCATCGAACCACTTTGTAGTGCTTGAGCCAAAGCGACTCTTCCAACCTTCGAGTGCTTTTAGGATACGAAAGTCCCAGAGCAACAGCAGTTGTAGCACGAGATAGACTATGTACATCACAGGATCACGTTGCAGATTAGCTAAGCGCACGTGCCAAAGTAGTTTTTCAAAACCAACGGTAGCGCAGTTTTCATCTTCGGTGGCGGTGCGACGAATTTGATCGAGCATTCCGCTGTCGGATGGAAGCTGCGTGAATGAGCGAAATACGTTGGCGAATTGGAATGTGGCTTGATGCGAGCCGGTGACTTGTTGGAAAATCTCATGAATCCAGCTCCCCCAAAACACGGTGACGAGTACATTCACCAGCAGACCGCTCCCCAACAGACCGACGGCGATGTTCGGCAAGAGGCTTTTCTCCTGTCGACCGATAGCGAGAGCCACGATGACGATGCCAGCCGCAATCAAACCTGGGCCAAGGTAACTCAACAGATGAGCCATGCGATGTCGCGGTAGCCACTGGGGACTGGCAGCCCAGTTTGGTAGTCCATAGACGTCTTCGCTGCCATCACTGTTCGCGATGACTGTTTTAATAATCGACAACCGTAGTTCGCGCTGATCAACTAGCGACCGGACCGCCTGTTGACGTTGCACAACGACGGGCCAAGATGGATTCTCGGCGAGCCAAGACTGGAGTGTGCGTTTGCCGGGGAGCGTCCCAGTCAGCGATAAGAGGCTGAGCAAACTGGCTGGGCCGGCCACGTCCAAGTCATCGGCACAGGTCAGATGGCGGTATTCAGTGAGCAATTCTTGGTCGGGGAGTTTATTCCAATCTCGATCTAGCCGCGCGAGCAAGCGTTCAAAGAGTCGACTATGAGATGTGTGCTTTAATTGGGCCAGTCGCAAGTGTTCATGGAGTACGATGGCGACCAGGAAGGCTGCGGCGGCGAGCCAACCGATCGTCAATAGCGGCAGGCGGTAGCCGACATTGGCGTACCCAAAAAACAGGCACACGGCCGCCAAAAAAAAGCAGGCGGTGCGCAGCCAAACCATGCGAATATGTTGCTGGTGCAGTTCGTCGAGGGCTGCGCGGGCGAGATCGAGTTGTTGTTGATAATGCTCACGAGCAGGGGTGACTAGAGTCAAGGGTAACTTTCAAAGGGAGTGGAACGGTCTAACACTCGCTGACAAAAAAATGTGCGGCAAAAAGATGAAAGAACTCTGAGTGTTTGAAGGGATAGTGCATCTAGCATTGGAGCACTATTGTAGGGATGATAGGAGGGCTTGATTAGATGGTGTTCTAGGCCTACTAACGATTTCTACTCGGTGCCCGATGATTTTTCCATGTCCCCAATGCGGTCAAAAATTGCAAGCGGCGGATGATGCGGCGGGGAAGCGTTGTCGTTGTACCAAATGCAAGTCATTGGTCGCTATCCCTGCCACCGCGCTGACGGCGCGTCCGGTGCAACAGGCTCCCGTGCCAGCTCGACCAGTTGGCCCACCCCGCAATGTGTTAGCGGAAGAGCTAGACGATTTAATCGTGGAGCGTCGGCGGCAAGCCCGCCAGCGAGCGATCGAACAGCGTGAGCAGCAGCAGCAAGCTGAGCAGCAACGACGTCGACGGGCCAAGGCAACAGCAGCCCAGCGCGGTCCCAAGCCGGCCGGAGTCCCCGTGTTAGTGACAGTGCTGCTTGCCAGTGTGGGGGTGATGTGCTTGTTCTGTGCAGGAGGCTTGGGGCTTTTGTACTGGAAGAATCTACCACCGGTCGTAGTGCTCCAAGTCGATGGCTATCAAGCCACGGCTTACGGTAGAGAATCCGATGCAAAAAACGATGGCCAAACCAATGCAAAAGCGGTGCTCAGCCCAATTACCGGCAGCGAGTTTTGGATAGCCACAACGCGGCTTCCGGCTGAGAGTGGCATCAGTGTCGAAGAATTGAAGTCGCGTTTTGCCGATTCAGCCGCATCGGTAGAGGTCGTCCAGCGCGGAGGCTTACAAGGTGTTAAATGCAAGCAGATCGATGCCGTTGAAATGGGACTACTACACAGCTTGCAATCCGAAATGGAGATCTTCAGCATCCCCAATCAACTGGTGTTTCTGGTTTACATTCCTGGCAGTCACAAGCACGAGGCTGGATTGCAATCGCGTTCCATACCTGTCGCCCGAGAACGGCGACACGACAATCCAGAGCGGTTTTTTGAATCGCTAAAACCCGTTGATGCGTCGATGGGGGTCCGCTAGAAAACTGTCGGTCCAACTCGGGTGGTAGGTCGCAGCATGTGAGAGCTGGTTTTCCGAAGTCAGCGCCTGATCTTTTTTCCGCACATTTTTTGTCAGAGCGTTATGAGCTTAGCCATTTACGAACCGAGGGAGAGTTGACCGACGCCTCGTTTCGGACGCACACATTTTACGACAAAAAGATGTGCGGCAAAAAGATGAAATACTCGCAATCGATGTCACCGAAATCAATGCTCCGCTGTCGCCATGACGCCTAATATTTGGTAATCCCAACTTGGCAATTAAAAAGCACTTGTGCTTCGTCACCATTTGATTTTAGGGTTGCGGGTAGTTTACCCTCCCGCGCGTAACAGTAGCTACAGCAGGTAGTTTTGATTCGCGGGAGGGTCGTCGGCGAGCCCCAGCGAGCTGGCGGGGAGGGCGAAATGCTCAGTGGTTTCCCTCCCCGATGACTCGCCTGGGCTCGCATCGACCCTCCCACGAAAAAGTCTGCCCGCTGGTGAAACCTAACTGCGTGGGAGGGTGAATTACGGTGCACTGCACTCCAAAATTAAAGTTAGACAAAGCACTAGGCGACTTCTTCATCTCCCAGTGGCGGAGTGCTGTGAGCATTTGGAGAGCGCTGGGCGGGATGGGGAATGCTGGTGCCGGTGGTGGGTAACTGTGTCTGCCAAGCGTTGGACTCGGCGGACTCTTTGGGCAATTCGCCCGCTAGGACTTGGAGGGGGTGTCCTTCGCGGGCCAAGCGACCTGCGAAGCGGGCGGGCATCCGCGCGTGAATCTCGACGTGGTCGTCGTGGAATTGCTTGCTGATGATCTCACCCGACTTGGCGAGCCACGCTAATGTCTTGCCATCCCCGACGTGCAATCGCACACTGAGCGTCACAAAGCCAGTACTCAATTCTACACTGACTCGCGCCGCCAGCGTATCGAGCCCTTGGCCGCTGCGAGCGCTGACTGCCACGCTGTGACGATAGCGATTCTGAACCGCTTGCATGCGTTCTTCCGCGCCAGGAACGTCGATCTTATTGATCACCAGTAGCGTTTGCTTTTCGTCGATGCCGAGTTCTTGCAGCACGGTAAAGACGGCGGAGATTTGTTCGAGCACGGCGGGGTTGCTGGCGTCGGCGACGTGCAGCAGCAGATCTGCTTCGCGGGCTTCTTCAAGGGTGGCTCGAAAGCTGGCTACCAATTTGTGAGGCAGGTCACGAATGAACCCGACCGTATCGCTCAGTAAGACTGGTCCCCAGCTCGGGAGCGTCCAGCGGCGGGTGCGTGTGTCGAGGGTAGCGAAGAGTTTGTCGACCGCTTCGACTTGGGCATCGGTCAAGACGTTCATTAGGGTGCTCTTGCCAGCGTTGGTATAGCCGACCAACGAGACGGTCAAATAGTCGCGACGCGCGGCCACTTCGCGCTGTTTGCGTTTTTCCACTTTCTGGATGTCGAGTTTTAATTCGTGAATCCGTTTTTCGACCAAGCGTCGGTCAACTTCCAATTGCTTTTCCCCAGGCCCACGCATGCCGACTCCCATCGATTGCCGCGAAAGGTGGGTCCACATACGTTTCAGTCGTGGAAGCGAGTATTCAAGCTGGGCCAGTTCGACGGCCAAGCGAGCTTCGTGCGTGCGGGCGTTGGAAGCGAAGATGTCGAGGATCAATTCCGTACGATCGAGAACTTTGGTCTCGACAACTTTCTCTAGATTGCGAGTTTGGCTGGGAGAGAGATCGTTGTCGAAGATGACGACATCGGCCTCGTGCATTTCGACCAGTTGTCGGAGCTCAGCTACTTTGCCTTTACCGAGGAAGGTCTTGGGGTCAGGCGCTTCACGACGCTGTACCAGACCGGCCATGACTTGCGTCCCTGCCGTTTTCGCTAATCCGGCCATCTCATCCAAAGGATTTTCGGTGAATGAGTCGTTGGGGCCGACCACGCGTACTAAGACCGAGCGTTCGAGCGCAACGCTTTGTGAGCGATAATGTTCGTGCACGTTGTCCGATGGTCTCCAATGCTGATTGTGTCGAGATGAAGAGTGAACCCAGGCTTTTATTTTAACTCAAAACGTGTTGAAGTGGGGGAGGCAAGTTTCAGGTTCCAAGTTCCAAGTTTCAGGTTTCAAGTTTCAAGTGATGGGGAGATGGGATGGGGCTGCTTTAATAGACTGATGGGGGTGGTGGAGGTTCAAGGTAAAAGGTGGGAGTTGGCGGATAATTTAATTGGGGATCTACATTAGAACTGAGATGGGATTGGCTGGGATACAAAGTACGGGGAGGATGAGGGATGCCCAGCCAATGATCTGTCTCGGGAGCCCCAGGGGGCGAGAATCGTCGCTACTGGGAGGATGTCTGAGCCCCATCAGTACGACCAACACGAGCATCAAAGAAAAAATGATGACTTGGGAGTAGACCATATATCCGACCGCGGCCACTAAAGCGGCAACGGCGATCCAATACGATTTCGGACCGAGTAAACCAAAAGTGACGTGGCCTCCGTCGAGCTGCCCAAGTGGCATCATGTTCAAACCGGTAACTAACAAACCGACCCAGCCGGCCATCAGCAAAGGACTGGCTTGCGTATTGGCAACGCTTATAAAATCAGCGGCTCGATCAGGGACCAGCCATGCGGCTAACCATTGAACGAGCAGCGGTTGTCCCAAGATCAGCGACTCGTCCGGTGCGTAGGCGATCGGCTGGGGGTGGGTAATGCCAAACATCAGAATCGGGATGGCGACGACCAATCCAGCCAGTGGACCTGCTAAACCGATGTCGAATATTTGCTTTCGATCCGCAGTTCCGCTCTGCATCATGATCACAGCCCCCATCGTGCCGATGGGAGAATAGAAAGGAAAGGGGATGAATAGAGGCGGGGTACTGGGGACTCTGTAGAGGATGGTCAATAGATAATGCCCCAGTTCATGGGCTCCCAAAATTGCCATGAGGCCGAGCGAAAACGAAAGGCCTTCAAGCCAATTTGCTAGCAAAGCTTGTCGTACTGGCATAAACGAACCCTGATGGGCGGCCAAATCAAACGGTGTTGAGGGCACCCAAGCCCCCACGCCTGCCCAAAATGTCGACAAGATGGTAGCGATGAGCAACCAAAGTGCGATTCGATGCAAGCGACGCGGATTGGCAGGCTCAGTGAGGTTGACGACTTCCTGCTCGTGTGCCAGAGGGGACTCGAGCAAAAAACTCTCGTCCTTCATTCTGGGCTGGCTAGCATGTTCCACTGGAACGGTTTCCTATTGTTGGCTGTAGGCAAAATCTACTAAGAACAAGTTGCGAATATTGAATGATGACTACCCTACTTGAACCCGACGACGTGTGCCATGCCCCAAGTTTCCTACTGGCGAATCGCTTGTTTAGTGTTGATCGCGTTGAGTGTCACGTTTGTGGAACTTGGGTCGGCGCGGTTATGGGACCGGGATGAACCTCGCAACGCGCGGGCCAGTCATGAAATGCTTGCGCGGGGTGATTGGATTGTACCTACATTCAATGGTAGTCTGCGAGACCACAAGCCGATCTTGCTGTATTGGGGGCAAATGCTCAGCTATCTAGCGCTAGGAGAATCAGAATTTACAGCTAGGCTTCCTTCGGCCTTATGTGCTCTGCTGTCGATTGCGTCGGTGGCCGTATTGGCGTCGCGTTTGTCTGGCAAGCCGCGAGGGATCAGTCCCGAGGGGTTTTGGGCCGGAGCGTGTTTGGCCACTTGTGGACTGTTTATCATGGCGGGGCGGGCGGCAACACCCGACGCCTGTTTAATCGCCTTTAGTACATTGGGCATCACAGCTCTAGTCATTAGTGTCCTGGCGCCCGCACACCCGTACTCCAATGGTAATGTCGGCAAGGGGCGCTGGATTCCAGCCATGTTCGGCTACGTCATGCTGGGACTGGCGGGGCTAGCCAAAGGGCCAGTGGGAATAGTCTTGCCGTTAGTGGTAGTTCACGTTTGGTGGTTGGTTTGTCGAAGTTTGCAAACCTGTAATGCAAATCAAAAAAATAGTTCGAGCGATTCTTGGTTCGACGCTTTTATGACATTGGTTGTCGAGGGGTGGAGGGCGTTCAATCCGCTCCAATGCTGGCGATCGATCGTGGCATTACGGACGATACCGGGATTGATGTTGACTTTACTAGCGGCTGCGCCCTGGTACTGGGCAGTGGGGATGGAAACGAACGGCGAATTTTTGCGAGGGTTCTTTCTTGAGCACAATGTAGGGCGGGCCCTGGGGTCGATGGAGGGACATCAGGGGTCTCTCCTCTTTTACCCGCTGGCATTTTTGGTGGGGACTTTTCCATGGTCGATGTGGTTCATTCCGGTGGTTGTCTGGTGCCGCGCGGCCTACCGTGAGAACGTGGTACAGCGACAACTGGTCGCGCTGTCAGTCGTCTGGATAGCTGTTTATATCGGGGCATTTTCGCTAGCAAGTACGAAGCTTCCGAGCTACATCACCCCTTGTTATGCAGGCGCTGCCCTAGTGCTGGGATGCTATTGGAGACAGTTCGAAAGCGGTTGGTCGCGTCCCACATGGTCAATGCGGCGGATTGCGTATGGGCTGACGATCATGGTGGGTTTCGGAATTGCGACGGGAGTCGTTTGGTTGAGTCGGCACGAATCGATGCCATTGCTAGCACCAGCGGCTGTAGGTGGGGTAGCGATTACTTTCGCTGGTGCGCTCGGTTTTTGGTGGGAGAGATGCGGCGCGACGCAGCGCCTACCGCTGACTTGGCTTGCCGCGGCTGCTACCTTTCAGATCGTCCTTTTTGGATTTGGCAGCAAATCAGTCGACCGCTATCGACTCGACTTGGCTGCTCTTAACAGCGTCGCCACTCTCCCCGGTGCGTCCCTGGAAGTCGAACACAAGTGGCTGTCGATCGGCGGGATGGAGCCGAGTTGGGTGTATTACTTGGGGGAAGAAATAGTAGAAGTGACTGAGGCCGCGACTGATCCAAGGGCTTGGGACCGCGTGGAGCAATTCATCGAGCAGTACCCTGAGGGGCGACTGATTCTGGTGGGAGACGAAGCTCGGGATCATTTTGCGCGTTGGCAGAATGAAATAGGCGGGGAGGAATTTGTGGATCTCGCTGGTGCGCCCCGCTTTATGCGACCTGGGGAACTGCGCGTGGTAGGGCGCGTGCGGACGCAGGATGGCTTGGTTGTAGCTGAGCGCGGCGGTAGTGACGCATTTCGACGCTAATTCTAAATGCTTTTGTGCTAAGCATCGTGCGGGAAATAACTGTCCGAGCTTAAACGTAGCTGCGGTCGCCAGACCGCAGGGAATCGACGTTCTGGCGAACGTAGCTACGACAGTTATTTCCCGTACGATGCTAAGTCAGTTCCCAAAGCTCTCGTTCCCAGGCAGAGCCTGGGAACCAGAAAAACCAGCAATAACTTTTGCAATTCTGTGGCGCATTCGCCCTTGTCTGGAAGACTGCTCCGCCTAGTAGTCTGCTTGTTGCTCAGCCCGCTGGTCCATTCGTTACAAGTGTTGTGCGCCGAGTAATCTGGACCACCGCAATAAACGCGAGAATTCCTCAACTCGGCACAGGTTAACATTCGATCTATGCAGTACGCCCGTTCTCCGACCCAAGCGCGCTAATTTCAGGGCTTGGGACGGGAGCGGGGACTCAATAGATCAATGGACTGAACTCCGGGGGGGGAACGACACGATGTCGCCATTTGGGAAACTATTTCAAGGGTTTAAAAGCCTGCGAGATCTGCCAGCTAGAGCGTTGGCAATAGGGCAAGGGAAAGCTGCAATCGTGGCGCTCCTGACCCTTTTGAGCTTATCCACACCAGGTTGCTCGGTCATGCACAACGGTTTTGGTGCTTTGACCAAGAACAACTCGTGGAATGACACGGTGGTCGTACTGCGAAATCGATCGTACTCGGCGAAAGCTTGGCATCGACGCAAGCAGAATTTCTGCACTGAACGGCACAATCAAGACTTCTGCAACGGCTTCCGGGCTGGCTATGAAGCGGTCTGCACGGGATCGAACGGCTGCACGCCAGCCTATCCGCCGAATGAGTATTGGAGTTGGGAGTATCAGTCAGGCGAGGGGCAGGCCCGCACTTCGGCTTGGTTCACTGGTTATCCGCACGGCGTGCGTGCCGCCGAAGAAGAGGGGGCGTCGAATTGGCACCAAATCCAATTCTCCCCCGATATGAACAATCAACTTCAAAATACCGCAGCACTCAACCAGCCGATGGGAGGCTATCCGTATTCAGCCGCGCAGCCGCAGGGTGGCGTGGCTGGACCAGCGGGCATGATAGGTAGTCCACAGGCAGCTCCCATGATGCAGCCGGAGATGTTTGGCCCAGAGCTGAGCATTCCCAGTGGTGGTCTACCATCATCGCGTGCCGTTCCACGCGTTCAGTGAAATTGCGCGTGCAGAGCAGTGACCGAGGCTGAAACCATTGGCTGCCGCGACAATCGACGGTTGCGGCACATCCTAACAATCATCTGATAATGCAACTGACCAGGAAAAGGCATCGTGCCATGAACCGTTCAAAGACACTCGATAACCGACTGACTAACGTGCACGCTGGGTTGGCGGCTGGCCGCCGTGCTTGCTCGGCCGCCATGTTGACTGCCATTGCGATGGCTTTCTCTGGCTGCACTGCATTAACGCAACCGATCAATGGGATTCCGTCCAGTCGACTCCCGCCGCAATTCTTTATGGGGGACAAGAACGACTTGGTCCCGATCGACTTTAGCTTGTTGGCTCAAGAAAAGCCTCGACAATATACGCTTGGGCCGGGGGACGTGTTGGGTATTACCATTGACGGTATTCTCCCCTTCAACGAACCAGACCAAGTCCCCGAGCCACCACCAGTGCACTTCCCCGAAAAGGATAGCACGCTGCCACCGTCGACCGGTTTTCCGATCACGGTGCTCGAGGATGGAACGATTTCCTTGCCATTGCTCGAACCAGTAAAAGTGGAAGGACTGACCGAGGATCAGACTCGCGATAAGATCCGCAAGGAGTATATCGATACGAAGATCTTGAAAGAGGACGAGCAGAAGAAGGTCAGCCCTGTGGTGACTATCATCCGCAAGCGTCGTATCAACGTCGTCGTCATTCGGCAAGACTCAAGTAACACGTCCAACGATACGTTCCTGCAACAAATCAATCGCAGTGGTCGGGGTGTGGTGGGTGCTGACCAGAGTGGTGAAGGGAAAGTGGTCAAGCTGGACGCGTTCGAAAACGACATCTTGCACGCCTTGACCGAAACTGGCGGATTGCCTGGCATCGGTGCCAAGAACGAGATCAAGGTGTTGCGCAGTAAGGCGGCCGACAAGGCCGCGCGGATGGCGTTCATGCTGCAGTATCAGCAACAGTTGGCGCAGTTCAACGACCCGTGCGGTTGCCCTCCTCCGATGCCTGATGACCCAACCATACTTAGAATTCCACTCCGACTTCCTCCTGGCGTATTGTCCCAAATTCGTCCCGAAGACGTACTGTTGGAAGAGGGGGACATTGTCCTGATCGAATCGCGAGAAAACGAATTTTTCTACACGGGTGGTTTGCTACCGGGTGGACAATGGCCGATTCCGCGTGACTACGACTTGGATGCCTTGGGTGCCATGGCCATCGCCGGTGGCGGTGTGTCGAGCAAACTTGCGAGTGCTTCCACGGGGCTTGTTGGCGGTACACAAGTGGTTCCACCCGGGCGACTGTATATCCTGCGGCAGACACCGTGCAACGGACAGATGGCCATCGAAGTCGACTTGGCAAGCGCGATCAACAATCCTAGCCAAAGACCGATCATCCAGCCTGGGGACACGCTGATTCTGCAGTTCAAGCCCTGCGAGGAAGCAATCAACTTTGGCGTCGGTGCCTTCTTCACCTACGGTATCACCCAGTTGTTCCGCTAGGCCGTAACGGCTTCAAGACTAAACGTTCTTTAAACGCCGCGTGAACCATTCACGTGGCGTTTATTCGTTGAAGAGGCTAGAGGCCAGTGGCCAGTGGCCAGTGGCTAGAGGCTAGTGACTAGTGGCAAGAGGCTAGAGGCTAGAGGCTAGAGGCTAGAGGCTAGTGACTAGTGGCTAGTGGCTAGTGAACTTCAGTTTGTCGACGCCCCCTCGCCCACTTGCCGGCCAGGAGCGAAAGTCTTGTTCGTTGGCAGCAATGTTCGTTAACGCGCACCGCTGATAACAGGTTCACCCGCGATGCAAGATCGCGGGGGAAGTGAGTTTCAGGTTTCACTAGCCACTAGCCACTAGCCAAACTTACTCCCCCCGCAATCCGTCGAGTACGGAACGTTGCATGGCGGCGTGGACGGCGACGACTGAGGCGAAAAAGCCGACGAGCAAAACGACGGCCAACATGACAAGGGGCTGCAGCGCGCTGAGTTGCGTACCGTTCTCAACAACGTAGGGGAACAAGGCGATTGCTGCCGCGATGCAGCCAATCAACAAACCACCTCCGAGTAGCAGGGCTGTCTCCAGCGTGAGCATCCACCCAATTCTGGACTTGGAAAAACCAACCGCTTGCATCAAGGCCAACTCGCGACGACGTTCAATGACGCTGCGTAACTGCACCGCGATCAAGCCAAAGGACCCGAGCAGTAAACCCAACGCCCCCAGTGATTGAAAAGCGCTGATATACGTATTCTGTACTCCTAGCAAACTAGCCAAAGTCTGAACGCTAGAGGTTATGTCGAGCCCTTCGTCGCTCCAGCCCTGCTCTAGCGTGCCACTCACTTCACTCGCGGGGGTCGACCCACCAGAGCGGATCAGAAAGAAGCTGTTTCCACTCAGCTCTGGAAACAGGAAACGAAAATTCGAATCGCTAATCATCAGCTTGCCTTGCAACACACTATTGGAGAGCAGGCCGACGGTTTTAAAATAAATATCGCGGGGACCGTATTGCAATTGGAAAATGGCCCCCAGCGACGCGCCTCGTTTGAGACTCCAGGCTGCAGTGTTTTGGTCAAGGATCACTGGGATGGGACTAAACATGTCACCGATGGCCGCTTGCTCCAACGCTTTCCACGGTTCCTGCGGCGCGGTGGTGGCCGCCCACTGGAAGGTTGTGGCTGGGCCATTGTAATCGTTGAGTTGACTCAGTCGCCGTGGGACTGCCAAGATTGTCGGCTGAGCAACTTGAAAGAGATTGTTGCAACTGGCATCCTCTCCAGCTCGCATGCGAAACGCCAGCACGTACGTATCTCTTAGGCGCTCTGCCTCTGCTCCTAAAACTTCTTCCTGGACACTTCTGGAACTGATGTTCCGATAAATGGGTTGTGAACTTTCGCCCATCAAATCGAACCCGCCGTAGCCACGTGGATCGGGGGCCACATGAAATACACTCATTGACGCAATTAGGAAACTGGCGACAGCGAGCAAGCCCAACGCCAAGGAGCTACGGAGTGGATTGCGGTGGATAGTGCTCCAAGCAAGTTTCAGCAAATTGGAACGTCCAGGGTCCGCCCCACCAATTTTTGCCCGCGAGCGCAGCAGTTGGTGGGTCGCCAACAGGGCTGCCAGCAGCAACAACATACCACTTCCGAAAAAGGTCCCTGCGCGGGCCATGCCTGTCTGCCCGATCGCCGCGATGATGAGCGCCATTGCACCCAACGCCAAAAAACCAGACATGGCTAGCAGTCCGCGATGAAACTTTCCCACGCGACCGCTGACTTTTTCCGTTTGACCGCGTAGGAGTTGCAACGGTGCTAAGCTGCTGAGCTTCCTGAGCGAAAAATAAATTGTTGCAAGACTCATCAGCAGCCCCGCAGCAACGCCGATCAATAAACTTAGCCAGGTGAAAGAAAACGTCAAAAAGGGAGTCGAAATCGCACCCACCCACCACGACTGAAGCGCCGCCAACATAGCGCGCGCGTAGCCCAATCCTAGGAAAATGCCCATTGTCCCTCCGGCCACTGCCACCACCGCCTGTTCGCGGAGCAGCAAGCCACGGATCCGAGTTGGAGTAAAGCCGTGTGCCGCTAGTAGCCCCAATTGGTTCGCGCGCTGCGCGATCCCCAGCTTGAATAGCAAGGCGACCAACATCAGAGCGGCCGCGATTACGAAAAAACTGAGCGATAGAAACAGCAGATCGAAGGGAGTCGTCCCCGAGGCAGACTGCAACAGTTTTTGACGGACCGGAACGAAGGTAAATCGCTGCTCAGCGCGCGTGGGCAACAACGCCGTCTCGATCCGTGAACGCAACTCCGCTTCGTTGGCGACCAGTGCGGCTGGGAAACGAATCGCTGTGGTCTGGCCAAAGCGACTGCCGAACATTCGCGTAGAAGCGGCAAATCGATAGGGGAGAAAAACTTTGGGAGTTAGGCGATGGTTGTCGTAGTAATCGTCGTCGGCCGATTGTAGGAGATCTAAATCGAGCTTGAACGGGGCATCCCAGTTGGCAATCGATTCCTTGTCCGTGAGCCCTGGAACGGTGGGGGTCAAGTTGGGATCATTGAAGAAAGTCGGGGGCTCAGTGTAGCTGGCCGGGCGATCGCGGCGATACTTTTGCGCAGGCTCAGTCAATGGCACGATCCCTGCGATCATGCACCGCACTGATTGTTCCCGCTCCACGCCATCGATGGTCTCCGGTTCAAAGTATTTGATCTCGATCCAGTCGCCGGGGGTGGCATCCAATTGTTCGGCTAACCAGGAATTGATCCAACAGTAAGGCGTTCGAATGCTTTCTGCAGCTACCGATGTGAACGGTTCTAGTCGCTCTTGAACCAGGGCTTCCACGCCGACGACGGTCGAGTAGGGAACCTGGCGGCTGAGAATGCTGACGTCGGTGGGACTCAGGTTCATCCGAGATTGATCTGGATTGAGTGCCTGACTGCTGTTGCGTGGCATCAGATCCGACGCCAACGGTTCGACTTTGCAAATTGTATTGCCCAGATACGTGATCAAGCGGTTGGCTAACCCGGGAGACGCATGCACCACGGCATTGGATGTTCCATTGTCCAGAATCAACGCCTGGGAAGTGAGCTGATAGTAATCATAGATTGTCTGTGAAGCAGTTGCCTCCGAAGGGGCTGGCGTCTTTGACCGCTGGCTCTGCTGATCGTCTGCATCCGGAAAGCGGCGTGTGATGCGTTCCAGCTTCAATCCGTAGTCTTCGATGGTCGGCTGGAGTTGTTCGTCGAGCAGTTGACAGACCTCAGGGCTAATCGCCGGTGGCCGTGTTGCACTGATAGGACTGAGCACCAATGCCGCGTTCACTTTGGTTCCGCACTCAAGGATTTCTTGTAACGACGCGGCCGAACAAAAAATATTGCGGGGGACGTTGGTCGTCGATTGAAAACTTAGTCCTCCCAGGCCACGATCGGGGAGGATGGCGACAATTCGTTGGCGTGGCAAGTTGAGCGAAGCATCATCGCGGTTCCCGAGTGGATTGTCTGCTGGTACGCCACCCAGCGAGTGAAAGCGGAGCGTCAATTCATCGCCAACTTTGACCTCTAATTCCGCCGCTAGACTACTCCCGACTGCAATTTCATCTTCATTCAATCCTGGTGGCAGCAATTGTTCAGCGGTCGCTAGCACTTTCCAGTAATCGACAACGACTCCGAAAAGCTGTACGCCCGCTCCGCGATGGACTTGTGAATCCGCGCGATGTTCGACTGTTGAACCAGGAAGATAAATCATGGGGACGATAGACTCGTCGCCCCTGGCTGCTGAGCTCGTAGTCTCCGCTGCTTGAACGGTGGGGAGTTTGAGCGAGGCGAGCATTTCAGGCTCGAAAAATGTCCGCGCGTGCAACAATGACTGGACGTTGACCAAGCGGTCGAGCACCAGGCTACGCAGACTTCCCCGGACGCTGTCACCTACCACTAGCGCACCGACGATGACTGCCGTGGCGGCGGCGACCCCCAAGCCGACAGCAACGTGACTTTTGAAAAAGTATCGTAGTGAGTGAAGTGCGATGCCAGCCAGCGTGAGTGATTTCATAGACCCGACGCGGCCTCATGCAAGCGATGATCCTCAAAGGAAAGTTGCCGCGAGGCTTGTCGGGCCAGTTCGTCGTTGTGAGTTACCAAGATCAACATCGTGCCATCGCGTTTGGGGAGATCGAATAACAGCTCGGCAATTTTCTGAGCATTGACACGGTCTAGATTTCCTGTCGGTTCGTCAGCCAACAGCAGCTTGGGGTGATTCAACAGGGCTCGGGCTACGGCCACGCGTTGGCGTTGGCCACCGCTGAGTTGCCCAGGCAAATGGCTTTGGCGATCTCCCAACCCCACGCTCTCGATCAGCTCGGCGGCCCGCTCGACCTGTGCTCGACTCGGCGAACCCTCCGCCAAGGCAGGGAGGAGCACGTTCTCTGTAACCGTCAGTTGTGGAAGCAAATGATGATCTTGAAAAACAAATCCGATCGCTTGACTGCGAAAGTGAGCCAGCTTAGCGGGAGAGAGCGAGAACGGATTGACATCGTCCACGAGCACTTGGCCGGCTGTGGGTCGTTCGAGCGTCCCTAAGATATAAAGCAGCGTCGACTTGCCACAGCCACTGGGTCCGACGATAGACAGATTCTCGCCAGCGGACATCTCCAGGTCGACTCCATCGAGCACCTGCAGCGTTTCAGCCGAGGATGAAAAATCTTTGCGCAGTTGTTTAACGGAAAGCTTCGACATACTGGAATCCGAGGATAGGCTAGTGCTAGGCGAACTGCACTTCAGAAACTTTGAACAGTGTTTCTACGCGGTGAAAGCCGAAACGTTCATACAAGCGAATGGCGGCAGTGTTTTGCACGGTGACTTCCAGGTGTGCGTACCGACAACCAACCTGCATAAAGCCACGTAGGGCCGCAGTCAATAGTGCTTGCCCAAGTCGTAGATCGCGAAACTGCGGATGAACTCCTAAATTCTGTATCGCTCCTTCGCGCCTCGATGGCATCAAACCTTGGACAGTACCACAAACTTGTGGCTTAGCAGAAAACTCGGACTCGCGGGCCACCAACCACGTCGCCTCAGGAACAAAATCCTTACGACCGCTAATCTCGCGCATCAGTAGGCGACAGCCTTCGCGCTCACCCAGACAGGGAAAAACATGCACATCGATCTCATCGCGAAAACTCTCCCATTTGATGTCGGCATGTTGATTGCACAAGCGTGGTTCCCAAGGGAACAAGCGAAAACCTTCTGGCACTTCGCGCCAAGACGCGGATGGGACTCGGTCCAGTCGCACCTCCATGCGATAGCGTTTAATGTAAGTAACGGCCATGGAGTGCTGGAAGGAGTTGGATGGTATCGAGCCGAAACGCAATTTGCGGCGGCAGTTTCCGTAAATCTACACCCTCGATCAGTCGACGTCAAATAATCAGGTCTGTTTGAACGCGTCAGTGGTAGGGCGTTGTCCTGAATTGCACTGACTAACCGGGCAACTTGCGCTGCTGCCGCTTACTGCGAACAACGATTCTGGCGGACGGCCTCATAGAGTGAAATGGCCGCGCTATTGGACAGGTTCAGACTATCTGGCGCGCCTTGCATGGGAATGCTAAAGCTGCGCAACGCGTCCCCCTGCCAATCGACTCCCAACCCCTGCGCTTCACTTCCGAACACCAGCGCCGCTCCAGCGGTGAAGTCTTGCCGCCAAAGATCGGTGGATGCATCGACTCGCGCGGTGAAACAAGGGATGGAATGCAGTCGGCAATAGGCTTGAAACTCAGCACAAGTCGTAACCGCCAGCGGAACGCTGAACAGGCTACCTCGGCTGGCGCGAATCGTGTTTGGATTGCAGGGCTCACAGACCGGGTCGGTTAGCACGACGGCTGAAACTCCAGCCGCCGCAGCGGTGCGGAGACAGGCTCCTAGGTTGCCAGGCTTTTCGGTGCGATCTAGAACCAGCAGGATCTGCGGCGGTCGCCACGGGACGTATTGCAATTCGAATTTTGGGGTGACAGCCACTGCGACCGGTGTATCCTGACGTTGTCCATAGCTGATCCGCTCTAGAACTTTGGCGGTTACCGGTTGCAGTTGAAGTTCGAACCCCCTTCGCGCGCCAGCTACAGCGAGTGACGGGTGCGTGGTGTCAGAGCTGAAAAAGATGGTTTCAAGCTCGACGCCGAATTGAACCGCCAATTCAATTTCGCGCCAGCCATCGATCAAAAACCTATTCAACTTGCGACGAGACTTAGCGTCGCGCAGTCGTGCGGCTTGCTTAATGCGCGGATTATGCACGCTTTCAATGATCGGTCGCTCGGACAAAAGTGGGACTCGCGTGGGTTGTAGAGGAAGGACCGGTACAACCGGTAGTGTTTTTCAATGTTCACTATGGCGGCCGCCGGTTTTGCTAAACAGGGCCGATGTTCGCACACGATTTACAACGAAACCAGGCTAAGGCCGAAATTCTAACTCCTCCGGGTCATGCTGATATGCATATGGGCGATAGTGACGTCAATCCGTACTTGCAGCAAGAAGTACTCACTTCCTCACCAGCGCGACTTCGCTGGATGTTAATTCACAGGGCACATGATTTGACGACCATGGTCGCGCAGTTGTGGAGTGCTGGGGAATCGGCGGAAGGGAATCAATGGTTGTTGCGGATTCGAGAGATCTTGGGAGAATTGCTGGATGGAGTCAAGGACGAGAGCAATCCTTTGAGCTCGCCGATCTCCGATTTCTACCTCTATTTACTCCAGATGTCGTTCGAAATTGAACGCACCCAAGACAGCTCGCGGTTGGCGGTGTTGGGAGAACTTCTGGCCATCGAAGCAGAAACATGGCGACTGGTGATTGAAAAAGTGGCGACTGAGTCGCTGGTCAACTCATCGCCTGGGGCGCTCTTCCCAGCCCTTGACCGTTCGCTTGAAATTACAAGTTTCGGTAGCTCTTTCAGTCTTGAGGTCTAGTTTAGCGCTGTTCGCGAAAGGCCAGCCAGGAGACGTACGCTAGCCCCCCCGAGGCGAGCATGAATATGATGTCCATCAACACGCTTGCGGCGCGAAATGGTGCCATATTCGTCAGGCCGCCAAGCCCGAGGACTAAGTCTAGTAAAAATATCAGAAAGACCAAGCTGGCGATCACCAACGCGATCAGACACAATGCTTTCGGCATTAGCCAACCTTTTTGGCTTGTAACAGACGAGCTCAATGTGGCGCCCCTGGAAGTAAAAAACTTCACGTTTTGCTAGCTTGTCACTCTCAAACGCGGCGGCACCAACGCCCCACCGGAACGTTGACACGCGTGGTAGTATAATCCAAGTAACCTAACTGTCACCTAGATACCCCATTTATCCTCTGTTATGGAGTCATTTGGAGTGCCAGGATAGCCTACTAATCGGAAAAATCAAGCGAATCGAACCACTTAGTTCGTTGAGAGTTTATAAGAAAAAACGATGCCTGCCTCCTTGTTTCGATCGGACTTCCCTCTGGCTGCTGGTCAACAGTTGCGAAATCTGATGCCAGTCGTCAAGAAGTGGGCTTATTTTGACCACGCGGCGGTGGCGCCCCTCCCCTCCCCTACTGCCGCAGCAATTTCGACTTATGCATTGCAGGCCAGTGAACAGGGGGATGTCCCATGGTTGACCTGGTCGGCCCAGTTGGCCAGTCTGCGGGGGGCGGCAGCGGAATTCTTAGGAGCCTCCATGACCGAAGTGGCATTGGTGAACAACACCACCCACGGCATCAGTTTGGTGGCTGAGGGTTTTCCCTGGAAAAGTGGGGACAATGTGGTGGTTCCCGACAATGAATTCCCCTCCAATTCGTTGCCCTGGAGCGGACTGGAGCGACGTGGAGTGGAGCTGCGACGGGTAAGAGTTGACCCTTCTGGCGTAGTGGATCTCAGCCGACTAGACCAAGCGATCGACGGACGCACGCGGATCGTATCAGTTAGCTGGGTCGGCTTTATCAGTGGTTATCGAATTGACGTAGGGGCAGTCGCGGACTTGGTCCATTCCCGCGGTCCCCTACTAATGATCGATGCCATCCAAGGGCTGGGGGCGTTTCCGATCGATGTACGACAAACCCAAGTCGACTTCTTGTGTGCCGACGGCCATAAATGGTTGTTGGGACCCGAGGGAGCGGGGATTCTCTATTTGCGCGACGAGCACTTGGATCTCCTGCAACCATTGGGGATCGGCTGGAACAGCTTGGCCACCGACAACTTCGATCCGAATTCGTTGACCCTCAAGCGGACCGCCGAACGCTACGAAGGTGGTGCCGCCAATATGCCGGGCATGCTCGGTTTGGGTGCCAGCCTGAAGCTGTTGGCCGAATTGCATCATTCTCCCGGAAACCAGTCCCCTATCGCGGCAAATGTATTGCATAATGTGGCCGTGCTCGTTGACCGCCTGCGCAGTGCCGGTTTTTTGGTTATTCTCCCTGAAGAAGCCGATCATCAAAGTGGCATTGTTGGAATCTCGTGGGGAACGCCTGCCGACACTCCCGAGAGCTTGTTGCTAGCAGCTCGCAAGCACTGCCTAGCAGCCGGAGTTGTGCTGAGCGTCCGCGGCGGAAGGCTACGTGCCAGTACTCACGCCTACAACAATATCGACGACATCGAACAGCTAGTCGAATCGCTCATTGAATTCCGACAGAGCAATTGAAGCCGTCTGGGTGGCACTGGCTTAGCCAGTGTTTTCGAAGTAGTCGAGTTAGCCGTAAAATAGATTTCCCAGTGCCTCGAAGTAACGAATTTGTTCCTGCTCTAAAACCTCGATGACAGCCTATCATGCAGCCCACTTGCCACCGCTGTCGGAAGGCTTAGCATCGTCCGGTCAGTCGCTTGGGCGTTACCCCGTAGCTTGACGCTACCGATATGACTTTTGCGCGGAGCATTGATCAGCGGAGCGATCAGCGACTTTCGAGCAATTCCGTGAACCGTTACCTAAACTTTGAGAGGGCAGACATGAGTAGTAGTGATTCGCGGATTGCGGTTTACACTGGTTCGTTTGACCCCGTCACGCTGGGGCACTTAAATGTTATCCAGCGGGCCAGTCGGCTGGTCGATCAATTAGTTGTGGGAGTGGGTATCAACTCCGATAAGAAGCCACTCTTTTCACCCGAAGAGCGCGTCGAGCTACTGCAATGCGTCGTGGCGGATTTGGGTAATGTGCGCGTCGAAACATTTTCTGGTTTGGCGGTCAGCTTTGTTCGCGCGTGTGGTTCACGAGTAATGGTCCGCGGCGTGCGGCCACTGACTGATATCGCTGCCGAATTCACAATGCTCATGGCCAATCGTCAACTGGATGCTGATATCGAAGCGGTCTTTCTAATGGCTGATGAAGACTATTCCCATGTTTCAAGTTCGCTGATTAAACAGATCGTGCCACTGAGTACCGATGAGATGCTGGCCCGTTTCGTGCCGCCACAAATCATTGGGCCGCTGCGAAAGAAAATGGCTCAGCCACAATCATGAATGAGTGGCTCAGGAGGTTTGAGCGAGTTCATCCGCCAGTTGCCCTGCGCAATCATGATCCGAAATTCGGGCCCGTATTTGTGCGAGGCGTTGGTTCTCGGTTGTGGGACACGGACGGGAACGACCACATCGATTTGACGTGCGGCTATTCCGCAGCCAATTTCGGCCAAGCCTTTCCACCTTTGATAGCCGCAGCTACGCGGCAATTAAATCAGTTGACGCATGTCACCGGAGAACCGCACGTTCCTCGGATAGAGTTGGCAGAACAATTGCAAGAGTTGTTTCCGTGCGTGGGTCACAGGTCGCAAGTACTGTTTAATGTCAGCGGTGCGCGATCGGTGGAGACGGCCTGGAAAGCGGCTGTGGCCTTTCGACCTGGCAAGCTCATGAGTGTTGGCCCGTGTTTCCATGGAAGGTCGATTGCGACTACGGAACTAAGTCAAGCTCCGTCGACTGGCCACGTTCGCCGGCAACTTGCCGATGCGGTGCGCGTCATGCCCAATGAAAACTATCCCTACTGTGCGGCTTGTCCTTGGTCGTTGAGTTACCCCAGTTGCGATGTGAAGTGCGCTGCGAACATTTTGGAGACGATTGCGCGCGAGTCAAAAAGTCTATCTGCAGTTATTGTAGAACCAGCGATCGGTGCACGGGGATACATTGTTCCACCTGCCGAATTCATGCAGCGTCTACGCGAACTGACGACAGCGCAGGGAGTGTTGATGATTGCCGACGAGATCCAGTCCGGCCTGGGACGCTGTGGCCATCTCTCATTGGCACAGGGGCAAGGTTGGCAGCCCGATCTGTTGGTGCTCGGAAAAAGTCTCGGAGGTGGTGTGGCACCGATCTCGGCGGTGCTGGGACGGGCTGATGTATTGGAAAGTCTACCGGTAGGTTCGGAGTCGGAGACCTTCGCCGCTTCACCATTGGCGGCCGCTGTGGGGCTGCAAGTGCTGTCGCTGCTCCGCGATGGCGAGTGGATTGCGCGCGGTCGGCAATTGGGGGAGCAACTGCGGCATTTTGCGCGCGAGGAACTGCAGCGGTTGGGGTGGGTGGGGTGTGAGGTCGAAGGGATAGGGGCGAGTTGTATTGTCGAGTTCCGCAATCTGGCAACGGGCCTGGGGGCAAGTCGCTGTCGGCAATTCGCTGAAGCGTGCGCATGTCAGCGTGTGCTGACACATTTCAGTGGGCCAGAGTTGACGCGGTGCGTGTGGCTCCCTCCCCTGACGATGAGCCAAGTCGAATTGGACGACGCGAGATCTCGATTGCATCTGGCGTTTTTAATGGTCGCTACAACCTGAGTTGTCGTAAGCATGTTTTGCATTGGCATAGTATCGCTTGCACAGGACGGTTTCAAGTGTCGATACAATCGCCACAACCGCCAAGCTCGCGGGTGATCGCTACTAAGTTACCCCAGGGCCGCTCGCGACGATTTGACCGGTCTTAGGTGTGGATTACGTTTTGTTGTCGAAATCCACGCCACATGCCGATTCCGAATCTGAAAGCCGCAGATCTCCGGAAGCCAGTCGAAGGGTACCATGCGCCAGTCCAACGTTTCCACACTAGTTGATCTGTATCACTCGAGCAACGAATTGAACGAGATTCGTCTACCCTATCGTCCAGGAAACACCCAGCGCGGTAGCACTGCCGATGTGCTGGCCCGCGCCGAACAGCAGCTCGATAACTTGGTCGAGTTGTTGGCCGCTGAGCGAGCGCTCGATCGACGCCCGCTCAACCGCTTGGAACGCATCAAGACAACTCATTTACCTGCGGTGACTTCCCAGCAGCCGCCAGAACAACAACTGGAATTGAGCATCGTCATGCCCTGCTTGGACGAAGCGGATACGGTCGGCAACTGCGTCTTAAAGGCAGTTTGCGCTCTACAGAAAATGGGAGTCAGCGGCGAAGTGATTGTGGCCGATAACGGCAGCCGCGATAACTCGGTGGAAATTGCCGAAGCGCTCGGCGCGCGGGTGGTCCATGTCGAAGAGCCAGGCTATGGCGCGGCGTTGATGGGTGGCATCGAAGCGGCGCGTGGGCGATTTATATTGATGGGGGATGCTGACGACAGTTATGACTTTAGCCAAGCGCATCGCTTCTACGACAAATTGTGTGATGGTGCTGAATTGGTGCAGGGCTGTCGATTGCCCAGCGGTGGCGGACGTGTCATGCCAGGAGCCATGCCGTGGTTGCATCAATACGGCAATCCTGGGCTGACCTGGCTGGTGCAAAAGATGTTTAAGGCACCGATTAACGATGTCTACTGCGGCATGCGCGGATTTACCAAGGAACTCTATCAGCGACTCGACCAACGTTGCACTGGCATGGAATTCGCCACCGAAATGATTATCAAGAGCACGCTGTTCGGAGCCAGGATTCAAGAAGTTCCGATCATTCTGCATCCTGACGGACGTAAGTCGCATCGACCTCACTTGCGAACCTTTCGCGATGGCTGGCGGACGTTGCGATTCTTTTTGATGCTCAGCCCACGCTGGACGTTCTTGGCTCCCAGCCTGGTATTGGGTGGAGCAGGTGTGATTGGAAGTCTGTTGGTATTGATGCGCGTCAGTTTAGCTGGGATCGTGTTCGATGCGCACACGCTCTTGGTCTCGATGGTTGCCTTGTTGGTCGCTGCCCAGTTGGGATGCTTTGCCTTGTTAGCCAAGACCTTTGCCGCCAGCGAAGGGATACTGCCGAAGGATTCGCGAGTGGAGACCTTTGCCCGTCGCGTCTCGTTGGAACGCACACTTTGGTTTTCTGCGGCACTGGTGACGGGGGGCGTCGCGGTAGTGGCTTGGAAATCGTTTGGCTGGGCCGCTGAAGGCTTTGGGCAACTTGACTACTCCGAAACCATGCGCTGGATCGTTCCGGCCGTGGGAGCCATCGCACTGGGCTGTCAATTTGCGTTTAGTAGCTTTCTGCTCGGCGTGCTGCGTTTGGCTCGTCGCTAACGAAAGACAACCGTTCACACGATAGTCGCTGATCGCTCCGCCGGTCAGTGGCTAAACAGGAATTTACTATGTCATCTTTGGCAAATGCCGACCAACCCCAGAGCATGCGGCTTCCACAAACGCTGGAACAATCGCGTCAAATTCGAACATTGGAACCGGATTGCTTCATTCAAGCTCGCGTACGGTTCATAGCGGAGTACCTTGAGAATCAATTTCCACTGCACGCTTTGACCGTTGTTGATTTTGATTGCGGTCCAGGGAATAGTAGCGGAGAACTGCGCGAGCAACTGCGAGCCAATCAGGTTATTGGAATTGATTCATCACCTGACGCAGTGGAGATTGCCAGTCAGCGCTACGCCAGTTCGCGTTTTTATAGCTGGACCACTGATGGTGTTGAGATCGAACCGGCCAGTGTCGATGTCGTGGTCTCAACCGGACTGTTGCAAAAACGTTCTGCTGAGGAGCGACGGGTGGCTCTGCAAGCGATTTCGAGCTGGATTAGACCGGGCGGTGTTGTGTGCCAACAACGAGGATAACACCGTGGTGCGAAATTTCTGCGTGCAATTTTTATCTGGGCAGCATCTATTTGGGCAACGTCTCTTCGCGCACCAGCGTTGGTGGGCGCTGATCTGCGGCGTGGGGTTGGCTGCGTTTCTTATTGCTGCCTGCGTCTCATGGATTGCTCCGTTCGTGCCGCGCATTCATGACGAATACAGTTACCTATTGGCCGCCGATACTTTGCTGCACGGCCGCTTGGCCAATCCACCGCCTGAAGTGTGGCAGCCGTTCCAATCGTTTCATACGACGGTCGCACCAACTTACGCTTCGAAATATCCACTCGGTCAAGGACTATTTGTGGCACTGGGGTGGGGGATGTTCGGGTTACCCATCGCGGGCTGTTGGCTTGCCGCCGCGTTGTGTGCCGCCAGCATGACTTGGATGCTGGCTGGTGTCACTGGTCGCCGCTGGGCGGTGGTGGGGGGCCTGCTAGTGGCTTGTCATCCTGTGCTGCAATCGTCCTGGTCGCAAACGCTGTTTAGCGGTTGGATAACTGCGGCCGGAAGTGCGCTGTTGGCAGGCGGCGTGTTTCGATTACGCAGGCGCTACCGCGTGAGCTCAGCGGCAGCCTGCGGAGTGGGAATTGCCCTGTTGGCGCTAACTCGACCCTACGAAGGATTGGTGGCGACCTGCCTCTCGGCTGGTGTGCTGTGGTATTTGTGGCATCAGCGCAAGCCGGCGGCCAAGCTGTTCATGATCGCACAAGCCGCCCCCGTGGCGGCGCTACCGATCGCAGTCGCACTGTGTTTGATTGGGCTTCAGAATCGAGCCATCAGTGGTAATTGGTGGAGTCTCGCGTATCAGTTGCACGAACAGCAGTACAGCTTGTCACCAGTATTTATTTTCGGGCATCAACGGACCCCTACGCTCGAGGCCAGCGGCGATGTTCCTCAAATCATTAGTGGTTTTCAGCGCGGATGGGCCTTGGATCCGTTTCTAAAACGGCAGGGTATGTGGGGCTGGTTGGATGGGGTGGGACTGGCGTGCTGGCGAATCTGGGATTCATGGATGTTGTTTGCATTGGTTCCCATTCTATCAAGCTACTATTTGAGTAGATTTCGGTTGTCGCGACTACTGGCGCTGGCGGTGGCCATACAGGTTATGTTCTCTGCAGCGGTGTGTTGGATCTACCCGCATTATCTATCTCCGCTCCTTCCGTGGTTAGTGGTCCTTTCGGTTTTGGGACTGCGACGAATTTTTCGCCTGCTGGTCTACAAACGATTCTTGCGAGTGGTTCGCACGCAGCAGCTTGTCGGCGCAATTCTGCTATTTCAATTGCTGTTGTTGCTGATTAATGTGGTTCGCCCACAACTCAATACAACTCCTGATTGGGCGGAGAAGCGGCTCGCCATCGCGGCTGAATTAGAAGCTCGCGCGGGAGAACACCTTGTGTTGGTGTACTATTCACCCCAACACAATGCACACGATGAGTGGGTCTACAACTTAGCCGATTTGGAGCAGGCCAAAGTTCTGTGGGCGCGCGGTGAGCGCGAGGACTGGAACGCGCGCTTGAGGTCTCATTACGCTGGTAGCCGATTCATTTGGCAACTCAATCCTGACGAAGAAGACCCTCAACCAAAATTGTTGTCGTCACCATCGCCGTAGTCGGCGTTTTATAATAGTGGGGCGCTCCTAGCGGTTAAGAAGACCGCGCTTTCTTCGTGAACCTCAGACGCTAGCGGTGGGCAGTTTTGGCCCAGCGGCGTCCCCACAGCCCACGGCTAGCGCCTGAGGTTCACTAACCAACAGCCCGGCCAGCGAGCGTTGTTAGCTGTCTCAGCCAATATCGGCTATAATGAAGTTCGACACTTCTCGCTGAACGCTACCGATTTTACACGGGCACACTGGACACAGGGAAAATATCGTCTTGGATTCGCAAGTACTCGTTGATCAGATCTGCGTCCATGGTGGCTCAATGACGCGCGCCAGGGACCGCATATCGACCGAAAGATTTTAAGACCGAAAAATTTGGGAATCTGTTGATTCCGAGAACGCGGGAGCCGGAGCCTCCAAGACAGTGCGTTCCCAGGCAGGAGCCTGGGAACGAGCCTGTTCGTGATGGCGTTTAGCGAGAAGTGTCTGAAATTTTGCCTTTCACCGCCCGTTACCATTCCAGACCAGCCCCCCAATATTCTCGTCCTGGGAACTGTACGCCATGTCCACTGCCGAACCACTTCACCGCGTAGAAGGAGAGCAACGCACGCTGATTCCTGATGTCAGCTATCAATTCTATAAACAGTTTTGTGAAGAAATTGGCGAACGACCAATTCGCTTGAGCTTTATCGATGGCATGCTAGAAATCATGATTACGAAAAGCCCGCATGAGTACTACAAGAAACTATTAGGCAAACTGGTCGAAGCGACGATTCTCGAATGCAATATCCCCGTGCGCAGCGGTGGCAACATGACCTTCCAACGTGATGATTTGGAGAAAGGCTTCGAGCCTGACGATTGTTGGTGGATCGATCATGAAGCTCAAGTGCGTGGAAAAGAGGAATTCGATTTTCAAATTGATCCGCCACCCGACTTGGCGATCGAGATCGAGATGAGCCGCTCGCTGGTCAGTCGCATTCGTATCTATGCCGCCATCGGCGTTCCGGAGATCTGGCGATTTAACGGTAAGACTTTGCGATTCTGTCACTTGCAGCCCGACGGTAACTACGTCGACGGATTGACCAGTCGATCGTTTCCGTTTCTGCACCCGACCGATTTGTTACCTCATATGGCCATTGATGACACTCGCGATGAAACCACGCGTCTCCGACAATATGTGAACTGGTTGCGACAACAGGGACATGCCGTATAGAGCCAGATTTTTACTGCGTTCACGCTTAAGGACGCCAAACACTTATTTTGTCTGAGAATACTTACGACTGATAATCAGGTCATGCATAGCAAGAGAAAATGGCGGCTGCGATTGCTAAGTCTGTTGTTCGGCCTGAGTCTAGCGATGGTGTTGTCGGAAGTCGGGCTGAGGATTTTAGGAGTTGGTTATCCGCAGTTTTATCAACCAGACGAACATTGCGGCTCGCGTTTGCGTCCTGGCATCAGCGGCGTGTGGACCGCAGAAGGCTTTGGTCGAGTATCAGTCAATTCGCTGGGATTTCGGGGCCCGGAAATCAAAGCCACTCAGCTCAGTAGCGCGACGCGGGTGGCGGTCTTGGG
Source organism: Pirellulaceae bacterium (assembly GCA_041741715.1). Taxonomy (GTDB): domain Bacteria; phylum Planctomycetota; class Planctomycetia; order Pirellulales; family Pirellulaceae; genus Aureliella. Next base: position 14,679 of record JBGSJT010000803.1, on the reverse strand, counting down.
GGATTCGTTCATCGAAGCCTTGCAAGTCGACCATGAAGAATGCTTCTGCGCTCGGCTCGAGGAGTCGCTCAATTCAAAGAACCACACGGTCAACAACTATTACGAAGTGATTAACTGTGGTGTTTCGGGCTACGGCACGGCCCAGCAGTTGTTGATGTTGCGCAACTACGTTTTACCTCTACGCCCCGACATTGTCTTGTTGGCTGTGTACCCGGAGAATGATATTCGCAACAACCATCCGATTTTGGAGGACGATCCCCGGCTGCCATACTTCGCGCTCGAGGGGGGGGAGCTTGTGCTCGACAACTCGTTTCGAGATTCAACAGCCTACCTACTGGCCAGCGGTTGGTACGAACAATGGAAGGCCACATGGGTCAATCGCTCTCGCGTTTTGCAAGTGCTGCGGCATGTTCTCCACCGAAGATCACTCGACCAGCCCAGCGCGCCCCGTCCGTCGATTGAAACCCAGCTCAGCTCAGCCGTGCATGACGCAGACTACGCCTACTCAGCCCCTGATACTGAAGATGAAAAACAAGCCTGGGAAGTCACTGAGCGGCTGATCGAAGAGGTAGCGGCGATCTGTCGCACTGAGCAGATTCGCTTGAGCGTGTTCTCCGTATCGACTTCGCTGCAAGTCTATCCTAACCGTGATTTGCGGCAGCGAGTCGCAGAAGCATGCGCCGTCGACAATTTGTTTTTTTCCGAACAGCGCCTACAGTCTCACTGTACCGCTCACGGCATCGAGTTCATTCCCTTAGCTTCGCATCTACAGTCGTTTGCCGATCAGACTGGCGAATACTTGCACGGCTTTACCAACACGCAGTTGGGCCTCGGGCATTGGTCCGTTGCCGGTCATCAAGCGGCGGCGACTCACGTGGCTGAGTATTTAGGATCAAGTGAGACGGGCGTTGCGCGCGACATGATCTTGCCCCAGCCGATCTTACGTGAGACCCGATAATGGGTGCTGACCGATACTGAATCGATACTACACCGACAACTGGGCGACAAAATGCAGCGAGCGACCGAACAACCAATCGGCGGGGGCGCCGTACAGTCGCGGTTTGTTGTTCCAGAGTTCGATCGACAAGCCGACCTCGTCGAATAGCAATAGCCATTCGGCCAGCGACAAATAGTTGTATGGAAGTGCAACCCCGTGATGTGCGTTTCCCACCCAGTCCATCATCCGCAGTGTAGCCCGCGCCGCTATTCCATCGCGAGTGTGGTCTTTTAGAATGACGAATTGACGAGCCACGCGTTTGGCCTCACGCAATAATCCGGCGGGATCGTCGGTATGATGCAACACATCCACCATCATGACCGCATCAAAGTGATTGTCAGGATAGGGGATTTCGACACCGTTAAAGCGGGCCACGGGAATGTGTGTGTCGTCTCGAACTAGGACGTCGATCCCGCTGAACTGGGTTGCCTGATGTTGTTGAGCCAAGAGACTGGACAACCAACCATCGCCGCAGCCAACGTCGAGCACTGTCCCGGACGTCGGGAGGAGCGATTGCAAGTGATCGGTTAGCGATTGGACTCGACGACTATGAATCGCTCGCTGATGGATTTCATTGATCAGTTGCATACGTAGTGGCTCAAAATACAGGTACTAGTTTGTTTGCGCCGCTTTGGGCTCCCATGTCAGCTCGGCTCGCCAGTCAATCGGTGCCAGCGCCAGTTTGATTTGGGGCCATGCCGTTCAGGTGGCAATCAGGCGACCCACTCGCTAGTGCGTCGAGCTGATACTCCCGCTGTTTTTTCGAAACTGGAGTTGTCCATCGAACTATATTGGCATGTGGATCAGCCTCGCCAAAGAAAAAGCGGTAAGAGTCGCCATCAAAGCTGCCTGAAGTAGAGTCAGCCTGTCAAAGGTCCACTAGTCGGAATCGGAGGGGAATTTGTCAAGTCCCGCGTGCTGGATTGCTGGAGTGGGGGGCACTGGCTGTGGCCCGTGTGATCGAAGGAATCGAGTTGGAATCGCCCCCAATTCCCTAAGCGCTCGCAGTAATGAACTGGTAGCCCCCAATTTTTTCCTAGAGAAAATGGGGCTATGGGAAAGGCATCGACATTGAAGATCGCCCCAGGTTTTGGGCTGGAGGGTGGAATCTGTTGCTTGGAACGGTTTCCGCGCGAGTCAAGATTGCGTTACGTCGAGAGCTTCGCGAATCCCCAAACGCTTCAAGACTACTCTGTCGCCCTTCAGCCTGGAGTTAAGTTATAATGAAGAGATAGGCAAGGAACTACAAAAAATGTGCTTTAACTTAGCATCGTCCGGGAAAGAACTGTCGTAGCTATGTTCGCCAGAACGTAGACTCCCTGCGGTCTGGCGACCGCAGCTACGATTTAGGTCTGGCGACCGCAGCTACGATTTAGGTCTGGCGACCGCAGCTACGATTTAGGTCTGGCGACCGCAGCTACGTTTAAGATCCGACACTTATTTTCCGAACGATGCTTAATAGATTAGATCCGTAACTTTTTTCCAGTAAAGGCTTCCATGCTTCGCGCGCTATTGCTAGTCGTCTCCATCCCGCTAGCTGTCTCCATTCCACACCTGGTGAAGATATCTGCTGCTCAGGACTACAACCGCGATATCTTGCCAATTCTGTCCGAACATTGCTTCGCTTGCCATGGTTTCGATCCAGAGGCACGACAAGCGGGCTTGCGTTTGGATATTGCCGAGGGGGCGACGGCTGAGGCCGATTCGGGTTCGGCGGCGATTGTCCCATTCCAACCTGACGCGAGCGAATTGCTACTTCGCATCGATACCAACGATGACGATCTGCGGATGCCACCGTCGGAAACGGGCAAGCCACTGACGACAGCGCAGCGCGATATGTTGCGTCAGTGGATTGCGGAGGGGGCGAAATACCAACGCCACTGGTCATTTGAACCACCGCGCGCAGTAACTCCTCCCGATGTCGTAGGCTACGAACATCCCATCGATCGCTTCATACAATCGCGTTTGCTTGAAGAGCATCTTAGTTTGTCACCGGCTGCCTCCGACACAGTCTTGCTGCGGCGCGTGAGTCTGGACTTAATCGGCTTGCCACCCTCGTTGCAAGAAGTCGATGATTATTTGGCGGAAGTACAAGTCGATCGTGAAGCGGCATATGAACGAGTGGTTGAGCGACTGTTGCAGAGTCCCCATTATGGTGAACGCTGGGGGAGGTGGTGGCTTGATCAAGCTCGTTATGCCGACAGCAATGGATATTCCATTGATGCTCCGCGACAGATTTGGAAGTATCGCGATTGGGTGGTCGATGCTCTGAATCATGACCTGTCCTTTGATCAATTTACGATTGAACAATTAGCAGGGGATTTGCTCCCGGGAGCGACTCAAGCTCAAAAAGTCGCAACTGGCTTTCATCGCAATACGCAGATCAATCAAGAAGGAGGAATCGACAAGGAGCAGTTTCGCATCGACAGCGTGTTTGATCGCGTGGCTACGACCGGTACTGTTTGGCTCGGCTTGACCATAGGTTGTGCCCAGTGCCATGACCACAAATTTGATCCGATCCAGCAGGAGGAATACTATCAGCTCTTTGCTTTTTTCAACAATCAAGACGAACCGACGTTGGAAGTGACTGATTCTCAAGAGCGCCCCCCTGAGTTGCTGCAGGAGCTCGAACAAGCCGAAGCGGCGCTAGATGATTTCATTGCCACGCGGGCCAGGGCCTACGATGTTTGGGAATCGAGGCTAACTGGCGAAGAAATAAAGAAGTTGTCCAAGAGCGCGCAGAAAGCGCTCAAGCAAGAGCCGAGCGAGCGTACTCCTAAGCAAATCCGTGAATTGTTTTCGATTGAGGTGGGGAAAATCGACAACGACTATCAGACGCTATTGCAACGGGCTGAGTCGCTGGCATCCGAAGTGGCTGGCGTCACGACAACCTTGGTTATGCAGGAACTCGATTCGCCGCGCACCACGCACGTCTTTATCAAAGGTGACTTTACGCGACCTGCGCAGGAGGTGAGTGTTGGAACTCCAGCCGTCTTGCATCCGCTCCCCGAGACCAACACCGCGTTACCCAATCGACTCGATCTAGCGCGTTGGATTGTGCACCCCGAAAATCCGCTGACCGCGCGCGTCATTGTCAATCGCGTGTGGCAAGTTTATTTTGGGCGCGGGATTGTTGAAACCGAAAATGATTTTGGAACTTTGGGGACACCTCCCTCTCACCCCGAATTGCTCGATTGGTTGGCTGTCGATTTTCGACAGCGGGGTTGGAGTCTTAAGGAGTTGCAGCGCCTGATCGTCACGTCGCAAACTTATCGTCAAAGCTCGAAGGATCGCGATGAATTGCGTCACGCGGATCCCAAGAATTATTTGCTCGGTCGACAGCAACGCTTGCGGCTGGAGGCCGAATTGGTGCGTGACGTCAGTCTCGCGGTGAGCGGACTGTTGGAAGGGAAATTGGGAGGTCCACCAGTCTTTCCTCCGATTCCCGATGGAGTGATGGGGCAAGGGCAAGTCAAACGTACATGGCAAGTCAGTCAGGGGACGGACCGTTATCGTCGAGGAGTGTATACGTTTGTGTATCGCGCAACGCCGCCGCCATCGTTGAATGTATTCGATGCGCCCGATGGCTTCAGCAGTTGCACGCGTCGTTCCCGCAGCAATACGCCGCTGCAAGCCCTGACGCTCTTGAACGATTCAAGTTTTTTTGAGTTCGCGCAGGCGTTGGAAACAATCGTGCGCGACGATGGACTCAAGACCGCCTTTCGACGCTGTACAGCTCGACTTCCCAACGCACAGGAACTGGCGTTGCTCCGTAAACTCGATCCGTTGAGTGCGGCGCGGGTAATGCTCAATCTTGACGAAACAATGACTAGGGAATAATGCGATGAACGCAACCGACCGCATACTGCAACAAGCCACGCGTCGCCACTTCTTCAGCCGCTGTGGCATTGGCGTCGGATCGATGGCCCTGAGCTCACTGCTGGCCCAGCAGGCGGCTGCCGACCCGACAGTCGCTGAGCTAAATCCACTTGCCCCCAAGCCGACTCACTTTCCAGCTCGCGCCACCAATGTCATTTTTTTGTTCATGGCGGGTGGACCATCGCAATTGGAGTTGTTTGACTACAAACCCAAGTTAACGGAGCTCAACGGGGAACCGATCCCAGAGAGCTACGTGGCGGGAAAGCGGTTCGCGTTCATGGATAGCAGCCATCGCACGAATTTGTTGGGGACTCGGCGAACTTTTAATCAATATGGAGAAAATGGGACCTGGGTCAGCGATTTGTTGCCTCATACCGCCCAGATCATCGACCAATTAACGTTGATCAAAACATGCAAGACCGATCTCTTCAATCATGCTCCAGCCAAACTGTTCATGAATGCTGGGACAGGTCTGTTCGGTCGGCCCAGTATGGGAGCGTGGGTCACGTATGGTTTGGGGTCCGAGTGCGCCGATCTACCTGGGTTCGTGGTGTTGCAAAGTGGCCCGCGCGGTCCGCGTGGGGGTGGCGTGCTGTGGGGGAGTGGCATGTTGCCGACTACTTATCAAGGCGTGCCGCTCAGGAACCAAGGCGATCCGATCCTCAATCTTTCGACGCCACAGTCAGTTGATAATGCCGCGCAACGACGCGTCATCGACACCGTCCGCGACCTGAATTTAAAACGCTTGGTGGAGACCGGCGACGAGGAGATTTCGACTCGGATTAATGCTTACGAAATGGCCTACCGCATGCAAACCAGTGCGCCGGAATTGATGGAGACCGAGCGTGAGTCGCAGGAGACGTTGGACTTGTATGGCATTCGGGATCCGGGCGAATCGAGCTTCGCCCGCAACTGCTTGTTGGCCCGTCGTTTGGTGGAGCGCGGGGTGCGCTTTATTCAGCTTTATCACACCAATTGGGATCATCATGGTGGCCCCACAGAGAATCTGGAAACGCATTTACCAGCCGTGTGCGGTGAGATCGACCAACCCGCCGCGGCACTCGTCCAAGACCTGCAGCGCCGCGGACTATTGGAGAATACGATCGTCGTGTGGGGTGGTGAGTTTGGGCGTACGCCGATGGGGGAAGAGCGGGAATCGACGGGTCGCAATCACCACATCGACGCCTTCACAATGTGGTTTGCAGGTGGCGGCTTCAAACCAGGTGTGATCCATGGCCAGACCGATGAACTTGGGTTTGGACCTGTTGAAAACCCAACGCACGTGCGCGATATTCACGCCACACTCTTGCATCAACTGGGACTTGACCACACGGCGCTATCTGTTCGCTTTCAAGGACTCGACGTGCGGCTGACCGGCGTTGATGAAGCGCATGTGCTGCACGATGTTTTGACGTAAGAGGCTAGTGGCTAGTGGCTAGTGGCTAGTGGCTAGAGGCTAGAGGCTTGGAACTTGGAACTTGGACCCTACTTCGATTGATAGAGATACGGATTGAGCGTGGGATCGTTATACATCTTCATCTGGCGGTAGGTCTTGTGAATCCGCTCGCCAGCCATGATGGCTTGGAGCAGCTCAGTCAATGATCGACTCAAATCGTCGCGTTGCTCTTCACACAGTGCAATCCGCTGACGTACCTTCGTCAGATGCTCGGCATCGGCATCGGCGTCGGTTCGCTCGAGTTGCTCGCGATAGTGATACAAACGCAGGGCCATGATACTCAAGCGATCGATGGCACTCCCAGGCGTTTCCGTGTTCTGTCTGGCTCCAGACTTTGGATGAATGTTTCGCTCGGCGAGCTGTGCAGTGAGCCAATCGTCGATTTTCTCAATTGTGTCATTGCGAGCTTGATTGAAGCCATCGATGGCACGCTTCACGCATGCAATCTCCTGGTCGCTCACATCGACGCTGCGTGCAATATCTTCTTGATGCCACAGTTGATAGTTGAACGCGTGCTGCTGACAGACCAACTGCCATAAGCCACTGTAGGTGTTTTCAATGGGTTGTTGGTGCCATAAAGAAACGGTCCGCGCCTGGAGGTCAAGGACTTGGGAGACATCAATCATGGTTGGCTCTTCATCACCGGGGGGCAAAGTCTTGAAGCTAATTTCGAGAAATAACTTTCTACCACGAATGCCTGAGTCTAGGCAAGACAGATCGACTTTAGGGGCCTGGGTAAACTCCCTTTCGGAATATGCCGAACATGACGGCTCGATCGACCGATAAACCGTTATAGAGCGTCGGAACATGGCCGGTGCGGCTTGAAGAGGAATTTTAGAAAGGATGGTACGATGCGCGAAAACCTCGGCAAATTGGTGTGGACGAGCATACTTACGTGCGTGATTTTCGTACCATCAGCGCGAGCTCAGTCGTCGGCTTTTGTTCCCGGCTCGGGGCAAGAGCTTAAACAGGTGGGAGATGATTTCGAAGATCCAAATTGGCGTTACATCCCCAACAACCCCAAGAGTACTGAGGATATCGACGACCAGCAGCATATGCCCCTGGGGAAATCGCAAAACGGGCGCTGGTTCGAAGGGGTTAAACGTGGACATCCCGACGTGGTCGAGCGCGTGGAAACACCCCCGGACGGCTTAGCGGGAAGTCGCGGTGCATTGCTCCTGCAGTCGTTGCACACCGGCGTCCCCAATCGCCCCAGTTACACGATGCACCAGGAAGACTTCATCGCCAACGTGCAATACAAGATGGGTGGACCAATCGACATTTCTAGCGCCCCAAGTGTTACCACACGTGTGTTCCTGCCACCGATCGACCAATGGGAACAGCGCAGTGGCCCCCACTTCGCCTTCCGCGCCGCCCTGGAGACAGAAAAGCCCAAGTTTAGCCCCAAGCTGCTTTTCGCTTCGGCTAAGAAGAAAGATGAAGAGGGGATCTATTGGCCAGGCTTATTTATCATTCTCGAGAGTAAACACGAAACGCATCAAGAACACGACTACGCCTATTTTCGAATCCGTGCCGATCGCAATGGCAACGATGCCAAGGGACCGCAAATCACCACGACCGGTTGGTGGACATTGGGAATGTCCTTCTCGACCGATGGCATGGTGCACTACTATGCCAAACCTGGCATCGAGGATTTAACCTCCCAGGATCACATCGCTTCGCAGCTCCCCTACAACTATCGCTGCTTACGTTTTCGATCGTTCTTCTACAACGTTGTTAACGGCGATGATGGTCGCAACTGGACCACCCCCTGGGTAGTCGACGACCCCAAAGTGTTTGTGCTCAACGGCAGTCAAGGCGCCACACGACGCTAGTTTAATTAGCCACTAGCCACTAGCCACTAGCCACTAGCCACTGGCCACTAGCCACTAGCCACTAGCCACTAGCCACTAGCCACTAGCCACTAGCCTCAAGCCTCAAGCCTCAAGAACTAGCTTTCCATGGCGGCGGCTGATTTGGCCCAGGCCCAGGGGAGAAAGATCAATAGTGGCAACCACACCGCTTGTTCGGCTGTCAACAGATAACCGGAGCTACCAAGAGCAGACATCCCCATCACTACGGCCGTGAAGCCAGCCACGATCCCTAAGCAAGCACCTGCCACCCAAAACATGTGTCGCTCGGGACGTGTCAACAAAACTGGGATTCCGAGCAACAACACTGTCCAGTCAATCGCGGGTCGCAAGAGACGCTGATGGATGGCCACGCGTAGATCGTTCCCGCCGCGCACGTTTTCACCTCGCAAGTGCTGGACTAATTCGGTGGTCGAGGCAAATTGCTTCCAAACACTACCGCCTCGCAACATTTCGAACTCAATCTTGCTTGCCAAAAAACATGTGCCCGGTTCGATCCAGGGCGTATCCTTGGCGGTCAGCAACAGCGCCGCGCCATCGCTAGCAAATACCGAGGGGAGCGAGTCGATATGGTTTGGCAAATTGACCTGATGAAACAGATAGCCAGCCGGTGCGTTGGAACTCGCCGGTTGAAACTTGGCGGTGGCTGCGGTAATTCTCGGAGCGAAATCCTCGACCAATGGCCCGCCCTGAATTTTGAGGTTAGGGAAGACAATTTCGTAGCTGGCTGGGAGCAGATGTTTGCCTTGAATCAACGCGACGGCATCGGGATCGAAGGTGGGACGGAGCGCGCGCGGTCCGACTAAATCTTGCGGATTGCGGTCGAGCCGATCTTGAAAGAGTGGAATGGCCCACTCGCGCGCGGCGGATGCCGCGAGGATAACGACCGCCGACGCAATCATCAGTGGCCGCACCACTCGCCGCTTGGTGACTCCGGCCGATAGGAGCGCCGTAAATTCGTTTGTCTTATTCAGCCAGGCGATCACAAACAGCAAGGCCAGCAGGGCCAGCAGGGCGCTCAAGCGTTCGAAGATAAACAGTGCGTAGGGACCGTAGTAATCCAACATGACTTGCAGCACCGTCGAGTTGGAATCCTGGCTATAGCGTAGGAATTCATCGAGGTTATTGAAGACATGGATGACGATCATCAATCCCGCGACGGTCGCGAAGCAGATGAACAGCACGCGCAGGTACAGGAATATTAGGTAGCGATCGATGCGTGTCATGAAGGGAGACGTTAGCTATCCGCTGGCCCGCTTGCAAGATCAGTAGCTGCGGACCAGCATCGTTCGGGAAATAAGTGTCGGGGCTTACCCGTAGCTGCGGTCGCCAGACCGTAGGGAGTCGACGTTCTGGCGAACGTAACTACGACACTTATTGTCCTCCCCGTCGCTGGGGCTCCGACCCTCCCTTCCGAAAGTCGCGTCAGAAAGACGCAACTTTCGGCGGGAGGTTGACTTACGTCCGGCCTTACCGGCGATCAGCGAGAAGTGTCGGAAATTGTCCAGTTAACCGAATTTGAACAGGCTGCCACAAAACGAGTCAGGCCGGAAAGCCTGACGTACGGGAAACATTGTTCGGTTAGCCGAATTAGAACACTCCGCCTCCGCCCTGTTGTCCACCACCTCCGCCGCCGCCCACGCCACCGCCGGTGAAGCCACCTTGCGTCCCGGTACCACCTTGGTTTTGTCCTTGATCACCAGTGGCCGAGTTGAAAGTGAGCACCTCACCAATTTGTGAGAAAAATGGATTGGGTGAGATTCGCACGTATCGTCGGTCGGCCGAGATAACCGCCGACGGTGAAATCGAGGCCGATTCAGGGAGCGTTGTGATCACGGGGCGATATCCCACAGCTCCACCGCCAATTGGGAAACCGAAGCCGGGACCGGCGTTGTTGCCGGCCATTGCCAACAGGCGGCGATAGGTGGCGTAGCTGTCTGCGGCGGAGGAATCGGAGGAGGAACTGCTACCAGAAAACTGTCCCAACACTGCTTGGCCCACTTCGATTTGTTGCTTGCGCACGTTGGCCAATTGGGCTTCGACCAACGGCTCTTGGCGATGACCATGCTTGACATCGAGTTGGACCAGCGCATCCTTTTCACTCAGATCGATTTGTTGCACCGAATACGATTGCTGAGGAGTACCGTAGTCGGTATAGACTTCGACTGTTGCCTTGCCACCGGAGACTTCGCCCCACACGCGTCGAATCAGCACTTCATACTGACCAGCATAGCCTTGAGGGCAAACGTAGAATTCAGAGAACCCGTCGATGCTAGTTTTGGTATTGCTGCTGCTCGTATCCCCCAGCAGGAGACCGCCGCCGATTGTATTAGGATTGGACAGCGAACAGATGGTCCCGGCTGGTTCCTTGACTCGCAAATCCAAATCAGCTTGGCCAGTCCAATTGACGCGAACGACCACATCACGGCGCAGGGCCGATTTGATTTGCTCGGCAAACACCTCGGACTCTACCACACGTCCTTGCTGCTTTAGTCGCATGTGCGTGGCGCGGGCGGCCAAGCTGGCGCGGTCAAAAAGCTTAGCGTGCTCTTGCGGCCAGGCCCGGCTCATCACACCGATGCAGACCCAACGCAGGGCCTCTACATCTTGCAATTCCTCGGCCAGAGGCAGAGCCAAGGCAAAGACTTCGTTACGCTGCGGTTCGGCGGTCGCCAAGTCGTGCAGCAGTTCCAAGGCCTCTTTCTTCATCCCTTTGCGAGCCAAATATCCAGCGACACTGAAGGCCTCGTTGGTGTTGCCGTTGAAATCAAGCGAACTGAGGAGCACGCGTTTAATCTCGGCAGCGGGATAGTCGCAGGCTTCCATTCCGAGGCTCAAGGCTTGATACATCCAGGCTTGCGGATAGCCAGCTCCCAAGAGGCCGCCGACCAGTCCGATCACCTTTTCAAATTCCACTTTGGCACTGGTGATATCCTTGGCTTCCAAGAACGCTTGCGCCACTTCAACTTTGTCCTGAACTGCTTGACGAATCTGTTGGTCGATGGCCAAACGTTCTTCGTCGCTGGCCGACTGCAGCTTGGCGACCCAAGCATCAACGTTGACGCTGGAGCTGCCGTGCGTAATCGCCATAGCTTTACCGGCTGGAGCAGCTAACGCTTTGGTGGCTGGAGATTTGGTTGCTGGTAATTTGGTCGTGTCATCGGGGACAGCAAACATGCCTCCACCCATGCCGCCACCCATACCACCCATGCCACCACCCATACCACCCATGCCACCACCCATACCACCCATGCCACCACCCATACCGCCCATGCCGCCGCCCATTCCACCACCCATGCCGCCTCCCATGCCACCCATCATGCCGCCCATCATGCCACCACCAGACATGATTGGCACGACCAAATCACCGACTGGATAAACGCGGCGAATCGGTTCTTCGTTGGCGTTGTCCTTGGTGGTAATCTGCAGCACTTCGTCCTTGATAATGTAGGTCAGTTCGAGTGGATCGAGGATCAAACGCAATACGCTTCGTAGCGAGACTGGTGGGATTTCCAAGGTGATCGGAGAATCGACATCCGCCAAACCACCCAGTTCAATTTCCGCAGTATTGAGCACGATTGGAATGGACATGTCATCGGCCAGTCCCGTGATGACTTGTTGTAGCGGAATCGCGTTGTAGGAAATATCTTGCACCTGCTGTTTGAGCGCCAAGCTAATTCGGCGTTCCGATTCGCCGTCAGCACCGAGGCTGGTGGCGGCATAACGTTCCTTACGGCGGGCCGTAAGTGCTTGCCATACCTCAGGGGCCGGATAGATCACCGGTGGATCACCATGGAATGGAATGGCCGCTTCTTCGACACCCCGCATCGCATCTACAAAGCCCTGCTCACGCGCTTCGAACGCTTCGCGCACCAAAGCGTAGTTGGCAGCGATCGAACTCTCTTCGCGAGTTACATTGTCGATTACAGTTCCAGGAGCTAGCCGCCCAACTTCGGGAGCAACGTCCTTGCTGGCTTCCAAATAGCGGTGTTCGGACATTAAGTAATTGAACTGTTCGACCAATTGCTTAAGGGCCTCGTCACTACGACTGGTTTCCGATAACAAGCGTTCCGCTTGGTCGGCTTGGGCCTTAATCGCTTCAGAGCGACTGAGACGCTCGGTAAACTGAGCCTCTTTCAAAGCCGCATTCTGAAGTGCGGAGGCAACTTGGCTACGCAATTGAGACCGCAGCGCGGGATCGGTATCAGTAAAGTTGTCGATGCGTTCCATGAGCATCTTCAACCTTAGGACCACTTCCGAAGCCGACGATGGTTGGAGTCGCAGTTGTTCACCGGCGTCGCGAATGCTTTGACGCACGTCGGACTGAATGGCTTGCGCGCGGGCTGCCCGACGGGCTAGTTCCTCGGACAACAAGTCGCCCGAGTTGAGCGTTTCACCCAACAGGGACGCTTGGGGTTGGTAGGCAGGAGCGGGAGCAGCCGGCAACAGCCCTGGATCGAAAGCTGATCCAGGGACTGGAAGGTCCAGTTGTGGCGCAACGACGCTGGGGGCTGGGGTGGCTGGTGCGGGGGTGGCTGGTGCTGGGGTGGCTGGTGCGGGGGCTGGCGTACCACCGAACACATCAGCGGCGGGTGGAGCCGGAGTTCCATCAAAGGGATCGACCGCTGGCGCGACTGGGTCGCTCCCCGCGGCTGGCGCGAAAGGATCATCGCCACCAAACTGCGTGAACTTGCCCGCCGGAACGGTTTTTCCATCAGACTCCGATGCCTGTTGGGCGGCATTCAGCAAACTGTGCGCGTCGGCGTTGTTGGGATCTTGCTTGAGTGCTTCCTCAGCAATGCGGATCGCGGTGTCGAGATCTCCCGACTTGAGGGCAAACTCTCCCGCTTTAACCATGGCCGTAGCGTTGTCGGCCAACATGTAGCTCATCGCCCGCAATCCTTCCGATCCAAGCGCTGGCAGGGTCAGACCGCCATCGCGACTGGCATCACTTACGACCGAAGCTAAAAAGCCCATGTCCGGATTGGATGGTTCGGCGGTGACGTTCCACGCTAGGCTAATTTCTTGAGCGGCGGCAGTACCGGTTAGATTGACAGTCCCATTCTCAAAAGCTCCAGTCGTTTCTCCGACCACAACGGTATCGCGATCGATCCGCAAAGGTGGAAAGCGTTGTGGGAAATGGCTGGCCAGCCCCGTCGGCAGTTTGGCATCAGTGACCCAAACCACGGGCATGCTTGCCGAGTGCGCCAGATGCCGTCCGATGGCCTGAGTCGATTCCGCAATCGCTTCGCGGCTGAGGACCAACCCACCGGTCTGATTGGAGATGGCCGCCAGCGACGCCATGTCGACGACGGGCCCGATTGCCAGCGATGTGACCGTGATGTGCGATTCGACTAAGGTATCGATCAGTTGGCGATGTTCGCTCTTGCTGAGCAGATTGGCCCGGTTCACTCCATCGCCGATGTAGATGATGGTGCGTTGGGCAGTTGGGTCCCTAAACAACTTGACAGCGGCGCTCAACCCGCCACCCAAGTCAGTTGTCCCAAGTGGAATGCGTTTCTTCAAACGCGCCATGGCTGTTTCCCATTTCGCATCGGTCGTAGCAACCAAGCCGTTGGACAGATCGACCGCTTCGACATCGCAGGCCAGGAGTGCAGTGTGTGTCCCGACCGGCAGTGAGGCGGCAAGTTCTTCGAGCACTTCCAACGATTCGATCCGCACCAGACCTGTTTGCGTGGCTGAAGTATCGACCATGACGACCACCTCATACTTATCCGCCAGCGGATAATCCCCCGCCGAATCGGCTTGAAGCGACAGCGCAAAGTAGTGGCTACCCGCCTCTTGGAAGGTCGCCAGGCGGCCTGTTCCGCCGCTACGTGGTTGCTCGGCAAGCCCTGTCAACGGTCCCAGGACCGTTGCCAATAATACGACAAGTGGCTTTGCAAACGACATTTTCTTAGAGCTCCTGAAACCTGAGACGTTTCGCGAACGAGACTATTTGATTGAAAAGAAAAGCCTCTCCAGCACTGCATTCTATTTGCGACCGCCAGAATTTGCTACCAAATTCGACTGAAAAACCAGAGTCGATCCCAACTCTAGTGTCAAAAACTCTGGTTTCAAATTTCACTCTGGAAGCGAATGCGGGGGACTAAGCGATTCGAGGGTCACAGATATGATGTGCACGCCGCGTGCCAAAAGTTGGCGAACCCCCTCATTGTCGCTCAGTTGCAGTCGCTCTTCCTTGTCCGCCTCACGCTCGTTCCCACGCTCGGCCTGGGCTGTGCGACAAATAGCAGTTTGGCAAGTTGGTGTTGAGTCGGGATTTGTTCCGCTTCCGATGGGTTTACCCCAACGGTGCGACAGCTGGCGGCTACCTACTACTACAATCCGGCTGTGTATCGCTCTCCGTCCGATTTATTCGGGCGTAAGCAACGACTTCCTGAGAGACTCGCTGCTTCCGCCCGAATAAATCGGACGGAGAGCAAGACAAGCTTCCTATGACGTGTGTAGCTGCC
>JBGSJT010000802.1:0-12164 GCA_041741715.1 Pirellulaceae bacterium | reverse complement strand
AACCAGCCCCTGTGTCTTCCATCCATCCAGATTTGTCGCAAAGTTCTCGTTGGTCACCAGGTTTGCTCCCTGCTCGGCCCGATTGTGCTTGCCTCCAGGTCCCCGTTTCCAAACACGAACATAGTCTACTTCAAAGACGGCTTCGTCGCCAAACATGTCAGCCTTCAGTTCAGACACACGGCCCTCCCAATCAAATAGCTCACAATCAATCCACACTCGTTGTGCATTGTCGATGACCCAACCGCCGAGTCCATTCAGTTTGATATCGTCAGCTTCTTCCTTACTCAACGTACGGACCAAAGTTCCGTCGACATAGAACTTGATGTAGTCTTCCGTCCAGTCAGCCGCGTAGACATGCATCCCATCCGTGACGTCAAACCCGAGTGAGTGTTTCTGGGTCCAGTGCCTTCGATTGCCAAGATTTTCATTGATTGATCGATCCCAGTTGTGAATCGACATCTGCATGGTCGTCGAGATATCCGCGTTGTCCTTCTGAGCGTCCCAGCTTTGTCCGACGTGTTCAAATACGTCCAACTCTCCACGATGGCCATCGCCAACGCCATTGCCTACGGCCCAGAATGCGCCGGACATCGGGCTCTTTCCGACACGACATCTGATTTCCATATAGCCGTATTTCAGGAGCTCTTTGCTGATCAGCGCGCCGGTGGTGATCGGAGGAACTCCATATCCCGTGGCGAATGGGAAGCTCGGATTCCAGTCGGACTTGATCCTGAGTATTCCTTCGCTTTGGGAGATCGCTTCTGGGATGAACTGCGAATTTCTTCCTTTGTTCGCGTTGTAATATGCACCTTGCCCATCATCCTTGCCCTGAACATGCCAAATACTTGAAAGGGCATCGTCATTGAATTCATCGCTGAACGCATCCTGCAACTGCCACTGTCCCAAGTTGGATGGATCAGTGTGAGGAAGGAGCTCCGCATGGAGGCCATCTGACTGAGCCTCTGCTCGGCTGGGACAAGCTGCCAAAGTCATAGTAAGTAGGAGCAGAGCGAACGGACGTAATTGTCTTGGTTTCATGATTGTCTCGGGTGGTTTGTTTGGGCGCGATCCTGATACTGCAAAACGACTTAAAATCCTCTTTACGCAAGGATTTTTGCGATGACTTCGCCATGAACGTCGGTCAATCGAAAACGGCGGCCCTGATATTTGTACGTGAGCCGTTCGTGATCGATGCCCATCAGGTGGAGGATCGTGGCATTGAGGTCGTGCACATGAACGCCGTCTTCGACCACGTTGTAACCGAACTCGTCCGTTGTACCGTGGGAGATGCCGGGCTTGATGCCACCGCCGGCCATCCAGGTCGTAAAGCATCGCGGATGGTGATCTCGTCCGTAATTGTCGTTGGTCAAAACACCTTGCGTGTAAGAAGTACGACCGAATTCGCCACCCCAGATGACAAGGGTGTCGTTCAGTAATCCTCGCTGCTTGAGGTCCTTCACCAATGCGGATGAAGCTTGATCCGTTTCCTGGGCTTGACCTTGGATTTGTTTAGGTAAATTCGAGTGCTGATCCCAGCCTTGATGATACAGCTGGATGAAACGCACGTTGCGTTCGGCCAGTCTACGGGCAAGCAGACAGTTGGCGGCAAAAGTTCCCGGTTTGCGAGCATCCGCTCCATAGAGTTCGAAAGTCGATTCCGGCTCATCCGAGAAATCGGTCGCATCGGGAACGCTGGTTTGCATTCGATACGCCATCTCATACTGGGCGATTCGCGATTCAATCTCGGGATCAAGTTCCTTCTTGAATTGATGCTGATTGAGTTGTTCGATTGCGTCCAACTGTGCGCGGCGACGAACTGGCGAGACTCCTTCTGGATTCGAAAGATAGAGCACTGGATCGCTTCCACCGCGAAACTGGACCCCCTGGTATTTTGAGTCAAGGAAACCGTTGCCCCACAACCGAGAGTACAACGGCTGGTCGCCTTGTCCCGCAGTGACCAAGACGATAAACGCAGGCAAGTCTTCGTTCTCACTTCCCAAACCGTAGGTTAGCCATGCCCCAAGTGAAGGTCGGCCCGCGATCTGTGAGCCTGTTTGAAACATCGTAATCGCGGGGTCGTGATTAATGGCCTCGGTGTGCATCGACTTGATGAAGCAAACGTCGTCGACGATGTCTCGATGGTAAGGCAACAAGTCGCTGAGCCAAGCTCCCGATTGACCATGTTGCGAAAACTTAAATTTCGATCCTGCCAATGGCAACGATGACTGGTTGACGGACATTCCTGTCAAACGCTGTTCGCCGCGAACTTCATCCGGGATTTCCTGACCGTTCATCTCATTGAGCAACGGCTTGTAATCGAACAAGTCTTGCTGGGCGGGCCCACCCGACTGAAACATGTAGATAATTCGCTTTGCTTTAGGAGCGAAATGCATTCCAGGCAATGCTCCGCCAGTCGCTGTCGCAGCGCCTGCGGAGGACATATCTTGACCAAGTATGCTGGCCAGAGCGGCGACACCTACGCTGGCACTGGAATCCCTGAAGAAGACGCGTCGATTGATACTTAATGGATCGATCTGGTTTCGGAAAATGTTCATGGTTAGCGTTTCCAAATGGTTGCATCGAGGTTCAAGATGGCTTGGCAAACCGTTGTGAAGGCCGCTAATGTCGCGTTGTCAACATCGATAGCCGTCTTCGACTCACCAATCGAAACAAAGTGTTGAGCATCATCTTTGTGTTCGTTGTAGTACGCTCGCTCGTCATCGAAGAGCTGTTGCAACACTTTCATTTCGTGGTCATCGCATGGGCGGCCAGCAAAAAGCGCAAAGGCTTCGTTGATGCGGGAACGATCGTCCGGCAGCGACATCAACTGAGACGCCATCACTCGCGCCGCCTCGACAAACTGGACATCGTTCATCAGTACAAGCGCCTGAAGCGGTGTGTTGGTGCGAGAACGTTTCACGGTGCAAACTTCTCGCGACGTCGAATCAAAGGCGAGCATGTTTGGCAGCGGTGCCGTTCGTTTCCACACTGAATAGAGCGAACGGCGATAGAGTGAAGTGCCGACTGATTGCTTGTACGGCGGAGACATGCCGTTGGACTCTTTCCACAAATCTTCACCGGGCTGGTAAGGCGAAACCGGCGGCCCTCCCACTTCGGTACTTAGTAACCCTGACGCGGCGAGCGTCAAATCGCGAATTTGCTCCGCACCCAATCGATATGCCGGACCGCGAGCGAGGAACCGGTTGGTCGGATCGAGTTGCAGTTGCTCCTGCGTCACCGTTGAATCTTGTCGATAGGTCGCCGACAAAACGATGTTCTTGCAAAACCGCTTCACATCCCAGCCGCTGTCGATAAAGTCGCGTGCAAGCCAATCGAGCAAAGCCGGGTGCGTTGGCAATTCCCCTTGCAGCCCGAAATTCTCTGGCGTTCGAACCAACGGATCCGCGAAGAAATTGCCCCAGAATCGATTGACGGCGACGCGAGCCGTCAAAGGATGCCGAGGGTCGGTGACCCATTGCGCGAGTCCTTTGCGATCAGGCGTCGCACCTTCGGGAAACGGCAACAATAGGCCACTGGGGGTGTTGCGCTGCACGCGAGTCTGTTCGTTCTGGGGTGCATCATATTGGCCCCGCGCTAACACGTGTGCTGGGCGAGGCTGCGGCATCTCGCGCATCACGGGAATCTCCTGAATCACCTCTTCTGCCATCACGAACGCTTTTCTCGCTGCGGTCAACTGTCCGAGCGCCTTGCGAGTCGGCTCGTCGATGGCGGATGCGAAGTACTCGGGAGTCGCCTCCATGGCTTTACCTGTGGCCAACGACGCCAATTCAGTGCCGGTAAGTTCACGAGTAAACAATCGCACATCATCGATCAATCCTCCGGTGAATCCGCGAGCTCGAAAGCGTTGCCCGATCACAAACTCACCGCCGTGATCGACCAACACGTTGCAGCTCTTCTTCAACTCGTCTCTCAGGACAACCGTTTCCAATTCATTGCCATTCAAGTAGATCTTCAGCCCGCTCGCCTTCGACGATCCATCGTAGGTCGCCGAGACTTGGTGCCAAACATCCACCGGAATTGGTCCGACTGTTCGGACTCCGATCGCGTTGCCCGGCCAGACGCGATACATCCGCGACTCGAGATGTCCGTCTTCGATCGTGAGGTCCCATCCGTTGTATCCGCAGTCGGTTCCGCGCGTATGATGTGCAATCAAGCTGCGAAGTGATGAACGAACAGTTTCCCGCAAGCTAACCACGATGCTAAAGGGCATCCAACGATCAAGCGGTTCGATTCCTTTAGTCGTCACGCCACGTTCTCCATCCAGCTTCATTGCCAAACGAGGCTGTTCTGCTTCTCCGTTGTCAGCCGACAACTCAGGCTCAAGCCGAGGAAGCGGCGAATCGGCAACCGGCACCAACGCCGGCATGTTGGACCAGGAGCGATCCGACTCAGAGGGGTGATAGATCTCTTTGATGGAATTATCGAAGGCTCGATCGAATCCTAATGCAAGTCGAAGATTGGGGATTTCCAATTTGCCTGAAAATCCCGCTTTCCAAGTACGAAAACGTTCTGGTGATTGAGCGTGAGCGGCTTGATAAGCCGTCTCGGCCTCGGCAAGTTTTCGTTTCGCAAGTTCCAACTGCTCCAACTGTTCATCGGTTGGCAGAAGCATGGATGGGCACGGAACCTTTTCCGTGCGGTCATAGACTCCACTTTCGTCGATCGAGTTGAAGAAGGCGGAAAGGGCATAGTAGTCTCGCGTCGGAATCGGATCGTACTTGTGGTCATGACATCGACAGCACTCAAGCGTCAGCCCCAACATCGCCGTCCCGAAGGTGTGCACACGGTCTGCGACGTTTTCGATTCGCCATTCTTCAAAGACTGCTCCTCCTTCGTTGTTCAAGCGATGAATGCGATTGAATGCGGTTGCTAACCGTTGCTCTTGCGTTGGGTTTTCCAGCAAGTCTCCCGCCAATTGCCATGTCAGAAATTGGTCGTAGGGCAAGTTGTCGTTGAAGGCTTTCACGACCCAGTCACGGTACGGCCATTGTGTATTTAGTTTGTCCGATTGATATCCATACGAATCGGCGTATCTGGCCGAGTCTAACCATGCAACCGCCATGTGCTCGCCAAAGGCCATCGAATCGAGCAACTTCTCAACGGTCGATTCGTACACACGCTGGAGTGTCGAATCGTCCGAACCCTTGCCGATCGCGTTTGAGACCGCGGAAGAAAACTCTTCGATCTGTTTTGTCGTGGGTGGTAGGCCCGTCAGATCCAGCGTTGCCCGGCGCAACCATCGCAGGGGCTCTGCAGGCCCATTCGGTTTGATGTTTGCGGCTTCGATCTTCGCGAGAACAAATTGATCGATCGGCTGACGACACCAACTTCGATTAACCACCTCGGGAACTGAAACGGAATCGGGAAGAGGCTGGAAAGACCAGTGACCCTTGTACTGCGCTCCTTGGTCGATCCACGCCTGGAGCAGCTCTTT
Source organism: Pirellulaceae bacterium (assembly GCA_041741715.1). Classification (GTDB taxonomy): domain Bacteria; phylum Planctomycetota; class Planctomycetia; order Pirellulales; family Pirellulaceae; genus Aureliella. Next base: position 6,709 of record JBGSJT010000802.1, on the reverse strand, counting down.
GTCTTGCGCGGTAAGTGCTAACTTCGAATTAGGCGGTGGCATCACCACGTCGGGTTCATCGCTGGTGATCCGTTCGATCAATTCGCCAGATTCGATCACGTCGGCAGCACCGTTGTGCGAGTCGAGCCTCAGCCCCGCTTCTTGTGTGTTGGCATCTGGCCCGTGACAGAAGTAGCACTTATCCGACAGGATCGGGCGCATGTCACGATTGAAGTCAATGTCATCTGCGATGGCCAATTGACCGAAGAATCCAATGGTGGCCAATGCAAATGGAATCGCGTTCAGTTTCATGATTTCGTTACTCAAATTGCTTGTTTTCGCTCGGTCTTGCGAGTCATCGAATTACCCGGGCGCTGACGCATCACGGCTCACAAGTGACGCCTACTCGCCTATCCAGGTACGCACGGATGTTTTTCCGGCTTTCAGTTCCGCTTGCCGTCGACTGAGATATTCATGTGACAACTCGATTGCTTTCGCTTGGTCTTTCGAGTCATAGTCCCAAAACTCCTGCACAATCGCTTCGCATTTTGGGAAGTGGGAACCATCGTCACCGACTCGTTCTCGCAACGTGGCAAAACGATCTTTAAGTTCCACGACAAGTTGTCGGTTTGCAGGTTCATCAATGACGTTGCGAGTTTCCATTGGGTCATCAACTAGGTCATAAAGCTCCCAGCCCGGCGGAGTCTGGTAGCCGCCGTCGTAGTTGCAACCGTAGTAATAAATCAGCTTGTGAGTTTTCGTACGCATGCCAAGATGCGCAGGATTGTCGTGATGAGCCATGTGCATCCAATACCGATAGTAGGCTTCCTGCTTCCATCCTTCGGGCTCCTGTCCCGTTTCTAACAACGACTTGAACGAAGCCCCCTGAACCGTCGATGGAATCTCGGCTTTGGCGAATTCGAGCATCGTCGGACCAAAGTCAACATTTTCGACGATCATATCAAAACGCTGGCCAGCCTTTACTTTCTCAGGGTAACGAACCAAGAACGGCATCCGTTGAGATTGATCGTACATCCAGCGTTTGTCTTGATAGTCGTGTTCGCCGAGCATGAATCCTTGGTCAGCCGTATAAATGATCAGCGTGTTGTCCAGTTGGCCGGTCGCTTCGAGATAATCAAAGAGCCGACCAAGGTTGTCATCGATTCCCTTCCCGCATCGGAGAAACTTTTTCAAGTACGCGTTGTACGCCAAACGCGTGTTCTCTTCATCGCTGTAATTGGCAGGATCATAGTTCGCGGGGAATTCGGCTGGATAAAGTTTTGGAAGATCACCGAGGTAGGAACGACGCGGGTTCCGACCGCCAATCGAAGTGCCAATGTGTGGAATCAATTCATCGTTTGCGCCTCGCGTGGCAATCGACCCAAACATCGGATCGCGTTTCCAAAGCGTTTCTGGTTCGGGAATGGCGACGTCGCGCAAAAAGGTCTCGTAGCGAGGTGCATTGTCAAAGTAATCATGCGGCGCTTTGAAGTGATGCATTAGGAAAAACGGCTTGCTTTGGTCGCGTTCTTCTTTGAGCCAGTCAAGCGAGATGTCTGTGATCGCGTCGGTGACATGTTTTCCGTCAGCCTTGATGAGATTCTTGCCCCATGGCTTTTCACCACGAATAAGAAACTCCGGATTGTGGTATTCGCCTTGTCCGGGCAACACACAGTAGTAATCGAAATCTGCCGGTTCTTCTTTCAGGTGCCATTTGCCGATCATCGCCGTCTGATAGCCAGCCTGTTTCATTTGAATTGCCAACATTTGCTTGCCCGGCGCGACACTTCCGGCAAGGTCGAAGGCACCGTTAACGTGGTCGTACTGGCCCGTCAGGACGCAGGCTCGCGAAGGCGAACAGATTGAATTTGTACAAAACGCGTTGGTGAACAAAGCACCTTCGGCAGCAAGTCGATCGATGTTGGGCGTCGGTGCGACTTCTGCCAGACGCCCGCCGTAGGCGGATATAGCGTGTGCCGCATGATCGTCTGACATGATGTAAAGAATGTTTGGCCGATTCGCAGCCTGCGCCATCGACGTTGTAAGCGTGCCAAATAAGGCGATTGCAATCAGATGAGAAAAACTGGAAAAGCGTTGTGTTTTCATGGTTGGTGCGATCCAAAGCTGATACGTCAGTGCGTTACTAAGTTCCGCCCGGTGCCGTACGGCACTCGGCTCACGTTAGGCGATAATTTCTTTGATGACTTCGCCTCCGAACTGGGACAGTTGTTTGTATCGTCCGGCGTGAAAGTAGGTTAACTTGTTGTCATCGAGTCCCAGCAAGTGCAATAACGTGACATGCAAATCACGAATTGGATGTACGCATTCAACGGCCGATGCTCCGAGTTCGTCGGTCGCGCCAACCACGCCAGGCTTAACGCCACCTCCGGCGAACAGCATCGTCATCGCCTTGCTATTGTGACCGCGCCCGAGAGAATAAACGCCACCGCGTTTGTTGTTGTCTGGAGTTCGTCCGAATTCCCCCGTCCAAATCACCAGCGTGTCTTCTAACATGCCGCGTTGCTTCAAATCGCGAATCAGTGCCGCGATCGGTTTGTCGACACTCTTGATACGCGACGTGTGGCCTCGCTCCAAGTAATCATGGCTATCCCATCCGCCGCTGAATATCTGAACAAAGCGAACGCCACTTTCTACCAACCGGCGTGCCATCAAACACTGCCGTCCAAACACTTTTGTATCGGCCTCATCCAATCCATACATCTCCTGAGTCTTCTGTGACTCGCTCGCTAAGTCGATTACGCCTGGAACTTCGGTTTGCATACGAAACGCAAGCTCGTAGTTCTCCATTCTTGCCGATAGTCGTTCATCTTTCTCGCCGATCGTTTGCAGATGTTGTTGATTCAACCAAGCGAGCTCATCGAGGGCATGGCGCTGGTGTTCCCGCGACTTGAAGCTTTGCGGGGAGAGATCCAAAATCGGGGAGCCCTCAGGTCGCAGTCGAGTTCCCTGATAATAGGGTGGCAGAAAGCCGTTGCTCCAGTTGGTCGGACCACCTTGCGGCAATGCCAATTCCGTCATCACAACATAACCAGGAAGATTTTGATTCTCGGTTCCGAGCCCGTAATTTGCCCAGGAACCGAGCGCCGGGTCGCCTCCCAGTCGACTACCCGTGTTCATGTGAAATAGGGCTTCGGGGTGATTCAGCGACTCTGCCTGACAACCTCGGAAATTGCAAAGCTCATCAGCGATGTACGGATCAGCCAAGTGCTTCCACTGATCGCACATTTCAATTCCGTTATTGCCGACCTTCTGGAATTTGAACGGGCTACCAACGAAAAACTTGAAGCCGCTTTCCTGACCGAAAGCGAGTTTTGATTCCTGCTTGTGAAGTCGCGAAAGTTCTGGTTTGGGATCAAATGTATCCATATGACCGGGACCACCCTCCATGAACAGCATGATCACATTCTTCGCCTTTGCCGGCAGCATCGGCTTTTTCGGCAACAACGGCGAAGAGATCACTTCATCTGCTTGAAGCATCGACGACAAGGCTACCGATCCTAAGGATGCACCTAGGCTGTAAATAAAGTCGCGTCTTGTATTCATGGTTTGAGTCTCGTTTTTTGGGTTAATTGTATGTGCCGTGACCCGAAAGCGGTCGGGAAACAGCATCGTGTGGATTCGTGTCCGCTGACTCCGATGGCATTATGGCTATCGGCTCACTCCACGTAGATGTATTCGTTGGTGTTAAAGAGCAGCAAGCACATGTCCGCGAGTGCTCGTACTGCTGGGCTGACTTGGCTTGGTTTCTTATCAGCTTGATAGTTCTCGAAGACCGGCAAAATCTCTTCGTACTCAAACGTCTCTCCGCTGAATTCCTCAACCAGCGAGCGGGTAATGCGTGCCGGATACTCCGCTGGCTTGACTTCGACGTTCGTGTGATAGGTGGTCATCTCTTTGACGTATTGGCTGAGCCGCTCAAACTCTTGCACTGTCGGTTCACGCAATAAAACCTCCTTGAAGCCAGTAAGTATCTGGCCTGACAACTCTTGTTGTTCGGATTCCAAACGCAACGCCATCGCGATGGAGCGATCCGTGATCAGGTCGCTGTTTAGCAGACTGAATACTTGTGGCGTGACTGCTGCAGATTCTCTTAGCTCACACGATTCATTCGGATTGGGCTGGTTGAACAAATCAGTGAACGGGTCTGCCTGCCCTCGGACGTTGTAAGCAAAAATAGTTCGCCGATTTCTCAAGTCCGGTGTCGGTGAAGGTTGATATGCGGGCGCTAGGGAGAACTGGATCATTCGAGGTTGCAACGCCACTTCCATGTTGATCTCCGGCATGACTGGCAGGCCACCAGCGCAGTGAACGAGTTCACCCGTTGCCGACAGCATCGAATCACGTAGCTCCTCGGCGGTGAGGCGCCGCCTCGGGAAATGGGACAGTAACGAATTATTCGGATCGACCGTGGCAAGTTTTTCTGAGTCTGTTTTGGCCGTCGATCGACGATAGACATCGGACATCATGATCAGTCGGTGCATGCGTTTGATTGACCATCCACCCTCGACAAAGTCGTCCGCCAAGTAATCCAGCAACATCGGATGAGTCGGCTTGGCCCCTTTTCCACCGAAGTTGTTGGAGTTTGCGGCTATCGCTTTGTCGAAGTGAAATTGCCAAATTCGGTTAGCAATACTTCGGGTCGTCAACGCATTCTTCGGATTTGCTATCCACTTGGCTAACTCCAAACGTCGGCCATTAACATCGTTAGTTACCAAATACGGATCATCCGATTGACTTCCGACGGTAAGCGTCAGAGCACTAAGCACTCCTGGAAAAACGCGATCCCCCAAAGCCGTTAACGCACCACCAGACAATATGAAACTTTTCGGCGAATCGGCATCGGTGTGCTTGCCACTGATTCGCAGTTTACGAGCCCCATTCCAAGCTAAATCAGCCTGCGCCGCGTTGTAGACGCTTTGCGCCATCGGCTCGTAGCGTTCCAACTGTCGCGTCCATATCCATTCATCTTGTTCGCGAACTTTCAACTGTCCTTGCTCGACGTGGTCCAGTCCGACGTGTCGCGGCGGCTTCATTTCGTCGGGATCATCCTTGCGTTGATTCTCCGGTTTGTAGGGCAAGACATTTTCGATGTACCAAGCCCGCGCTGCAGCTTCCTGCTTTTCGGCGATCTTGTTTTTCTCCGCGACAGCGAATTCGAGCATTCGCTTCACATGCGCTTTACCGGCATCGAAGTGGCTCAGGTCTTCTTCGGGTAAGAACGGTACGTTGCGTTCAGCCATCTGAGTTGTTGAGAACGCCGAATACACTCGGTAGTAATCCCGTGTTGGAATCGGATCAAACTTATGATCGTGACATTTGCAACAGCGAAGTGTTTGGGACAAGAATGTTTGCCCGGTGATATTGACTAAGTCGTCGAGATAAATTTGTCGAGCTTCGTCGGCCTCGACCATTGCGTTATCCCAGTGGCCTAACCGCAGAAACCCTGTAGCAACCAGCCACTCCGCTTCCTGTTCGTTGTACTTGCCTTTCAACTGTGCCTGTTTGACAGCTTCCTGTGAACCGCCATTCCTTGCTCGAACGGATTCGTCGGCCAACTCGTCACCGGCCAATTGCTCGACGATGAATTCGTTGTACGGCTTGTCGGAATTGAAGGCACGGATGACATAATCTCGATACCTCCACATGTTGGAACGTTCGTAGTCATTCGACATGCCTCCGGTGTCGGCATAGCGGGTGACGTCCAGCCAGTGCCTGGCCCAATGTTCGCCATATCGGGGGCTATCGAGTAAGCGTTCGATCAGCGAAGCCCAAGCGTGATCCGGCTGCTTCGAGTAAGCTTCCTGAAACTCGGCCACTTCAGCAGGCGTTGGCGGAAGACCTGTGAGATCATAGGTTGCCCGACGGATCAAGTCGTTTGCGTCTGCGAGTGGCGCTGCGGTGATCCCAGCTTCATCCAGTTTTGCATCAATGAAGTGGTCGATCGCTTTGTCTCGGTCAACATCGGCCGGCAATAGTTCGGATTTCGACTTGACGGGCAAGAACGCCCATAAGTCTTCTGGCGGATATCGTCGGTTGGTCCATTGTTCCGAAGTACCACCGCTGGTGTCGACAATCATTCCTTCGTCGGTCACCCGTTTCTTAGCCTCTTTCTCGCGATAGGCTGATTGAGCCTTCTCATTGGGCCAAGGAGCTCCCTTTTGAATCCATTCACGCACCATCTCGATTTGTTGCTCGGTCAGCCGATCATTCTCTTTGGGCGGCATCTCGAGCGTTTCCCACTGGATCGCTGAGACGAACGTTCCTTCGTCTGGCTTTCCGGGAACGATCGCTGCTTCTTCCGACTCACCGCCCCGCAACAGCGCTTCGCGAGTCAACACACTGAACTCGCCCTTGAGGTCGTCGGAATCGCCGCCGTGACAGCCTAAGCATTTGTCTTTCAGCAACGGCTGGACTTTCAACGCGAATAATCGTTCGGCTGACTCGTCTGCGTAAACGCTGGAGGCCAACACCCAACTCGCCAGTACGGGGACAACGATTGATTTAAAGCTCATTTGGACTTCCATCGCGATACAACTGCAAAATTTCATCTGCGGACAATGCGTCCGAATACAATGCAAACTCGTCCATGCTGCCATTCAGGTTGCGCAGCACGAATTTCGGATCCGTGCGGTACATCGGTTCGCTCCAATTACAGATCGAAGCAGGGCCGATGCGAATTGATTCCACGATTTGATTTTCGGGAATCGGC